>JBGUZF010000131.1:0-16814 GCA_045222795.1 Bacteroidales bacterium
GGCCGTTATGTTGCCACCAGCGTGAGCGACCAGGGCTGCACCGACACCCACATCCTGAACCTGACGGTGAACTACAACAGCAGCTACGCCTTCAGTCAGGAGGCCGTTGGCAGCTTCGAGTGGTACGACAGCGTATACACCGAGAGCGGCACCTACACGCATGTGCTGACCAATGCCGCCGGCTGCGACAGTGTCATCAACATGACCCTGACCATCATGCCCGACACCGTGCCTACTCTCTGCGACACTGTCACAAATGTGGCCATCGCCGGTGTGACCGACAGTTCCATCACTGTGACCTTCACCACCACCAATGCTCCGTCGTTTGACGTGCACGCATACATCGGCCTGACCGACATCATGGTGACCACCACCACCGGCAGCGCCACCATCACCGGCCTGCAGCCCAGCACCACCTACTATGTCAGGATCCAGGCTCACTGCGACAGCAACACCTGGAGCATACTGTCCGAGACGATAGAGGTGACTACCGCTGCTGCAGCTGCCGCCGATTCCTGCCTGGTTACCGAACTGCCTTGGAGCGAAGGCTTCGAGGGTGTCACCGGTACGGCATATAGTACGGCAGGTGTAATGCCTGACTGCTGGACGGTATACAGCACCGGTACCAATGCCGCATACATTCCGCATGTTGTCACCGGCAATGGCTCGTACAGCTACCAGAAGAGCGGCATAAACAGCCTTGCTTTACTCGCGGGAACCAGTGCGACATATGGCACACCCAAGTATGCTATACTTCCCGAGATGTCCAGATCGCTGAATGAACTGCAGCTCTCCTTCTGGATGTGCACTGAGGGTACCAACGGTACGTTGACCGTCGGCTATGTCACGGGCGACGACACCACCGGCTTTACCTCCATCAGCAGCTATAGTGCCTCCTCGGCAACGCAGCACTCCGGCAACGGTGTGCAGGCCCAGGGTGTGGGACAGGATGTCCTGTTGTACCTCAACGCTGTGCCCGCCACTGCCAAGCACTTGGTCTTCAAGTGGGATGTTGCCACGAGCTACTACACCTGCTGCATTGATGATATTGTCATCGATGAACTGCCCAGTTGCTACATAGTGGAGAACCTCGTTGTCGATGGAGTGACCTCAAGCAGCATGACCCTCACATGGAACGATAACCTCAACAACGGTGCTACCTACAGCGTCTACAATGGCGAGGCTCTCGTTGCTAGCGGTATCACCGATACAACCTACACCGTCACCGGTCTTGTGCCCAACACTCAATATACCTTCGGTGTTGTGGCCAACTGCTCGGCCGACGATGCTTCCGATGCTGTTACCGCTACCGGTCGTACCTCATGCGGTATGATTGCTGAGCTGCCGTGGACCGACGACCTCGAGGCAGTGCCCGATGGCAGTTATCAGATGCCTTACTGCTGGAGCCGTTACTACTCGGCAACAAGCAGCACAGCGATGTATCCCTACGACTACTATACCACCTCTAACGCCCATAGCGGCAACCACGCCTTCTACTTCATCGGTACAACCACTGCCACCTATCCCGACACGATGATCGCCATCCTGCCTGAGCTCAATGTGGCCACCTACCCGATGAACGGCAACCGTGTGAGCTTCTGGGCCAGGGCAACAACAACGACCACCGTCAAGAATATCTATGTGGGTACTATGAGTGATCCTGCTGACATCAGCACCCTCACCATTGTCGACAGCGTGCTTGTCAATGGCGCCAACAGCACCGACTACGAGCGTTACACCGCTTCGCTGTCCGCTGCCACCGCCACCGACGCTTATGTCGCACTGATGGTCAAGAAGGGTTCTGGCTACATCTACCTCGACGATATTACCCTGGAAGAGATGCCTTCGTGCTTCGAGGTTGCCAACCTGGCCATCACAGGTGCCACCACGAGCAGCATCACCATCAGCTGGACCGACAGCATCAACAGCAATGCCACCTATACCATTGTATATAATGACACCGTTGTCGCTGCCACCGGCGTAACCGGCACCACCTACACTGTCACCGGCCTCGAGGCCAATACAGAGTACACCATTGGTGTCCGTGCCAACTGCGCCACTGCCGATGCTCCCACGGTTATCACGGTCACCGGCCGTACCGAGTGTGCTGCCTACGCCATCCCGTACACCTGGACCTTCGAGAGCGATGCCACCAGTGCCACGCCCTCGTGCTGGACGAAGGTTGGCGACGGCTTTACCAATGTAATGAGTGGTGCTTCCAACGCACACAACAGCACGAATTACCTCCAGTTCCGCGGTTCGACGAGCAACCTCGTCGTCATGCCTGAGCTCGAAGGTAATATCGACACCATGCAGCTGCGCTTCTGGACACGTCCCGAGAGCATCACCAATGCCAACTGCGGCACCTTCTCGGTGGGTTATATGACCAACGTGACCGATGCCACCACCTTCGTTGAGGTTGCCAACTACAACTACAACGAATGGACCGAGACCGCCCACATGGAGAAGACCGTCACCTTCGCCGGTGCTCCTGCCGGTGCCCGCATCGCTATGCGCCATAATGCCGGCAGCACCAGCTGGTACTGGTATGTCGACGACGTGACCGTCGAGCAGGCTCCCAACTGTCTGCCCGTCAATAGCATTGCTCTGAGCAATGTCACCTCCAGCAGCGCCACCTTGACATGGTACGGCATAGCCTCGAGCTACAAGGTCTACAACATGGCTGACAGCAGCCTTGTGCAGACCGTTGCCGACACCACGGTGACCATCAATGGTCTTGACGCCAACACCGAATACACCTACGGCATTGCTGCCGTTTGCGGCAATGACGAGAGTCCTGTGGTGACCTTCACCTTCCGCACCGCTTGCGGTAGCTACGCCATCCCGTACACCTGGACCTTCGAGAGCGACGCCACCAATGCCGTGCCCTCGTGCTGGACTAAGGTTGGCGACGGCACTGTCAATGTGCTGAACTCCACAAGTTATTCGCATGAGAGCAGTCAGTATCTCCGCTTCAGCGGTGCGACGAGCAACCTCGTCGTCCTGCCTGAGTTCGATGGCAATATCGACACCATGCAGTTGCGCTTCTGGAGTCGTCCGGAGAATACCAGCAGCAGTTGCGGCACCTTCTCGGTGGGTTATATGACCGACGTGACCGATGCCACCACCTTCGTTGAGGTAGCCAACTACAGCTACAGCGAATGGGCCACGGCCGCCCACATGGAGAAGACCGTCACCTTCGCCGGCGCTCCCGCCGGTGCCCGCCTGGCCATGCGTCACAATCCAACAGCTACATATTACTATTGGTTTGTTGACGACGTGACTGTGGAGTCGGCTCCGAGCTGCCTGCCCGTCAACAACCTCGTCGCCTCCAACATCGCTACCAACAGTGCCACTATTACCTGGAACGGCGCTGCCACCGGATACACTGTCTTCGACATGACCAACACGGATTCCGTCCAGACCATCGGTACTTCGTCGAGCGCCAGTTATAACCTGAGTGGCCTCATGGCCAACACCGAGTACACCATCGGTGTTGCCGCCCAGTGCACCGAAGGCATGAGCGACACTGTCACCGTTACCTTCCGTACCGCCTGCGCAGCCCTGACCGCTGCCGACCTGCCGTATAGCGAGGACTTCGAGTCCTACAACACCGGCTCCTCGGCCACCATCGATCCCTGCTGGACCAAGGGTACCAACGGCAGCACAGCCTATCCGTATCCCGTTTCCGCAGCCATCACCGGCAGCCGCAGCCTCTACTTCTACGGCAGTAAGCCCTCGTACACCGGTACTAATGTCTACAGCTATGCTGCCCTGCCGCAGCTCGATGACTCGGTTGATGTCAGCGGTCTGACCGTCACCTTCAAGGCCAAGCGCTACAGCAGCACTTCTGCCACCTACCGCTCGTGGATTTATGTGGGTGTCATGACAGACCCGATGGATGCCAGCACCTTCGTGGGTATCGGCGATATCAACATGACTCCGCTGCCTGCCAACACTGTCGAGACCTATACCGTGAACCTGGCCAACTATGCCGGCACCGGCAAGTATGTGGCCTTCCTCTGCCCGGCAGTGGATACCACCGGTTATAGCTACAACTACATCTATATCGACGATGTGGTGCTCGATGTGACGCCCAGCTGCATGCCTGTCGCCGGTCTCACCGCCTCCAATGCCACCGCCACTACTGTGGACCTCGCATGGAGCGATGCCAACAACACCGGTGCCACCTACACCGTTTACGACATGAGCGACAGCACGGTTTTGGGTAGCGGCATCACCGGCACCAGCTACACCGTTACGGGCCTGACCAGCAACACCGAATACATCTTCGGTGTGCAGGCCAACTGCTCGGCCAACGATGCCTCGCCGATAATGACCGTCAGCGCCCGCACCGCCTGCGATGCCATGGGCCTGCCCTTCATGGAGGACTTCAGTGCCAGTGTCAACAGCGATCCTTGCTGGCGTGGTGCCAATGGTACCACCGCCGCCGAGGTCTTCGCCGGCGCTGCTCTGACCCTCACCACTCCCAACTGGAGCTATGCCAGCAATACTTACAACGGCCTCGATGCTGGACACTACTATAAGAACATCTATGCTTCCAGTTATTCTAGCTGCAAGAGCTGGATAATCACTCCTGCCATCGCCCTGACGGGTGTCACCACCGCCCAGCTGACCTTCGACGCTGCCTTCACGACCTACAGCGGTGCCAATGCCGCCACGGGCTTTGACACCAACAGTTCGCAGGCCTTCATGGTCCTCGTCTCCACCGACGGTGGTCAGAGCTGGCTCGAGAGCAACGCCACCAAGTGGCAGAACCAGGGCGGCAACTACACCCTCGCTTCCCTCGCCAGCACTGACTACATCAATCAGGTGATCAACCTGAACCAGTACATTGGCGACACCATCAAGATTGCCTTCTACGCCCAGAGC
The DNA here is from genome assembly GCA_045222795.1 of Bacteroidales bacterium. Taxonomy (GTDB): domain Bacteria; phylum Bacteroidota; class Bacteroidia; order Bacteroidales; family P3; genus Colimorpha. The sequence continues at coordinate 4,894 of JBGUZF010000131.1, forward strand.
CTCTGGAGCGGCGGCGACAACAACATCCACATCGACAACATTATTGTCAGTGAGGTGCCTAGCTGCCCGAACGTTATGGGTCTGACCCTTGACAGTCAGGATAGTGCTTCGGCCAACATCAGCTGGAACAGCAACGGCGCCAGCAGCTATGAGGTACAGGTGACCCATAACGGCGATGTCGACACCAGCGTAACCGTGGCCGTCAACGACACCACCGCCCACATCGGCGGTCTGATGGTCGATAACGACTACCAGGTTGCCGTACGTGCCATCTGCGGTACCAACGCCGGCTTGTGGTCCATGCCGATCAACATCCACATCGGCTACTGCACGCCCAACCCGACATCGGTTGACGCCCAGGGTATCACCAGCGTGAGCTTTGGCGGTATGACCAACACCACCTCGCATCCCACCGCTGCACCGTACTATATTAACAATGCTTCGATGAGCGGCTCGGTGCCCGCCGGTACTCCCGCTACGGTTGAGATTACCTACGCCACAGGTTACACCTACGGTACTGTCATCTGGATTGACTGGAACCGCAGTTTGACCTTCGATGCTGACGAGGTGGTATATGCCGGCGAGTCGACTAACGCTAATCCGACCACCCTCACCGCTACATTCAACATCCCCGCCACCACCGCTACAGGCAGCTACCGCATGCGTATCGCCGGTGCCGACAGTTACTTCAACAATTATATTAATAATGGTACCGGCACTCCCGATCCTTGCTTCACCAGCACCTATGCTGTGGCCGAGGACTACACTCTCATCGTCACTGAGGCTCCCAACTGCTTGCCGATTCTCAACCTGACCGCCAGCAATGTCACCGCCAACGGTGCCACGCTGACCTGGAGCGGCAATGCCGACAGCTACTACGTCTACAACGTTGCCGACGCAACCGCTGGTCAGACCGTCACCGATACCACCGTTGTACTCACCGGTCTCAACGCCAACACGCAGTACACCTACAATGTGGTCTCCGGCTGCGACACGAGCGACGTTGCCACGGTGACCTTCACAACTCCGTGCAATGCCGTGGCTATCCCGTTCACCGAGACCTTCGAGGAGAACAGTGCCACCATCGCTTGCTGGAGCAACGAGGGCAGTGGCAGCTGGACCTACGGCGTGGGTGACCACCAGGCAGATCCCGGTGCCTACGAAGGCGCACGCAATGCCCGTATGACTCACACCACCAACGGTAATGTCACACGCCTTGTGTCGCCGGCGCTCGACTTCGGTCAGGCTGCAGGTGCCAAGATGACCTACGCCCACATCCAGCGCAGCTGGGCTGGCGACCAAGACCAGCTCGCCGTCCTCTACCGTACCAGCAGTAACGGTGAATGGATGGAGCTCGCCAACTACACCAGCGAGATTGCCACATGGACCGTCGACAGCGTCATGCTGCCCGCTACCGCCTACCAGGTCGCCTTCCAGATGACCGACGGCTATGGCTACGGCGTTGCCATCGACAATATTGTCTTCAGCATGCCCGACACCACGCCCGTGGTTGAGCCCGACAGCGTGATAGTTATTGCCGCACCCAACTTCCCGGCACACGGTACTGTTGCCTTGAATGGCAATGCGAGCGCTACTGCACTCAATGCCGTCTTCCATGAGGGCGACACCGTCGTGGCTACCGCCACTCCCGACAGCGGCTATGCCTTCGACTACTGGGCTGTGGCCTACTACTCTGGCGATAGCGTTACCAACATTGTTAACGACACCGTGTACACCAATCCGTTCGTCCTGGTTGTCGACAGCAACGTGGTCAGCAACACCATGATTGCTCTTAAGGCCAGCTTCATCTCCAATAGTGGTATTGCCGACAGCATGACCGTTGTCATGGCTACCGCCGATGCCACCATGGGTACCACCAACCCCCAGCCCGGCACCTACCGTGTTGCTCTGGGCGACACCCTGATGATGAACTCCGTTGCCTACGACGGCTACCACTTCACGCATTGGACCTATGAGATTGTCGGCCTCAGCAACACGCCGAACATCGTTCCTGAAGACACTATCTTGTGCACTGGTGAACAGTGGCTCCTCGACCGCACCATCAACATGGTTGCCTACTTCGCTCCCGACAGCACTCCTGTCGACACCACATGGTACACTGTCAGCGTCCTCTATGACGCCCAGATGGGTACCGTCAGTGGCGCCGGCCAGTATGCGGAAGGCGACACCGCCACCCTTGTGGCCATTGCCGACAGCGGCTACCACTTCGTGGAATGGCTTGAGAATGGCGACAATGTCAGCGACAGCAACATCTACAGCTTCGTGGTCACTAATGACGTCAGCCTCGTTGCCACCTTCGCTCCCGACAGCACACCTGCTCCCGACAGCACGCACTTCACCGTCAGCGTCCTCTACGACGTCCAGATGGGTAGCGTGAACGGCGCCGGTGTCTATGAAGTGGGCGACACTGTGACTCTTACTGCCACTGCCGACACAGGCTTCCACTTCGTGGCCTGGATGGATATGCAGCAAGACACCGTCAGCACCGACAACCCCTACAGCTTCGTGCCCACCGAGGATGTCACCCTGCTGGCCGTCTTCGAGGCCGACTATGTCGCGCCCGACACCACGTGGTACCTGGTCAATGTGGCCTACGACACCACCATGGGTAGCGTCACTGGTATCGGCTTGTATGCCGAAGGCAGCACTGCCACCCTCGTGGCCACGCCCAACGACGGTTACCACTTCGCCGACTGGCGCTCCCTCACCGGCACCGTTGTCAGCACCGACAGCGTCTACAGCTTCACCGTCACCGAACATGTGACTCTGTTAGCACGCTTCGTGTCCGACAGTGCGGTTGAAGACGTGACCTTCGTGCTCACTGTCAACGACAGCAGCATGGGTACCACCAACCCGGTGCCCGGCACCTACACCTATGCCGTGGGCGACAGCGCCATGGTCCAGGCCATTGCCAACCAGGGCTACCACTTCGACTACTGGCTGGTCACCATCATGGGTCTGACCGACACGCTGCGTGTGCCGATGTATGCCGCCGTGGTGCCTGCTGAGCTGGCCGGCATGACCGTCGAGGTCGAGGCAGTCTTCTCCATCAACAAGTACCATATCGTCGGTGTGCCTAACGACACCACCATGGGTCGCGTCTTCGGCTCCGGCTGGTACAACGAAGGCAGCGTTGCCACCCTGACCGCCATTGCCGACAGCGGCTACCGCTTCGTCCAGTGGAGCACGGGTGAGACTACAGCTACGCTGCAGTTCATCGCGACCGAGGATGTCACCGTCACTGCTATCTTCGACACTATCGGCGAGATTGGTATTGAGGATGCCGACGAGCCTGAGATCACCGTCTGGAGCACCGGCATGAGGATCCTTGTCAAGGGTGCCGAAGGCCGCGATGTGCGCCTGTTCGATGTCAACGGTCGACTGATCAGCACTGCCACCAAGGCTGGCGAGACTGTCGAGTTCCGCGTCAATGCCTCGGGTGTCTACCTCATCAAGGTTGACAGATTCCCGGCCAAGCGCGTCCTCGTGGTTCGCTAAGCCATCAGGGCATAACTCTACTTGCGAGGGGGCCTGCACAAGCGTGCAGGCCCCTTTTGCATCGTTCTTTCGACGGTATTTCTTCAATATTTCTTCAATGGCCGATTGAAGAAATATTGAAGAAATATTGAAGAACATTTGTATATATCACGGTGTTTTAGTATCTTTGCAGTTTGCAGTACAGAGTGTGTGCTGCTATAAATGATTGAAAGAAAATGGACTACAACTTCTCTGAAATCGAACCTCGGTGGCAAAACTACTGGCGGGAACATGGTGTATACCATGTGAAGACCGGTGTCGGCTCGGCCGACAACCATGTAAATGGTGAGAAGCCGCATTACTATGTATTGGACATGTTTCCTTACCCTTCGGGGGCCGGCTTGCATGTGGGTCATCCGCTGGGCTACATAGCCAGCGATATCTATGCGCGCTACAAGCGTCTGCGTGGATTCAACGTGCTGCACCCCATGGGCTACGACGCCTATGGCCTGCCCGCCGAGCAGTATGCCATACAGACTGGTCAGCATCCCGCTGTCACCACAGAGCAGAACATTGCCCGCTACCGCGAGCAGTTGGACAAGATAGGTTTCAGTTTTGACTGGAGCCGCGAGGTGAGGACCTGCGACCCGAAATACTACAAGTGGACGCAGTGGACCTTCCTGCAGCTTTTCAAGCATTACTATGACAACACTGCCGACAAGGCGTTGCCGATAGCCTCGCTAGAGGCTCGCTTCGCTGAATGCGGCACCGAGGGACTCGACGCTGCCTGCACCGAGGTGATGGACTTCACCGCCGGCGAGTGGAACTCGTGGGACGAGGCCCGGAGGCAACAGGTGCTGATGAACTACCGTCTGGCCTATCTGGCCGACACCTATGTCAACTGGTGTGCCGGCCTGGGTACCGTGCTGGCCAACGACGAGGTGGTCAACGGCTTGAGCGTGCGTGGCGGCTTCCCTGTCGAGCGCAAGCTCATGCGCCAGTGGAGCCTTCGCATCTCGGCGTATGCCCAGAGGCTTGTCGACGGCTTGGAGAAGGTGGACTGGACCGACTCGCTGAAAGAGATACAGCGCAACTGGATAGGCCGCAGTGAGGGTGCCGCCGTGTGGTTCCCCCTCGACGTGAAGAGCAACGAGAACGTGCTGCCCGGTGCGCAGGCCTATATGCCACAGTTCGACCCGCAGCCCGTGCCGAGCTTCGAGATTTTCACCACGCGTCCCGACACCATCTTCGGCGTGACATTCATGGTGCTTTGCCCGGAGCACGAGTTGATAGACCAGATAACCACCGACGAGCAGCGCCAGCAGGTGCAGGACTATGTGACATGGGCCAAGAACCGCAGTGAGCGCGAGCGCCAGGCCGAGGTGAAGAAGGTCTCTGGTGTCTTCACCGGCGCCTACGCCGTCAACCCCCTGACCGAGGAGAGGATACCGATATGGGTTAGTGACTATGTGCTTGCCGGCTACGGTACCGGCGCCATCATGGCTGTGCCTGCCCACGACAGTCGCGACTTCGCCTTTGCGCGCCATTTCGGTCTGCCGATACGTCAGGTTGTGTCGCAGGAGAAAGACGTGACCTCCGACCCCGAGACATGGAGCGAGAGCATGGACGCCAAGACCGGCTGGAGCGTCAACAGCGGCTTTGTGAGCGGTATGAAGGTGAAGGAGGCTATGGCCGCCGTCATCGACAAGATAGAGGAGATGGGCATAGGTCACCGCACGGTGAACTACCGCCTCCGCGACGCCATCTTCAGCCGCCAGCGCTACTGGGGCGAGCCGTTCCCAATCTACTATAAGGACGACATTCCCTATCCAATCCCCGAGGAGTGCCTGCCGTTGGAGTTGCCTGAGGTAAGCGAGTTCAAACCCACCGCCACCGGTGAGCCGCCGCTGGGTCACGCCGAGAAGTGGGCCTGGGACGAAGAGCACCGCTGTGTGGTTGAGAAGGGCAAGATAGACAACAAGACTGTGTTCCCCCTCGAGCTGAGCACCATGCCCGGCTTCGCAGGTTCGAGCGGATACTACCTCCGTTATATGGACCCGTGGAACGACGGCGAATACTTCTCCAAGGAAGCCGTGGGCTACTGGCAGAACGTCGACCTCTACGTCGGCGGCGCCGAGCACGGCACAGGTCACCTGATTTACGCCCGCTTCTGGAACAAGTTCCTCTTCGACCTCGGTTTGTCGGTCAAGGAAGAGCCCTTCCAGAAACTCATCAACCAGGGCATGATACAGGGAAGGAGCAACTTCGTATACAGAAGCAAGAAAGACAACAACCTCTTCATTTCGAAGGGACTGATAAAGGACATGGACGACGTGACGCCGATACATGTCGACATCAACATTGTCAGCAACGACGTGCTCGACGTGGAGAAGTTCCGTCAGTGGCGGCCCGAGTTTGCCGACGCGCAGTTCGAGTTGGAAGACGGCAAGTATGTCTGTGGCTGGGAGGTGGAGAAGATGTCGAAGAGCATGTTCAACGTACAGAACCCCGATGACCTTGTGGCCCGCTACGGTGCCGACACGCTGAGGCTGTACGAGATGTTCCTCGGCCCTGTGGAGCAGGCCAAACCGTGGGACACCAACGGCATCGAAGGCGTGTTCAGGTTCCTGAAGAAATTCTGGAGACTGTTTGATTCTAGTTCTACTAGTAGTACTAGTGATACTAGTAGCCTCAAGGTGCTGCACCAGACCATCAAGAAGATTACCGACGACATAGAGCGTTTTTCGTTCAACACCTCGGTGTCGACGTTCATGATTGCCACCAATCAGTTGACCGAGTTGAAGTGCGCCAACCGCGAGGTGCTCGAGCCGATGGTGATACTCATTGCTCCCTTCGCGCCGCATATCGCCGAAGAGTTGTGGCATCAGCTGGGCAACGAAGGCAGTGTGTGTGACGCCCAGTGGCCGCAGTACGACGAGAAGATGCTTGTCGAGGACACGGTGAAATACCCTGTGCAGTTCAACGGCAAGATGCGCTTCACCGTCGAGCTTGCTGCCGACTGCACTCAGGCCGACGCCCTTGAGGTCATCAAGGGTATGCCCGAAGGCCAGAAATGGATGGAAGGCAAGGAGCCTAAGAAGGTGATATTTGTTCCCAAGAAAATCATCAATATAGTACTCTAAATGCTAAGCCGACACTTTTTACGATGCAAAGTACTGCAGCAACTCTATGCCTGCCAGATAGAGGGCAAAGACGTTGCCACAGCCACCAAAGAGTTTGAGTACCATGTAGGTCGCCTCAACGAACTCGGTGTGCTTCAGGTGGCGCTGCTGCCCAAGATGCTCGAGGTTGGCGAGATGGTCATCGAGGAGGGCAGGAAGAAGTTCCGCCCCACCGATGCCGAGAAGAAGCCCAACCGCAAATTCCTCACCAACGAATTCCTCCGCCGCATGGCCGACAACTTCGAGCTGAAGCAGCACATGGAGAAATGGGACGGATGCTGGGATTTGCACGACGACCTCGTCCGCGAGGCCTTCATAGAGTTTCGCAAGACCGACACCTACTGCCAGTACCTGTCGCATACCGACACCGACTTCGAGCAGGACCGCGAGCTTGCCGTCAACCTCTTCCGCTTCCTGATGAACCGTGAGGCGCTGGTGGCTGTTATGGCCGAGCGCAGCCTACTGTGGGAGGACGATTTCGAACAGATAGCGCAGTACAACTTCATGATGCTCAAGGCTCTCGAGGTCGACACCTTCGACGAGGCCATGCCGTGGCCCGTAATGTACGACAAGCGCGTCGAGAAGGACGAGGCCGACTTCCAGTTTGCGCGGCAGCTGCTGCGCGAGACCCTCGAACACCGCGAAGAGGGCGACGAACTGATAAAGAGTCGCCTGCAGGGATGGGAATTCGAGCGTGTGGCGCTCATGGACGTACTCCTCGTGAACATGGCCATTGCCGAGCTCACCTCGTGTCCCTCCATTCCCGAGAAGGTCACCATCGACGAATATATCGAGCTGTCCAAGGAGTTCAGCTCCGAACGCAGCCGCCTCTTCATCAACGGCATCCTCGACAAGCTGGTGCTCGAGCTCCGCAAGCAGGGCCGCATAAACAAGAGCGGACGGGGACTTGTGGAGAGTTAGGAGTTAGAAGTTAGTAGTTAGGAGTTATGAAAAGGATATTCTGGATTTTTGCTTTGGTGATTTTTGTGATGGTGGGCTGCAAGCAGAAGAGCGTGGATGCCGACGTCGACCTCATACGCAATCCCATGAGCGCCGAAGGTTACAACAGCGACACGGCGATGCCCGTGATGACCTTCGACAGTGAGATGCACGACTTCGGACGCCTTTCGGGTGGCGAGAACATAAGCTACAGTTTCCATTTCCGCAACACTGGCAATGCCGACCTCATCATCAGTTCGGCGTCAGCGACATGCGGATGCACTGTGGCCGACTACCCACGTGGACGCATAGCGCCGGGTGCCGACGGCTATGTCACTGTCACCTTCAAGAGTGCCGGCAAGGCTGGCCAGCAGTTCCAGGAGGTGACTGTCGTCAGCAACGCACAGCCCTCGCGCGTCCGTCTCAAAATTACTGCCCAAGTGGGAAGGTGAGAGGTGAGAGGTGAGAGGTGAAAGGGAATTAAGAATTAAAAATTAAAAATTAAGAATAAAAATGATTGATATGATTTTATTGCAGGCCGCACAGGGCGGCGGTATGGGAAGCATGTGGATTTGGATGATTGTCATCCTCGTCGTTATGTGGCTCCTTATGATGCGCCCGCAGCGCAAGAAAGAGAAAGAAGAACAGAAATTCCGCAGCGGCTTGAAGAAAGGCGACCGCGTGGTCTTCTCCGGCGGCATCTACGGCAAGGTGCACTCCGTCGACGAGCACACCGTAGAGGTGGAAGTCTCCAACGGCGTCATCATGACCGTCGAGAAGAGCATGATACAGCCTGCTCCGGAGGCCAAGACTGAAGAGAAAAAATAAGAGGTGAAGCAGTTCCTGGTGATACTAGGTCTCACGGCGCTCGTATGGCTTGGAGTGTCGATGATGGAGCCCACCGAATACCCCGTGCGTGTGCATGTGGAGATGGAGGGCTACGACACCGTGCGCTATGCCCTGGTTAAGGCAGACACAGTCCTCACTCTGAAGGTGAAGACCGACGGCTACCGTGCTATGCTCTATGGGCTGCGTCACGAAGAGCCTGCCATAAAGATTGTTCTCGACGATGAAGGCTTGCGCCATTCGGTACCCGCCGAAGACCTGTATGCACAGCTGAAGGCCCAGATGTACGGTGTGATAAGCGTCAGCGGCAATATCGACTCGATGAGGGTCGTCCTTGCCGAGCGGCACCACCGCACCTTCCGTCCGCGGCTCGACAAGGTGGACTTCTCCTTCGCCGAGCAATATGGTCTCTATGGACAGCCGGAGGTGACCCCCGCCGAGGTGACGTTATACGGCACCGAGGAGTCGCTTGCCGGCATCGAGGATGTCTTCGTGGCCAAAGCTGCCGTGAAGGGCATCAAGGCTTCGGATAGCTACAGGCTGCCGTTGGAGCCCGTGTGGGAAAGCCGTGTCGACGTGAAGCCATCGTGTCGCGAGGTGAGTGTCTACGTGCCCGTTGAGCCTTATGTGGAGCGCGATTATCGCGTGCCGATAAAGGTTACAGGCGCTGATACCAATGTGGAGTTGAAGGTGTACCCCGAAGAAGCTGTGTTGCATGTATGGGTGGCGCAGCGCGACCTGCAGCGCACGCCCAACTTTACCGTCTCCATCGACTACAGCGACGTGATGGCCCACAAGAGCGACCTCACGCCGCGTCTCACCGAGTTCCCCGGATATGTGCGTCTGCGCAGCATAGAACCGCAGACGGTGCAGTGTTTGATAATCAAATGAAGCGTGTCGGCATAACAGGCGGCATGGGTTGCGGCAAGAGCACCGTGATGGCTGAATTCAGGCGGCTCGGAGTGCCCTGCTTCGTAAGCGATATCGTTGCTGCAGGCTACTATTACGACATAGAGTTCCTCGATGCGTTGCGTTGTTTGCTCGGTGACGATGTGTTCCTCGACGACGGCACCGCCGACAAGCGAGTCGTTGCCGCTAAGGTCTTCGCCGACAAAGCCCTGCTGCAGGGTCTCAACGCACTGGTGCACCCGAGGGTGATGGAAGACTTCGACTATTTCTGCCGGTTGCATGCCGACGAGCCCTATGTGCTCTTCGAGAGCGCCATACTCTACGACTACGGCTTCGACCGTTTGATGGACAAGGTGATATGCGTCTACCTCGACCTCGAGGAACGCCTTCGTCGGCTGATGTTGCGCGACGGGGTGGGGGAGGAAGTCCTCCGTGCCCGCATAGCCAATCAGCTGCCTGCCGAGGAGATGATGGCGCGGGCCGACTATGTGATACTGAACTACGAGGGCAACCCCCGCCGTCGGCAAGTTGAATATATAGACAATCTCTTGAGACAATGAAAAGGAAGAATATATTGGCGTTGGCCATATTTGTCATTACCGTCTGCGGCGTGCTGCAGGCCGAGGCCCAGCGCTTCAGTTCCCGCGGGCTTACCTTCCGCAACCCCGAGACCGACTGGATAGACTCGGTGATGGCCACCCTCACCCTCGAGCAGCGTGTGGCGCAGCTTATGGTGGTGCGTGTGCCGCTGGATATGACCGACAAGCAGGCCCGTGCCTTCTCCGAGGAGGTCAACGGCTACGGTGTCGGGGGTGTCTGCTTCTTCGCCGGCACCGCCGAGCGGCAGGCACCCATGACGCGCCGCTTCCAGAAAGACGCCGAGGTGCCGCTGCTCGTTTGTATCGACGGCGAGTGGGGCCTCGGTATGCGCCTCAAGGACCTCTATTCATTCCCCAAGAACGCCGTCTTCGGACGGCTCCGTCCCGACGCCGACAGCATCGTCTACCGCATGGGTCAGGAGATAGGACGCCAGTGCCGCGAGATGGGCATACATGTCAACTTCGCACCCGTGGTGGACATCAATTCCAATCCAAAGAATCCCGTCATAGGCACACGCTCTTTCGGCACCGACCGCGAGCGTGTGGCGCAGCTGGGCATCATGTACGCCCTCGGCCAGCAGAGCCAGGGTGTGCTGGCCACCGCCAAGCATTTCCCGGGCCACGGCGACACCGACAAGGACAGCCACCTCGAGCTTCCTGTGATAAACCATACGGCTGCATATATCGATTCTGTAGACACTTATCCCTTCCGCCGCTTGATTGAGGCCGGTGTGGGGGGCATTATGGTGGCGCATCTGCAGGTTAAGGCCCTCGACCCCGAGCGCCCATCGTCACTAAGTCCCATTGTTGTCGGCGGTCTGCTGAGACAGAAACTTGGCTTCGACGGCCTGGTGGTCACCGACGGCCTGGATATGAAAGGTGTCACCAATACCTACGGTGAAGGACGGGGCGAACTGGCGGCCCTCCTTGCTGGCAACGACATACTGCTGCTGCCGCCCGACGTGCCGAAGGCCATCGAGGTCATCAATAACGCCGCCGAGCGTAGCGACAGCATCCGCGCGCTGGTCGACTACCACTGCCGCCGGGTCCTCAAAGCCAAATACACATACGTGAGACCCTACATCAAGGACGACATCCGTGTGCCAGGCAAGGAGCACGAGCAGGTCTGCAAGGACATCGTCACCGACCTCAATATCAATGTCGACAGCAGGATAGACAGCATTGTGAACAACGCCATCGCCGCCCACGCTATGCCGGGTTGCCAGTTGCTGGTGATGCACCGCGGACGTGTGGTGCTCGACCGCTGCTACGGTAACCTTACCTACGACGAAGGGGCCGCCCCTGTCACCAGGGAGACCCTCTACGACCTCGCCTCCCTCACCAAGGTCACTGCCACCACGTTGGCGGTGATGAAACTGGTGGACCAGAACAAGCTTGGCATCAACGACAAGCTGAGTCGCCATCTGCCTTATCTCAAGGGCACCGACAAGGAGCGTATCACCGTCAAGCAGGCCCTGAGCCACTGCGCCGGACTCAAGGCTTACGACGCTCTCTGGCAGCAGACCTCCGACCGCGACAGCATCTTGCTGCTCATCGCCGAAAGCAAGCTCAACCCCGACAATTCGTATGTGTACAGCGACTTCGGCTTCATGCTGCTGGCCGACATGGTGGAGCGGATCAGCGGTCAGACCCTCGACACCTTCGTGGCGGAGAACTTCTACGAGCCCATGGGAATGCTCTCCACCACCTTCCGCCCGCTCGACAACAACTTCCTCCCCGCCGATATAGCCCCTGCCGAGTTGGACTCTCTGCGCGGTTTGATACGCGGCGAGGTCCACGACCCCAATGCAGCGGCCATGGGTGGAGTGAGCGGCCATGCGGGTCTCTTCTCCAACGCCCGCGAGGTGGCCTTGCTGATGCAGATGCTCCTCAACGGTGGCGAGCTCGACGGCGAGCGCTACCTCAAGGAGAAGACCGTGAAGACCTT
>JBGUZF010000132.1:0-7092 GCA_045222795.1 Bacteroidales bacterium
CTCAAGAAAGGTGTCATAGAAGCCGTCGAGGTTCAGCAGATACATCGGTTTGTCAATCTGCTTGAGCTGATTGGCCACCATCACTTCCAGCACTTCGTCGAGGGTGCCGATGCCGCCGGGGAGGGCGACGAAGGCGTCGCTGTGGGCGATGAGGTATTCTTTGCGCTCGGCCATGGAGCGGACGCGGACGAGCTCGGTGACGCGCTGCGAGCGGATGATGCCCTCACTGAAGAGCGTGGGGATGACGCCGACGACGCGGCCGCCCTGCTCCAGTGCAGCACCGCTGAGGGTGCCCATGAGGCCGAGGTTGGAGCCGCCGTAGAGCAATGTATGTCCGCCGAGAGCAAGACGGCGCCCAAGTTCAGTGGCTGCTTCAGCGATGCGAGTATTACGGGGCTGCGACGAGGCGCAGAAGACGGAGATATTCATGTTCTATAATACGCCAAAACTGTATTTAATAATCAAACTGTCACCATCGTTTGTTGTTTTGGTATGATATGTGACAGGTAATAATTCACTGTACCAGTCGTTTTGATCGGTTGTATCAATGTTCCCGATTAGCTTGACATCCCCAAAACTGCCGTCCCCAAACGAGAGAAAAAGAGTGTCTTGCGTGCGTCCTTTGAGTTTCAAATTCACACACCATGGGAGATATGTCGAGTCAATGGATATTGTGTCGGTCTGGAGTTCGCTTCTTGGATAAATGACAATTTCCCCATCGGTGGGGTTCTCGCTCTCGCTCTTGCTCTTGCAGCCAGTCATGGCGGTGAGGGCGAGCAGGGCGGCGCATAAGAGCATTACTTTCTTCATTGTCTGTGTTTATTTTTTCCGTTTCTTCGGGATCGATGCCTCGCAGAAGACTGCTATGTGCATCAGTTGGAGTTTTTGTCTTTCCTTTTGAGTTTCTGCATCAGATGCAGAACGAGTGTCAGCACCACTGAAACGATGGCTGCCTCGATGGCGGTGGCGCCCCAATGAATATTGTGCCAGCCGTCGGTAATCCAGTCGGCCACTATCAGCATTGGATAATCAAACAGGAAAAACGCCACAGCATAACTCCAGTTGTATTTCGGGTGTTCGTTCATTGTATGTCTGTGTGTATTGTTTTACTTCATTTTATTGTTTCATTCGTGCATTTACACTGCGCTCGGGAGCGACGAGCCGCAGAAAACGGAGATGTTCATTGGTTTTCTGTTTTCATTGCTATTGCCGTCCGCAAGGACGGCAGCCGTTTTGGTTTGTTACCATAAGATATTTTACCATACCACCGTATCGGGTATCCATGGCAATGCAAATACATTAGTGTCAAAGGCAGAGTAGAAAAAGTCGGGGTGTCTTAATTGTGAAGCGGCCTTTTCATTGATATGATTGTAGAAATCCGTACTGTCGGAATATAGTTCAAGGTGCATTCTATCCAAGTCGATTGTAAACCAGCGTTCGGGCACATAGAAATCTGGCAAATCGGGATTGCAGCCTTTGGGTTTGGCAATATTGTGGGCATATATCATCTTTTCGTCACAATAAACGCGGTCTATCGGACCATAAGAACCTATCACATCCTCTTGGCCAAGTTCACTCACATTGATTAACCACTCCTTAATTGGCTTCGTCATTTCAAACGGATATCTCAATGGAAAGCGTGGAACGTCAAAAGAAACACACCTCGTATAAAACGAACGTCTTGGTTTGCCGTTAACAATGCTGAGGTCTTTTTCTATCTGTTTTTTCATTCGAGTACACGAGGTTGTCGATATGATTGTAAACGCTCCTACGGCGAGCAGGGCGGCGCATACTAAAAATACTTTCTTCATTGTCTGTTTGGTTTTATTGTTTCCGTTCGATTTGTTGTTTCATTTCTGCATTTTCACCGCGCATACCTGCAATTTGGCGTTGCAGGGCTGCAAATTGACCTCGCATATATGCGGGGAGGATTACATGGCTGCAAAACGACTTCGCATCGTTGCAAAACGGCTTTGCACGGCTGCTTCATGGTTGCGCACCGGTGCGCGGTGGCGTTTCAGTGCTGTCAATGCTCCCCGCACAGTGCGGGGAGCATTACATGAGCCGTTTCGGTGCCGCGCACGGATGCGGGGACTACTTTTTCCAGCGCTTCAGCAGCGGGAAGTACTGGCGGAGCTGCTCTTTGTACTCGTCGGCGGTGAGGTGCTGATTGGTATTCTTATTGAACTCGTCGACGAACTGGACGCAGCAGTCAATCATCTGCTCCATAGTGCAGTCTTGCGTGAAGTGGCCGTCGGCGAAGCAGTATTTGCAGTAGTCGGGATTGTCACTCGTAACCTCTTCGGTGAGGGGCATGCCACAGCTCTGGCAGTAGCGCTGTTTGGGGGCGCCGGGCTTGCGCTGGAGGACGGCATAGACCTTGGCCATGATGTCGGCGGCGCGGAGGTGGTAGTTGGTGAGCATCTCGTCGGGCGTGCCGCTCTCGCCGAACTTGTCGTCGACAGCCACGTACTCCATGGGCGTGGGGCAGTGGAGGGCGAGGGTCTGGGCGATGCTGTCGCCGAGGCCGCCGTTGAAGAGGTGCTCCTCGCAAGTGACCACGGCGCCGGTCTTGCGGGCGCTGGCCACGATGGCCTCCACGTCGAGGGGCTTGATGGTGTGGATGTTGATGACCTCGCAGCTGATGCCGACCTTTTCGAGCTGCTCGGCGGCCTTGAGGGCCTCCCACACGAGGTGGCCGCAGGCGAAGAGGGTCACATCGGTGCCCTCGCTCAGCAGCTGGGCCTTGCCGATTTCAAACTTCTCACCTTCCGGCAGGAAGCAGGGCATCTTGCTGCGGCCGAGGCGGAGGTAGACGGGCCCGACGTGCTCGGCGGCGGCCAGCGTGGCGGCCTTGGCCTGGTTGAAGTCGGCGGGGACCAGGACGGTCATGTTGGGCAGCACCTTCATCAGGGCGATGTCCTCCATGGTCTGGTGCGTGGCGCCGTCCTCGCCGAGGGAGATGCCGGCGTGCGAGCCGCAGATTTTCACGTTCTTGTTCGAGTAGCACACCACCTGGCGTATCTGGTCATAGACGCGGCCGGTGACGAACTCGGCGAAGCCCCCGATGAAGGGCACCTTGCCACAGAGCGACAGGCCGGCGGCGATGCCGACCATGTTGGCCTCGGCGATGCCGCACTGGATGAAGCGCTCGGGAAATTCCTTGGCGAAGCCGTCCATCTTGACGCTGCCTTTGACGTCGGCACTCAGGGCGACGACATTCTCGTTCTTGCGGCCAGCCTCTACCAGGCCTTCGCCCATGCCGGCGCGCAACTCTTTGCTTGATTGTTTTTCGTAGTGGGTCATTGTTATTATTTATTTATTGTTTATTCGTTTTAGCATGGAATTTGTGTAAAGAGTATGGTATCAAATTTCCCGCTTTCAGGATACCTAACTATGACCACTTCGTGTTCGCCCTCACTGTCATTAATTGTTGTGCTGTGGTCGGGGAATTGATACCCTTGTTTAAGATCATAAACACTATAAAAGAGCCCGTATTCATCCGCAGGAGTCATAAACATCCAAAATTCAGGAGAATCATGCATTGTATATGTTATACGGAACCATTCCTCTCTATTAAATGTGATACGAGCAACCTCACAGATAAAGTTTGGACCATCGTTAAATGGGAATGATGTTATTAAATTCCTTTTGTTGTAAGGCGTGAGCCAGTCGTTTCCGTTACAGTCTGTTTCTACGGTTATAGGAAGCCCTGATTTTTCAAGAGCAATCGTAGCGTTTTCGGCTGTTGTAACGTGGGTAAACGACACATGCGAGAGAACTTCTGCCTCTTGAAATACTTCTTTTCGTAGTTCTCCTTTACATGCCGTCATGGCCACCGCACAAAGGAATACTGTTGTCAGGAGCACTTTCTTCATATTCTAAAACTGTATCTTTGTTGTCTGTGAACTCTCAATCACGAAGCGGCGGGTTTGGACTTTGTCGTATTTAGTAGTGTTCTGGGGATGTAGGACAAGCTCGTATTGGCCGGGCTGCAATAATAACCGTTCGCCGGCGGTGCTGGGGTTGAGGTCGGTGGCGAACTCCACCTGGCCGTCGCGCAGGCGGAAGATGGCACCGGTGGTGATGCCCTTGGGCTTGCTGAGGACCAGCATGCCGGGCATGGGCACCGAGAGCTCGGTGGCGGCGTTGCCGCGCACCTCGACGCCGCGCAGGGTTGTCACGGGCAGGGTCTGCACCTCGACGTCGTAGCGTCCGGCGAGGTACTGGCCGGTCTCCCCGACCTCCTGCGCCGCCACGCGCTCGCCACTGCCGGCACGGCGTACTATCACGTCAACGGCGGTCTGCTGCCATTGCGGCCGCTGGCCGACGTACTGCACCTTGAGGGTGCCCTCGCTGACGGTGATGTCGATATTGTTCGGGCGGTCTATGCTGAACTGCATGGCCTCGCGCCGCAGGGGCGGGTGGGTGAAGACGGCCATATCGTAGGTGACGAGGGGGTCCATCAGCAACGTGTCGGGCTTCAGCTTCTGGTCAACGCTGTAGATGGTGCTGTGGCGGATGACGCCGGTGCGGTGGTCGTAGAAGGCCACGGGGTGCTCGGTCTCGTAGAGGTTGCCGGTGGCGTCGACCATGTTCAGCACCACCTTGGCCTTGTGGCCGCTGAGGCGGAAGATGTCGTAGAGCGTCTTGGAGAACTCCTCCTCGTTGACCACGGGGAAGACGCTGCCGGCGCACGAAGCGTGGGCCGACAGGTTGCCGCCGATGCTGAGGACGAAGGTCTGCACCACCACGCCGCTCAGCTGCACCTGGCGCGCCACGTCGCATATCTCGGCGTCGCAGTCATCCATGCCGTCGGTGATGATGAGTATCAGGTTGCGGCTGGAACCCGTGGCAGGGAAGTCGCTCAAAGCATCCGTCAGTGCCGCAGCGGCCGTGCAGCCGCCCTGCGGCACGAGAGTCTTGATTTTGCTCTGTAGCTGGTAGATGTTGTCGCTGCCGAAGGGCACCTCGAGGCGTGTGCCGAACTGTTCCTTGTTGAGGTGGCCGAAGACGCGCAGCGCCACGTCAACGTCGTGCTGGCGCGAGATGCTGTCGAGAAACGACAGCAGCACCTGCTGCGTCACCTTTATCTTGCTGTTGCTCTGCCAGTGGTCCCACATCGAGTTGGAACAGTCCATGATGAGCAGCAATCGGGTCTTCTCCGGCTGCTGGGCCTGCACGGCGAAGCCGAGCATTATGAGCACGGCAAATATGAGTATTCTACGCATTATCCTATTTTTAACGGCGAATTAAACGAATTTAGCGAAGGCTACGCTGGTCAATTATGAGCGAATTACTCGAATTGGCGCAGTGCGGTTCGAGTAATTCGCCAATAATTCAAGGGGTAGACAAATTCGTTTAATTCGCATAATTCGCCGTTCTTAATAATCTTAGAAGTCGCCGAGGGTCTCGGGGAGCTGGGCGAGGGCCTTGGGGAGGTCGTCGGCCGAGAGCACCGAGCCGTGGTACTTGTTGGTGTCCTGCATGAAGTCGACGCCGTAGCCCATCTTGGTCTTGAGGATGACGCACACGGGCGAGCCCTGACCGCTCATGGCCTTTGCTTTGGCCATGCCGTCGAGCACCTGCTGCATGTCGTTGCCGTTGTCGATGACGACCACCTTCCAGAGGAAGCTCTCGAACTTGGCTTTGAGGTCGCCAAGGGTCATCACTTCGTCGACGGTGGCGTCGATCTGCTGGTTGTTATAGTCGATGGTGGCGATGAGGTTATCCACCTTCTTGGCACCTGCGAACATCACGGCCTCCCAAATCTGGCCTTCTTCGAGCTCGCCGTCGCCGTGCATGGTGTAGACCAGGTGCTTGTCGCCCGTCATCTTCTTGCCGAGAGCGGCGCCGACGCCGACGCTCATGCCCTGGCCCAGCGAGCCGCTGGCCATGCGGATGCCCGGCAGGCCGTGCTCAGTGCTGGGGTGGCCCTGCAGGCGGGTGCCGAACATGCGGAAGGTGTTGAGCTCATCGACGGGGAAATAGCCGCGGCGCGCCATTGTGCTGTAGATGACCGGCGTGATGTGGCCCTGGCTGACGAAGAGCATGTCCTCGCCCTCGCCGCTCATGGTGAAGTTCTTGGGGTCGAAGTCCATGAGGTTGAAGTTCATGGCCACGAACCAGTCGGCGGTGCCGAGCGAGCCGCCCGGGTGGCCGCTCTTGGCGTTGGTGGTCATACGGAGAATGTCGCGGCGCACCTGCGTCGCAATCTGCTGGAGTTCTGCTGTGGTTTTCATTATTCTTGTGTTTTATTTTGTTTCAGTTTGAATACATATTGGCGCGAGTTTTGGTCGACGGCGTAGAGTTCGTTGCCGTGGCGGGTGACGGTGACGGCCCAGGTGTTCTCACCTTCGTCGTGGACAGTGCCGGTGCCGCGGTCGCCCTTCATGGTCACATGGCCCCATACGCGGCCGCGCGAGTCGTCGGTCTCCACATAGATGGTCTCGGCAGCAGCCTTGTCGTTGGTGCGTTTGGCGGCGGGTCGCTGCGTCGTTGTGAAGGACTGTGCCTGTGTGGCGGTCTTCTTTGTACCTGTCTGGGCTTTCTTGTTGAAGTAGCTCTCACCCTTGTCGACGGGCACTACTTCCAGATGGACGGTGTCCACAAAGCCTCCGAACACCACCTGCGGTTGTTCGGCCTGGGGAGCGTCCTGCTCCAGTGCTTTCTGTTTGCATCCTGCAAAGAGCAGGACTGCGGCGATGATAATGTAATGTATTTTCATGATGTTGGTATTATTATCTGTTCCAGAAATTCCAGTTGTAGGAGTCCTCGGATTCGTCGGGCAGGGTAGGGAAGAGGTCACGCCCGATGGTGGCCTCGACATCGTCTACCGCGACAGCATAGCGGCGTGGCGAGCTGTCCTGACGGTTGTTATCAACCAAGAACGCCACCGTCTGCCATCCGTCGGCGGTGTTGATGGCCAGGGCTTTGAAAAAACGGTCGGGCACATGCACGCAAGCGGGCCCTATATGGCGGTGCGCTGTGCTATCGTATATCGGGCCGCAGACTATCAGCACACTGCCGTAGCGGCGTGCCATGCGGCGCGTCAGCTCCTCAATCTTTCGCCAGGCCTGCGAGTTCATCTCG
>JBGUZF010000133.1:0-6443 GCA_045222795.1 Bacteroidales bacterium
GGTTTCTGCCTCCGAAGCATTGGTATATCCGTCATACTTTGAGGGATTTGGCATTCCAATATTGGAAGCTATGTATGCCGAAACGGCCGTGATATGCTCCAACACCACTTCGATGCCTGAGGTTGGAGGCGATGCGGTGCTGTATATCGACCCCTCATCGCCAGATGATATAGCATATGCTATCAGTAGGTTGAAAGAAGGGGGCGTTCGTGAGACCCTTATAGAGAAGGGCAGGGTACAGAGAGAGAAATTCAGTTGGGAGCGCACGGCTACCCTGTTGTGGGATAGTATCTTAAAAACATTAGGACAACGATGATACGCCGCTGGACCACCATAGCTGGCCTTTTGTTGATGCTGCGTGTAGGTACCATACTTGCACAGACGGCTGATAACATGGTATATAACCCATCGTTTGAGGAACATCGACGCTGTCCGCAGCGTATCGATGCCCTGGGCGTCATGACCGCTGTGGAGGCATGGTGGCAGCCTACGGCAGGCAGCAGCGATTACTTTAACCTCTGTGGCGGACGCGACTGTCAGGTGCCGCGTAACAAGATGGGTTTCCAGGAGGCTCACAGCGGGGTGGCCTATTGCGGAATATACTGTTCGCAAGAGCATTACCGCGAATATCTGCAGACCGAATTGCAGCGTCCGCTGGTGGCGGGCGGCCGTTACCGTGTCAGTTTTTGGGTGAGTCTTGCCGACAAATCGCCTCATGCCGTGGCGACAATAGGGGCCTTGTTCACTGCAGCACGACTGGAGGATACCACGTGGGATGTGCTTATGGACCGCGAGGTGACCGACTATCTCGACAGACGGACCCAATCCATAGCGGTATATCTTACGCCCCAGGTCGTCAACAACACTGACAGCGTGCTCTTAAACGCCAAGGGATGGGTGGAGATAAGCGGAGAGTTTACAGCCCAAGGTGGCGAGAGGTTCCTGACCATTGGCAACTTTGCCTCGTTCAACAGGTCGAACGTACAGCATACCAATAGTATCAATGCCGTACTGCAGGGTGCATATTATTATGTTGACGACGTGAGTGTGGTGCCCGTCAGTGAGGCTCTTCCCCCAGCCGAACAGGCATCTGTCCCCGACAAGGGAGATGTGGTGCCGATGTGGAATATCTTCTTTGCCACAAGTGAGAGCGAAATACTACCGCAGTCGTACAACGAGCTGCGCCGTCTTCAGGACCTACTGTTAGCCAATCCTGATATGAAGATAGAACTCCGCGGGCATACCGACAACCAGGGGACTGTTGAGTTTAATCTCAAGCTGTCGGAAGAACGTGCCAAATCCGTGGCCGATTATCTTGTGGAGCATGGTATCGACCGCCGCCGCATCAGTTCTGTCGGCTTTGGCAAGTCGCAGCCTGTCGACACCAATGACACGCCGGAAGGGCGTCGTCGCAACCGCCGTGTTGAGTACAGGGTGGTATCCAAGTAGCACACATATATAAATAAATAAAGAGGGCTTCCTTTGCGGGAAGCCCTCAGTGTTTTCTATTTACCTAAGGAACTATTCAATCACACGGTAGAAGCTGACGCGACGGTTGAGGGCGTACTGAATGTCGCCGAAGGCAACGCTCTTACCCTTATAGTCGGTCTGGATGCGGTCCTCAGCAATGCCATACTTCTTGACAAGGAGGCGCTTGACCTCGTTGGCACGCTTCTCGGAGAGCTTCATGTTGTACTGGTCGCTGCCAGTGTAGTCGGCGAAACCAACAACCATGATCTTCACATCGCCATTGTCTTTGAGCACGCGGGCAACAGCTTTGACTTTCTCCATCTCATCGTCGGAGACCTGCCACTCGTTGACCTCATACTGTACCGAGAAGGGCATGGCGTAGAAGTTGAGCTGATCGGCCTTAATCTGGTCGATGACGGCCTGCAGGCTGTCGGAGGCAGCGCTGTTGGCTTTCTGACCCTGATTGGCCATAGCCTCGGCGAGCTGATCTTCGAGCTCGGCGATGCGGTTCTCAAGTTTCTTCTCGTTGTTGCGCGAAGCGGCGACCTGAGTCTCGAGGTTGTTGACTTGGCTGTTGAGGGCACCGAAGTTCTCCTGGGTCAGCATAGCCTTCTGGGCGGCGATAGCCTGGTCGGCAGCGGTGACACCGAAGCAGTAGAAGTAACCGAGACGGAAGATACGGTTGGTGTGGTGCAGAGCGGTGCTGAAGAAGGTCGAGGGCGACGGAGCATCACCGTTGATGTCGTAGCCATACTCAAAGAAGAGGTGATGGGGCTCACCGAAGCGGTAGCTCATACCAGCACCGCCGTCGAGGGTGATACCAACGCGACCGAAGTCGGTAATCGACTCAGCCTGGTTCCAGCTGAAGCCAAGACCACCGCCGGCGAAGATGTAGAGGTTGAAGCGACGGTCGGGGTCGTAACCTTTGAGGGCGTTGTTGATGGAGAACAGAATGTCGAGGGTGAGGGTGCGGTGTTTGTCCATCTGATAGGTGGTACCTTCAACATCACCTTCGCGCACTGCGCCGAGGGTACCGTAGGCGAAACGGAGACGCCAGTCAAAGGCGTGGTTCAGTTTCTGCTGGGCGAAGACGTCGATACCCATGTTGGTGGAAACGCGCCAAAGCTCCGGGGTGAAAGCGATGGGACCCATGACAGGCTGGTTGTTGAGGGTGAGAGCACCACCAATCGACCAGTTGCTCCAGAAGCCGTAGTGAGGATACTCAGGCTTACCGGTGTTCTGTGCAATAGCACTGGTGGATGCCACGAGGAGTGACATCACAACGAAAAGTTTGAATACTTTTTTCATCATTTTTTATTTTTCTGTTTATTTATTTTCTTATTTATATCAGCCTATTAGGGGCATGATTTGGCTGCAAAAGTACAAATATTTTTCAATACGTGTAAAATATTTTTTATTCCCTTTCGTTAATTTGAAGAAAATATTGCAGTTACGATTGAAAATTTTTTTTGTAACTTGCTAATTTTGGTCACGAAAAACGAACAATTTATCAACAAATAATCACAAAATGGACCACATTGAAGTAAACGTAAAGCATGTTTTCGGACATGTGTCGAAAAATGAGATTGATGCGCTTCTCCCGGAGGTGCTGGAAGCCAAACGCCATCTGCTGAAAGGAGACGCCGCTGGCAATGATTTTCTGGGATGGGTAAACCTGCCCGATGAGATTGACGCCGAAATGTTGGCACGCCTGAAAGCCGACGTTGCCCGCCTTGCAGGCAAAAGTCGCCTGATGGTGGTAATCGGTATCGGCGGCTCGTACCTCGGTGCACGCATGGTAATCGAGGCATTGCAGTCGGAGTTTGCCGCGATGCAGCGCGGCAAGGCTCCTTACATCATCTATGCCGGCCACACCCTTGGCGAGGACTACTATAACCAACTGCTTTCGCTCTTGGAACAGGAAGACTACAGCGTGGCCGTAATCTCCAAGAGCGGCACCACCACCGAGCCTGCTGTGGCATTCCGCATTGTGAAGGCTCATCTCGAGCATAAGTATGGTCATGACGAGGCTGCGAAACGCATTGTCGCCATCACTGACGCCCGTCGCGGTGCACTGCATGAGATCGCCGTTCAGGAAGGCTACCCGATGTATGTCATTCCCGACAATGTCGGCGGCCGTTTCTCGGTGCTCACCCCCGTGGGTCTGTTGCCTATAGCCATGGCTGGATTTGATATCGATAAACTGCTCGCTGGTGCACGCGATATGCGCAAGTTGTGCATCGCCGACGATACCCTTGAGGGCAACCCCGCCTTGATGTATGCCGCCGTGCGCAACGCTCTATATAGAAAAGGTATTAAGGTTGAGATGCTTGTCAGTTGCCTGCCCAACCTGCGCTATCTGGCCGAATGGTGGAAGCAGCTCTACGGCGAGAGTGAGGGTAAGGACGGCAAGGGTCTTCTGCCGCACAGCCTTAGCATCACCACCGACCTCCACTCGATGGGTCAGTATGTGCAGGACGGAGAGCGACTGATGATGGAGACTATGCTCCGTGTCAGTCGCCCCAATGCCACCGTCGCCGTGCCGCGTGACGAGCAGAACCTCGACGGCATCAACTACCTCTGTGGCAAGAGCCTTACCGAAATCAACGACTGTGCCGCAGAAGGTACCATCGAGGCACATGTCTCTGGTGGCGTGCCTGTGGTGGAACTGACAGTTGGCCGCATAGACGAGTACACCCTCGGACAGCTTATCTACTTCTTCGAGTTTGCCTGTGGCGTCAGCGGATACACGCTTGGAGTCAATCCCTTCGACCAGCCCGGCGTCGAGGCATATAAGAAAAATATGTTCCGTCTGCTTGGGAAACCAGGTTTCTAATCTTATGTAAAAGCCCTCCGTTCCTCAATGGTTTACCTGTTGTTCTTCAATTGTTCTTCAATCGGCCATTGAAGAATGATTGAAGAAACATTGAAGAATGATTGAAGAAATGAGCACCCTGGCACTATGTTGCGGGGTGCTTTTTGTTTGACATTACGCCGTTTGCTTCATTTTTTTGTATTAATATTTGAAAAAATTGTATATTTGCAGTAATGTAAACGATGCTCTCCCATGTATAATATACTGGGTGTTATGCTGTTGCTATATAATATGCATTGCTGGTTTTTGAAAAACGACTGACATGAAACGCCGCCTGACATCAGCCATCCGTATTGTAACCCTGCTGGGCTGCCTGGTGGTGTATGGTGGTGCTATGTCGCAGAATATCACGGTATCTTCTGCCACAGGCCAGCAGATAGAAGCCTTCCTGAATGCTTATCTGGTTGGCAACGGAGTGACTGTGAGCAACGCTATGTTCAACGGCACCGTCGGCACAGTGGCGACGGATCATATCGGTACCTTCTCGGCCAACGGATTCACCGGACTCTCGATGGATGCGGGTGTGATTATGACCACGGGGTGCATCTCTGTGGCTCCTGGACCTAACAGCGCCGACGGAGCCTCGTCGACGCAATGCGGCTATTACAGCGACAGTCAACTGCAACCGCTCGCCACCGCTACCATCAACGGCTGTGCCACGCTCGATTTTGACTTCATGTGCAATGCCAGCACGGTCGAGTTCAACTATGTGTTTGCCTCGGAAGAATATCCCGAATACGTCTGCTCGGAGTTCAACGACATCTTTGCTTTCTTTATCAGTGGCCCGGACCCCGAAGGCGGTACGATGAACCGCAATATCGCCATTATTCCCGGCACTGTAACCGATGCCAATCCCAACGGGGTGGTTGTGGCCATCAATTCGGTGAATCCTGGCACCAATACCAGCGAGGGATGCCTTTCGCAGTATTCACAATATTACAATTCAAACCCTTCCGGCAGCACAGGTATCCAGTACGACGGCTATACGACCAAGCTTACGGCTACCGCCAATATAGTGCCCGGTGCCACCTACCACATGCACCTCTCGATATGCAATGTGGGCGACAATAGTTTTGACAGTGGAGTGTTCCTGGAGGCAAACAGCTTCGCGCCGCCAATACACGAACTCATTGTGAACGGTCAGTATAGTCAGTTGCACAACCAGGAGGTTACTATCTGTCTTACCGACACAGTGCACCTGGCGACCAGTACCACTGGCATTGACACCACGGTGTTGTGGATTATCGACGGGGTGCCGCAGGCGGATACGGGCATGGAGTTGAACCATCATTTCACCACCACGGGTGACCACACGGTAATGGCGCTGATGCACGGCCTGTGCTATCCCGCCTGGTGCGACACACTTACGGCATTGGTGCACATCTTCGCTCCTTCGGCCGAGGAACTCACCGTGGTGACATGCGACGATAGCGTGCAGTTCCATGGGCAGACTTTCTATGAGACCGGCGACTACAGTGTGATAAAGACCATGGCGCAAGGTTGCGACAGCGCCTTCAACCTCCACTTGACGGTGAACCATTCGAGCAGTAGTGTGGTGACCGAGACAGTGGTTGAGAATCAGTTGCCGGTGGTCTACAATGGCAATACATTCAATGGACCTGTCGAGCATGCCACCGTAGTGCTAACCAATTCGCAGGGCTGCGATTCGATTATAGACTATTCCCTCTACGTGTATTGGAACGTGGGTACGGCAGTAGACAGTACGGTGTGTGCCGACGCTCTGCCAGTGCATTGGAACGGTGTGACTTTCAATGCTGCCGGCGTACAGCAGGCAGTATTGCAAAGCGCCACCGGTACCGACAGCACGGTGACGATGACTTTGCACGTGAACCCGACGTACAACATTGCCCTGCAGGAAACTATCTGCAACAACCAGAGCTTCACCTTCGAGGGGGTCGCCCGCTCCATGCCCGGCTCCTATACCACCAACTTTACGACCTTGGCCGGGTGCGACAGCGTGAGAACATTGATGCTGGCGGTGAACGACACCACGATTCACCACACCTCCGTTAATGTTTGCGACAGCTATACTTGGCACGGCACCGTTTATACCGCATCTGCCGAGGATGCACTGATG
>JBGUZF010000134.1:0-3936 GCA_045222795.1 Bacteroidales bacterium
CGTCGTTGACACGGGCGGCCGGCTTCTCAGGTATCTCACCCAATATCGGCAGATTTGTAGCACGTTCCACGTCGGTCTTCGAGCGCAATTTGGTGTCGAAGAAGCTAATGCCGAACATAATCAGCGCAGGCAATGCAAGGCCAATGACCAATGCCACGAGGATATACATCATAAGTCTCGGGGCGGTCTTGGAAGAAACCGAAGGCTCGACAACTTTGGCGTTGGCGATGGTGACAGCCAAATTCATGGCTGTCTCCTCACGTTTGCTGAGGAGGTAGAGATACAGTTCCTCTTTAATCTTCTGCTGACGCTGCACTTCAGACACAGCCTTGGTCTGTGTAGGCATGGCGGCAATCTGGCTACGTGCACGGGCCTCCTGGCTACGTGCATCCTGCAGACGCACGGTGGTGGCATTGAGCAGGTTGTTGACTGCCGAGTTGATGGCGCTCCACTGAGCGTCCATCTGCTGCACCAGATTACGTATCTGCGGGTTACTGGTACCAGCTGTCGTCTTGGTGCGCTGATATTCGTTGACCAAGCGGTTATACGATGCAATCATGCTCTGGATGCCGGCATCGTTGATACCGACGTTTGCGGGCAAGAGGTCTTCCTTGTTGGTCGGGTCGGAGAGCACATTCTTGATGTAACGAATAAGCGTGAGTTCCGTCTCCAGTCGCGACACCTCGTCGCCATAACGCGTTCCTGTCTGCATGAGCTGGCTTGCTGCGCCCTGCAGTTCGGGCAGCTGCGACGAACGCTTAATGGCTTCGACCTGAGCGTCGACAACGTCAAGTTCGCCGGAGATAAGGGAGATACGATCGGAGATAAATGTTTCGGTCTTCTGAGCCACCTTATTCTTGTCCTCGATGGCATCGTCGTTGTACACGGCAATCAGAGTGTCCACGATATCACCCGAGCGTTTTTCGTTCCTGTCGACATAGCCTATCGACAGTATCGAGGCCATCTTATCGACGCGCGATACAGAGAGGCTCTTGATCATGTTACGGGCCATGGGGTATACCTCTTTGATGCCGACGTTGAGTTTAACACCCTCGAAGGCATCGGTGTAGAACGAAGTCTTCTCGATGGTGAACGATACAGTATCGTCCAGTTTCACGGGCTGGCTGTAGTAGGCCTCACCTTCCACCCCGTATTCTTTGGCGCTGTAGCTAAACTTGTTGTTGGCCATCAGACGTATCTTCAGGTCCAGTTTCGGTTCGCGTTCCTCGTTGAGGTCGTGGACAGTGAGCTGTACGGGAGCGTCGTTGTAGTAGGTGATTTTCTTGAACATATCGTTGCGTTCGCAATAATAGTTCATGTTCAGGCGTCTGATCACCTGCGACATCAGCGATGACGAACGCAGCATATAAATCTCGTTCTCCAACGACTGACTGGAGTTGGTGATGTCCATGTTGTTGAGGATAGCATCCATGTTACGCGACTGATAGCGAATCGAATTGCCATTGTCACGCACCAAGATGGTGCCTGTGGCGGTGTAGCTCTTGGGCTGCATCTTGTAGACCACGCCTGCCACGGTTAGGCACACCACTGCCGAAATAACGAACCAATACCAATTGTTCAACACCATGAACACAATGTCACGGAGGTTGATGTTGGTCTCATTACCCTCGCCACCGTTGGCGGCGTTGGAATTCTGTATTTGTGTGTTGTACTCCATAGTCCTCAAAAAGATTAATTATTACCGAGACGCTGTACCAGCATGTAGTAGTACACCAGTGAGGTGAGCGAAGCCAATACCGAAAGGCCCGTGGAGATATAAGTCATAATCATCGGGTCGCGGTCGGCGGTCTTCTTCTTCTTCATATTGGGCTCCACATACACCACATCGTTCTGGTGCAGGTAGTAGTAGGGCGATTCAAACACATCCTTCGAAGTGAGGTCGAGCTCGCCGATGGTGCGCTGGCCGTTCTCCTCACGGATAATGGTGACATTATTGCGCTGACCGTAGATAGTCAGGTCCCCCACCATACTGAGAGCCTCGAAAATAGTCAGACGTTCGCCGCTGGCGACAATCGTACCGGGCCTTGCCACATCGCCAAGAACGCTGACGGTGAAGTTCATCAAGCGCACTGTTACGCGGGCATCAAGGATATGTCCTTCGCTGACGAGCCTGCGCTGCAACTCTTGGGCGAGTTCAGCATGCGTCATGCCAAGGACATGAACGGTACCGAGAACGGGGAAAGTGATATCACCTTCGTTGTTGACAAGATAACCACTGACGGCTGTAGAACCTGGGTTCATCACCACGCCATCGCTCATGGCGATCTTGTTGGTCTCCTGGTTGAACGGCACCGTGGCGGCGGGAGTTTCGCTCTCCACATAGATGCTCAGCAGGTCGTTGGCCTGGATGCCCTTGGTAAACTTACCCGAGATGGCTTCGGCATTGTCGCGCGTGGCATCATGGATGTAGGCAATCTCCTGCGGCGTGCCGCACGACACCAGCGTCAGCACGGCCACTGCGACCATGAAATAGGATTTTCGTACCAAATTAGTTCTCATAAGTATGATTATTTTCTCAATTTTACTTAATATTCAATATCTTGCGCATATAGTACATGCACAAAATGTTCTGCAAATATACATGTTTTTTTTATATGTTCAAAAAATATTTACTATTTGCATCGTCCATGTTGTTTTTTTTAAGTATTTTTGCAATCGAAAAGATGCCTTTCGTACCCGACATATTGAAGTACCGCAGCCTCTCGATTGTAGGTCTTGAAAAGAACACCGGAAAGACGGTGTGTCTCAACTATATCCTGCGCAGGCTCAACGAGATGGGCACCCACGTAGGTGTTACCTCCATCGGTGTCGACGGCGAGCAGATCGACAGCGTTTTTGCCACCGCGAAACCTGAGATTATACTCTATGAAGGCACCTACTTTATCACTTCCGAACAACACTACCTGAAACGCCAACTTGTGTCGCGCCTCGAAGCTGTCGACAGTCGCCGCACAGCTTTGGGACCTTTGGTCACCGCCCAAGTACTCATCCGAGGGAAGGCGCTGCTTTCAGGAGCTGCCACTACGGGCATCCTGCGCACACAGATAGAGCAACTTGAGAGCATGGGAGTTGGTCTTACCATAGTCGATGGCGCCCTTTCACGTTTAAGTCTCGCCTCCCCCACCGTCACCGACGCCATGATACTTGCCACCGGTGCCGCTGTGTCGGCCAACGTGAAGCAACTGGTGAGCAGGACGAAATTCCTGCACAACCTCATTCGTTTAGACGAAGTCGAGCCGACCTTGCGCGAACGCCTGAGCCCCATACAATCAGGACTTTGGGCCGTTGACAGCGAGGGGCAACCCCACGACCTCGGCATTGCCTCGGTATTTCTTATCGACCGTGCAGAGACAGACATTCTGCACTATGGGCATACCCTCTTTGCTTCGGGAGCCGTGAGTGATCGCCTGTTGAGGGTTCTGGCCACCAAAGGCAATGATATCACACTGATAACACGCGACTTCACTAAACTTTTCATCACTCCCGAAGCATATGTAGAGTTCACCCGACGAGGAAACCGCCTGATGGCCTTGCAGCGTTCACGCCTGATAGCCATCACCCTCAACCCGACTTCGCCGCAAGGCTTTCTCCTTGATTCCAAGAGCACTTGCAACGCTTTGAGCGACGCTTTGCAGATGCCTGTATACGACGTAATGAAAATAGAACAATGAAGATCAAAGACCTCATAAAACAGGACGCCGGCTTCCAATATATCGTAGACAACATGGAATTCATGTCGTCGGCCGGCCGTCGCAAGATGCTCAACACCGAGTTCAGCAACAACGCGGCCGAGCTGCAAGACGAATGGCAACGGCTCGACCGCGCCATTGCAGCCACTAGGGAGTACAAATACAAGAAACCGTATATAGAACTGCGCCACTGCCTTATGCAGCTTCACGACCTGCAGGGCACGCT
>JBGUZF010000135.1:0-8936 GCA_045222795.1 Bacteroidales bacterium
GGTTATCACCGACATCTGCGCCGGCCAGATAGCCATACGCCACGGCTTGCGCGGCCCCAACTACTGCACTGTGGCAGCCTGTGCCTCGTCGGCAGCAGCCATCAGCGACGCTTTCAACCTTATCCGTCTCGGCAAAGCCGACGCAATGGTCGCTGGCGGCAGCGAATGCGCTGTGACTGAGGTTGGCATCGGAGGCTTCGGCAATATGCGCGCCCTCTCGACCCGCAACGACGACCCGAAGACGGCTTCGCGTCCCTTCGACCGCGACCGCGACGGTTTCGTGCTAGGCGAAGGCTCGGGAGCTCTAGTCCTTGAAGAATTGGAACATGCCCTCGCACGCGGGGCCAAGATATATGCCGAACTAACTGGTGCAGGCCTGTCGGCCGACGCCTACCACATTACGGCATCGCACCCCGACGGCCTCGGAGTAATCAATGCTATGCGGCAAGCCATTGAGGAATCGGACATGCAGCCCGCCGACGTGGACCATATCAACACCCACGGCACTTCGACACCCATAGGCGACATCTCAGAACCCAAGGCCATCGTGGGTCTCTTCGGCGACCACGCCTATAAGATGGCCATCAACTCCACCAAGTCGATGACGGGCCACCTGCTCGGCGCCGCCGGAGCTGTGGAGGCCATAGCCACCATCCTCACCATCAAGAATGGCTTGGTGCCTCCCACCATCAACCACTTCAACGACGACCCACAGATTCCTGCCCTCGACTTCACCTTCAACAAGGCACGCCGCCACGAGGTGGACTTCGCCCTTAGCAATGCCTTCGGCTTCGGCGGGCACAACGTCTGTCTGGCCTTCCGTAAATACTGACCCCGTGCCGCTGTTCAGCAAGAAAAAAGAAAGGCCGGAGTTCTACAGATTCTTTAAGAACGTACTGGGATTTACCCCCAGACGTACGGAATTGTACCACACAGCCTTCATTCACCGCTCTATCAGTGCCACGCACGAGGGGCACCGCATCAACAATGAGCGCCTCGAATACCTCGGAGACGCCATCCTCGGTGCCGTGGTGGCCGAGTTCCTGTACAAGAAATATCCCCTGAAAGGCGAAGGCTTCCTTACCGAGATGCGCTCTAAGATAGTGAGCCGCAAAAGCCTCGGCTCGCTGGCACGCCGCATAGGTCTCACCGAACTCATAGAACACCAGCCAACTGTCGAGGGCGGTTTCAAGTCAATGGGAGGCGACGCCATGGAGGCCTTGATAGGCGCCATATATATTGAGAAAGGCTACCGCTTCACCCGTAGGCTCATCGTCAAGCGCCTGCTGTGCACCTATATCGATGTCGACACCGTGGCGCAGACTGACTGGAACTTCAAGAGCAAGCTCATCGACTGGGGCCAGAAGAGCCACCGCAAGGTGACCTTCGAGACTGTGCGCAGCTTTGTGCACAACAACGCAGGTCGCCGCGAATACGAATGCCGCGTGAACATCGACGGCGAACCCAAGCTATCGGCCATAGAATACACCATCAAGGCTGCCGAACAACTTGCCGCCGAGAAGACCTACAAGGCGCTTCAGGAGGCTGGCGAGATAGTCGTTTCCGTAGAAAAATAATCAGAATTTGCACCTCACCTGCACGAACCACGTCTGCCGACGCGGTCCCTCGGTCTGTGACACCCCACTGCCTATGCTCTCTTGGCCAGGGTACCAGCTCAGCGCATACTTGGCGGCAAGGCTCCAGCTGTTGTTCAGCGCATACCGCAGCACCACACTGGTCCTAACACCGCGCCCGTTGAGCATCGGCATACTCCATGCATATTGCAGATTGCTCTCGCTGAGGTACAGCCTTGCATAATAGCCGTCGACGTCGAACCACGCCGCCGATGCCGTGGCTTGCAGCCGCTTGTGGGTATAGCGTGCCGACTGCGCCACCAGCCAACCCTTCTGCGGTTCACCATTTTCGCTCTCGAACAGCGCATACATGGCCCGCGAGACAAACAGCCACGCTCCTGTATTCACCCTTGCCTCGCCCTGCAGCTGCTGGCGCAGGGTCTGCTCGCCGAGGTACAGAGTGCTGTCGCTATTTGGTACGTTGCGCTCTTTCTGACGGTAGGCATACCGCAGCGAGGTCTCTACGTGCCGGCCGAAGCTGCGGCTCAAGCGCACCCTCAGCCATGTTCCTGACGAAGGACTGTAACTCCCATAACGCAGCGACGGGAAGTTGTGTATGTCTGCGCTGACCACAGCCACAAGGCCCAATGGCAGGCGCGTCTGTGCATCGAAAGTGACGCCCT
The DNA here is from genome assembly GCA_045222795.1 of Bacteroidales bacterium. Taxonomy (GTDB): domain Bacteria; phylum Bacteroidota; class Bacteroidia; order Bacteroidales; family P3; genus Colimorpha. Next base: position 2,258 of record JBGUZF010000135.1, read on the forward strand.
GCTCGCCTTGGTTGCGACCTATAGAATAGGCCTGTGAGTGCAGATTATGATACTGAGGGTGATAGTAGCGGTAGTTTATGCCGAAACGAGTGTCGCCCGAAGCCGAAAGCGTGACTCCGACTATAGCGGCAGGCTTACCCTCCGACGACATAGCACCCTCACCGTAAAGCAATAACTTGCGCCACTGCCACGCCACGTCCATACCGAAGTTACCCAACTGCCTGCCTCGGAAGTAGTTTTGGTTATAGACATAGTCGTTCACAGAAAGGCTGTCGTCGAGCATAGTATACACCCCTGTAAAACCGACAATTAGGTTGCCGCATCGATATGTGGCGTGACCGCCGAAGAGGTTCTCCCCATTAGCCCTCGAGGCAAAAGCCGACAGGTGTATTCCATGCCCGGCATTCACCGTTGCTGCCAAACCCTCCTGATAGCCTTCCTCGTAGAATGCCGAGGCTTGCCGCACTCCACTGCCGAAGCGCACAGGGGACTGGCCGAGGAAATTAAATGGCCGCAGGCCGGTCCACAGCGTTAGTCCTTGGCCGAACTGTAGGTTGTAGCGCCCCACTATCAACTTCTCCAGTCGGCCAATGTCGGTGAGCATCAGGTGGTAGCCGTAGTAGTTGCCCTTGCCCCACTGCTCCGTGGGGTCTTTGTCGGCCACCAGCCGCACATTGATATGGTTGCGATAGTTGTAATTATAGCAAAGTAGTGCTCGCAGGTTGTCGCCTTCGTAGCTGCTATCGCGGTAGCCCGCTGCCTGTTCCACCGTGCCGCCGATACCTGTCACCACGCTGTGCCGACCCTGCCACCAACGCCATTTTACGTCGGCTGTATATGGTTCCACCGTGGTAATCATTTCCAACAAACCTATGGTGGTGCTGTCGAAGCCCGGGACAAACGCCAGCTCCTTGAGTGAGAGTAACTGCCCGTGGAGGATGATATAGTTGCTCAACGCTTTATGTTGGAATGGACTAAGGAACGGAACCCCAGCCATAGCCGCGGTATCGTTGATATTCACCTTGTTGGCGATATACTCCTGCAGCACGTCGCTCATCTCGGCGGCTTCTTCCTCGGTAGCATCCTCCTGCAGCCAGTCCTCCACGCTCTCCTCAACCTGTGCGGATAAAGTCGCCGGGAGCAGAAGAACCAATATTATGAGCCAGCGTTTCAGAAGCATATCGTAAGCGTTGTATGCGGCGTAATACCCAGTGTTTGGTGCACCTCGGCGCCGAGGTCAATGCTGAACATACTATGGCGGAAGCCGATGCCGAAAGTAGCTACCAACGGCGCCGTAGCCATACCTGCACGTACCAGCACGCGGTTCTCGTAGTCGTACTCCATGCCCATCCGCAGGCGAGCACACTCCTCAATCTCAAATTCCACTACTGTCAGCAGGTTGTTCACCACCGAATACTGTGCCTGCAGGTGCAACCTATATGGGTGAACATTGTCCCACGGCCGTGTGCCCGAGAGCAGCGACAGCTGAGTACGGGCCACCGACGCCCGCAGATAGGCTGTGGCCGCCAACCAATGCATAGGTTCATAGTGCGGGTCGGATGTGCCTAAATTCATCCACGTAGCACCCACACCCACCAAAAGCCACTCATTAGCACATAGGGCATAGCCCAATGAAGCCTGTTGCTCGTGATAGTCGAGATTCCCGTGGTGCATGTATGTGGCTGCCGCAAGGCCGACTTTACCGGTAGGCCTCAGCAGCGTCAGTCGTTTGTCGGCCATACCCGCAAGGGCGAATCCCTGCCTGTAGCCGACACTAACCATACGCTGGTCGGTATCCACTAAAAGACATCCTCCCATAGCACCGCTACGGGCATCGAGAGGTGTGGAAACAAACTGGGCGTCAACGGCTCTCGGCAGAGCCGACAGAAGAATCAATAATATGGCGTGACGCCACCTCATGCCTGCTGGCCTTCAACCTGTGCTTCGGTCTTGCCGAAGCGACGCTGGCGGCCCTGGTAGTCGAGCACGGCGGCAAAGAAATCTTCGTGACGGAAGTCAGGCCACAGCTGTTCGCTGAAATACAGCTCGGTATAGGCCATCTGCCACAGCAGGAAGTTGGAGATACGCAACTCTCCGCCCGTGCGTATCAGCAGGTCGGGGTCGGGGTAGTCGCGAGTGGTCAGGTAACGACGGAGAGTCTCCTCGTCAACCTCGTCATCTCGCAAGCCGTCGCGGCATATCTGCTTCAGGGCCTCGGCAATCTCCCAGCGCGAACTGTAGCTCAAAGCCAGCACCAGCGTGGTACCACTGTTGGCAGCGGTCTTCTCAATGCAGTCCTGCAGCACCTTGCGCGACCGCTCGGGGATACGCATCATGTCGCCTATGGCCTGCAGGCGCACATTATTGTCCATGAGGGTCTTGGTCTCGTTGTGTACAGCTTTGATGAGCAGTTCCATCAGCCCGTCGACCTCCTCTTTGGGACGGTTCCAGTTCTCGGTGCTGAAGGTGTAGAGCGTGAGGTAGCGCACATTGAGCTGCACCGCAGCCTCGACGGCGGCACGCACGGCCTCTATGGCGTTATTGTGTCCGAAGAGACGCTCGTGCTTCTGCTTCATGGCCCAGCGTCCGTTGCCGTCCATAATGATGGCCACATGCTGCGGCACACGGCTCTTGTCTATCTGTTCAAGTGCTGACATATCGTTATTGTTTCAAAGTTTACAACGTTTCGAACGCATCCACCCGAAGAGGGTCTCAAGACTCACACCCATGGTGATGCGGAAGCATGCATACCAGTCGTCGAGCGAACTGTCACCGCGTTTGATGCCAGGGGCGTTCACATAGCCTTCCACCACCTCGCCGCTGCGGTCGGCTAGCCGAGCCGCCAACTCACCGTCGTCGACATTCTCCGTCAAGCATTCGCTGCCCACGTAGGTGGTGCTCACATCGTCAAGGTAGTCGGTCCAGGTCTTGCGGAAACCGTATTCTGCCGTGAGCGACACCGCCTTCCCCAACCGCCATTTGAAGCCCACACCAAAAGGCATGCAGACCTGGAAGAGGGGGTACGGTTTGCGGTCGAGGTAATCCGGAGTTCCCTGACCCTCGGTACACAGTGGCTGCAACTGAGCCCACTGCAGGTTGCCTTCTTTGTCGACATACGACGCTTCTGGACTGAAATAGAAGAAACCAAAACCGCCGAAGATATAGGGTGTCCACGTGCTTTCAGTAGCTCCCGGACCATAGGGGCGGAAGTTGAATTCAAAGAGGGCTGCTCCTTCGTAGATATGGCTGCGGAAACTAAGGTTGCGACGGACTATATAGTCCTTCTCGCACGACACATTGCCATAGTTCGCCTCTATACGCCAGGCCCATCGGTTGTCGAGCCGTTCGCGGATACCGATACCGAAAGCCAGATGCGGCGTACCGAAAACACTCTGGTTGTTAAGGTCGCCTATGTAGTTCATACCTCCCGCAGCCAGCAACACTTCGCCACGCCCGAGGAAATCATCCCGTTGGGCCGTCGCAGTTATAGCCACCGCAAGGAACAGCAATACTATGAGCCTACGCCTATTCAACTTTCTTCCATTTGATAGAACGGCAGATACCATCGACCTGCATCAGGTAGTCGCGCTTGTCGAATCGCGGACAATAGACATAACCCGTCAGCTCTACCACCTGCTTGCCGTCGGGCGAGAGGAGGCAGTAGCTCACGAAGGGACCGCCCATGAAGTCGCCAAACAGACGCCACAGGCCGCGGGTCTCGATGCAATACTTCGAGTCGCCGAACTCCACCTTGCGACTCTCAAGTGCCACGCGGCGTTCGGTACCCATATAGCTGCCCTCGGCGGGACCCGGCACCTCGCGGCGCATCAGGGTGTCGAGGCGGTTGTAGATCTTCGTCGTATCAAACACATTGGCATCGCGATAGGGCATCACATTCACCAATACGCCGAGACCGAAGTCCTTGGTCTCCTTGCGCAGCCACACGAAATCGCCATCCTCCTTGGCCCACGAGAACTCTTTAGGCAGCGACAGCGTGAAGCCATACTTCTCCTCCACCCTCTTCATCAGCTCTATGTTGCGGTCGTTGTAGAACACATTGTCCATACGACGGTATTCATCCTTGTAAATCTCCTCCACGATGCGGTCGGCATGCTTGCGCAGCATCGCACACAGCGAGGCCTCACTCGAGGCTGCGATATCAATTACGGCTTGCGGCTCGGCCCACTGGTCGTGGTGGATGTAGAACTTGTCGGGATTTCCGGCCTTTACGTCACAGATGATGATGTTGCGGTGCATCTTGAACATCTGGGTGTTGTGGAGCGACGACACAGGCACGCTAACCACGCTGAAGCGCGCTTCTGGCTGCGGCAGACCATCCTGCGGACTCAACAAAATAGAGTCTATCAACACCTTGGTGGCTCCGGTATACTGTCCCTTGTCGGCGGCCACAAGCACCTCGCAGGTCTTGCCACTCGAGCTGCGCTTCGACAGCGCCTTGGTCTCGGGACTGTTGCAGGCGGCCACAAGCAGGGCGGCCATGAGCAATAATGTCAGTCTTTTCATATTTCTGTGTTTTTTTATCATTCTCTCCATTTGTAGAATACACCGATGGCCTCAGCTATCGGTGTCTCAGCATAGCCCAGCGCCTCACGACCGCAGCGGTTGTCGTAGTACTCGTGCACCATCAGTTGCCGCACGTTGAGCGTCGACAACTCGGTGCGCACACCCACCGCGCGTTGAGCGTCGCCCAGCCAGCCTGCTACGGCCAACAGCCAGTTGGGAATCGTAAGCACCCACTGACGGTAACCCACCACGCGAGCCTGTAACTTGTAGAGCTCCTTGACGCTGAAACACCCTTGGCTGTTGGTAACTATATAGCGTGCACCGTTGTCGCCCTTGGTGAGGGCCACCACCACAGCCTGCGCCACATCCCTCACGGCCACGAAGGCCTTGCCTCCCTTTGGTGCCACCATCACACGGCGGCAGTAGCCCGCCAGCAACAGGCGTCCCGACGAGGGTTTCGTGTCGTAGGCGCCAATCATAAAGCCTGGGTTTATCACAACCACGTGCCAGTCTGGGTGATGCTGTGCGGCGCCTAGCACCACCAATTCGCCGGCCCTCTTGCTGTCGGCATAGTAACTGCCCTCGAAGGGCGGCTGCATCGGGGCCTCCTCGTTGGCGGGATGTCCGGCGGTGCCGTAGCCTATGGTGTTCACCGTCGAGGTATGCACCAACACCTTGATGCCCGTCTCCTCCATCAGCCTCACCATCATCTCGCACAGGTCGTGGTTCATCGGCATGAAGTCTTCCCTACACGGCAACGACATATCGGTGGCTCCGGCGCAGTTCACCACTGCCTCGCAACCTTTGGCGGCGCGACATAGGGTGGGGTAATCGAGCACAGACCCTACAACGGTGTGCCATCCGCCGCCAGGCAGACGTATGCCGTCGCTGCGGCGCACCAACGCCGTCACCTCGTGGCCGTCGGCCACGAGCCGTTGCAGCACATTGTGTCCCAACAAGCCCGACGCTCCAAGCAGCAAGACTTTCATGTTATTATTAACGCCTCAGACCCCTTTTTATTGCATTGACAGCTACAGGTTATACGACTTTTTCTTTGCTGGTTGAAAAAAAAATAGTACCTTTGCACTTTGAAAAGGATATCAGTAAGCGTAAAAAACAGACTGACAATGAATATACTTTTGCTTGGATCGGGCGGCCGCGAGCACGCCATTGCTTGGAAGATAGCGCAGAGCACGCGCTGCACTCACCTCTATATAGCCCCCGGCAACGCCGGCACTACAGCAGAGGGCGAGAACGTGGCCCTCAAAGCTGAGGATTTCGCCGCTGTGGGCCAGTTCGTGCTGGAGCACCATATAGAGATGGTCGTCGTGGGTCCCGAAGCACCGCTGGTGGCCGGCATCGCCGACTACTTCGCCCAAGAGCCAACGCTGAAAGGCGTTATGGTGATTGGTCCCAGCCGCGACGGCGCTATGCTCGAAGGCAGCAAGGACTATGCAAAAGCTTTCATGCAGCGCCACAATATCCCCACAGCACGCTACCAGACCTTCACCGCAGCTACCCTCAAAGAGGGTCAGGCTTTCCTCGACACCCTCCAGGCACCCTACGTGCTTAAAGCCGACGGCCTGGCTGCCGGCAAAGGAGTGCTGATAGAGAACAACCTGGCAACTGCCAAAGCGCACCTCGCCGAGATGCTCGGCGGCAAATTCGGCGACGCGTCGGCAAGTGTGGTGATCGAGGAATACCTCAGCGGCATCGAACTCAGCGTCTTCGTGCTCACCGACGGCCAGCACTACCTGCTGCTGCCTTCGGCCAAGGACTACAAGCGCATCGGCGAAGAGGACACCGGCCTCAACACCGGCGGCATGGGCAGCATAAGCCCCGTGCCCTTTGCCGACAAGGAGTTTATGAAGAAAGTCGAGGAGCGCATAGTGAAGCCCACCGTCCGCGGCCTGCGCGACGAGAAGATAGACTATCACGGTTTCATCTTCGTCGGTCTGATGAACTGCGGCGGCGAGCCATATGTCATCGAGTACAACGTGCGCATGGGCGACCCCGAGACCGAGAGCGTCTTCCCGCGCATCAAGAGCGATGTGGTGGAACTCTTCGAGAACACCGCACGCGGCACCCTCGACCGCTGCTCACTGAAAGTCGACCCCCGCACGGCGGCCTGCGTGATGATGGTCGCTGGCGGCTA
>JBGUZF010000136.1:0-22139 GCA_045222795.1 Bacteroidales bacterium
TACTGTCGTAAGATTTGAGCAGTCATAAAAGGCGTAACTGCCGATGGAAGTGACAGTGGATGGGATAGAAAGTGATGTAAGTCCATCGCAGTTGTAAAAGGCACGTTCACCGATGAAAGTGACACTGGATGGGAATGATATTGATGTAAGTCCAGAACAATAGTAAAAGGCACGGTCGCCAATAGCGGAGACGGTATGGGTGGTTCCATTGTAAGTAACAGTGGATGGAATTGTCAAAGCGCCTGTGGGGCGTGTAAATCCATACCATGCTTCGTTAGCGTCCGACGGGCTAGGGTAAGTGACAGTGGCGTTGCTACCGTTGATTTTGTAGTACAGCGTCTGGCCCGTGGGGGCGGTGGCGGAGAAGTCGTAGCTCTGCGACATGGCCGGGGCTATGGCCAGCAGGACGGCGAAAAGCAGTAATAGTTGTTTTTTCATATTGTTTTGTTGTTTTTCCTATCGGTTTATTTCATGTCGACCTCGATGAGAGCGGAGCAGCCTTTGAAGGCTTCTTCGTCAATGAGGGTGATGGTGACGGGGAGGGTGACGGACTCAAGGCTGCGGCAGTTCTCAAAGGCACGGGGGCCGATGGCGGTGACGGTGTAGCGCACATCGTCGATGGAGAACCATGCGGGAATGGTGAGGCCGCCATTGCACTGGCCTACGTAGCCAATCACTGTGGCGGTATGGGTGAGGTTGTCAATCAAGAAGCGCAGCGTCTGTCCCGTGCAGGTGCGGATGTTGACTTCTTCGGTCTGTCCGCTGAGCGGCACGAAGAGGGCAGTCAGCGTAGTGTCGCTTGTCACCACGATGTCGCGCGGGTTGTCGGTGTTGTTGTCGTTCCAACGGACAAAGCGGTAGCCAGTGTTGGCTGTGGCGGTGAGGGTGACTGTTGTGCCGTTGGCGTAGGTTCCGCCGCCGGAGACTGTGCCGTAGGCGTCGTTGTTAGCGGTGACTGTGACGGTATAGGAGCAGTCTGCGGCTTCCTGGATATTGGTGAAGGAACTCCAGCCATCGGCCGCTTGGTAAGCGGCCACGCAGCCGCAAGGAACAATCACAGGAGTGGTGGTGTACACCTCCTGGAACGACTGATTCGTGGATGGCGGTACAATGGCATTGGAAGTTATAGATACTAGTCCAGTGCAATACTTGAATACGATTGACCCAAGGGTGGTTAATGTGGAAGGAAGAGTTACAGAATGCAACCGTCTGTAAGTATCAAAAGCGCATGCCTTTATTTCTGTCACTCCCTCTGGAATCACCAAGTCGACAATTTCTTCTCCATTTATATACAAACTGGTGGTATAGACAGTGGGGTTGCCATAACCTTCGAAATCGATGTTGATCCATTGTTCAATGGTGCCAGTGTAATATGTTGTTGACAGATTTGAGCAAGCATAGAATGCTTTGTCACCAAATCTAGTCACCGAAGGAGGAATAGTTATCGAAGTTACTCTAGAGAAACTGAAAACATTGTTACCAACAGCAGTGACAGTGTAGGTGTTGCCATCATAGACAACGCTACCGGGGATAACCACATTGCCAGATAGAGTCGTTGTGTAAAACGGATAATAAACGTTTTCCGTCACCACCGTGGCTGTATGGTTGGCACAGTCGAGAGTGTACCATAGCCCATTTATCTGAACATTGTCGAGAGCTTCAAATTCGGCGGTGAGGGTGATGTCTGAGGTAACAGTGAAGGAGTATGTGGCGTCGGTGCTTACCTCAACGCCGTTGTTGGTCCACCGCACGAAGCTGTAGCCGCAGTTGGGGGTAGCCAGGACTGTGGCTGTGGAAGACTGGCAGGTGGGCAGGGTTTGGACGGTGGCTGTGCCCATGGTGTTGTCGGCCGAGAGGGCTGTGACGTCATATATTGGGCGCTCGGAAAAATTGCTGAATCGGTTCCAGTCGGATGATGCAGCGTAAACGCTACTTCTGCCGCAGGGTACATATACGGGGATGTCGGTCGGGACATGGTATAGCGCTTCATAACCCAATGTTGGAGGATTAGCTGCTCTAACAATCATTTCCAGAAGTCCATTGCAATTATAGAATGCGCTGGATTTAATTAATGTTACTGAAGAAGGAATTATGATTGAAGTTAGAGAGCTACAATTGCTAAAACAATATTCATTAATGGTTGTTACACCCTTTGGGATGTTTACTGTAGTAAGACCGGAGCAAATGAAAAAGGCAGCACTGCCGATGGAAGTGATGCTGGATGGAAGTACGGCTGATGTCAGTTCGTCGCATCTGTAAAAGGCATCGTTATCAATGGAGGTGACATTGTAGGTGGTTCCATTGTAGGATACACTGCCAGGAATTATCAAGTCACCCGTAGGTTGTGAAAAACCAGACCATGCTTGCGACGACCCAGAGGGGCCAGGATAGGTGACCGTAACATTGTTGCCATTGATTTTGTAGTACAGATACTGACCAGAAGGGGCAACTTCGGAGAAATCATAATTGATGATTCTTACGCCGTTGAGGTAAAGCGCACCCCAAGGGCTGCCTGTGGCACTGCCATTGTAATTAATATTTCTTACATTATAGAATGCTTGAGAGCCAATACTGGTGACACCATCGGGGACGGTGATAGATGCCACGCCAGTGCAATTATAGAATGCGTCGTGTTTAATTAATGTTACCGATGATGGGATGGTGATGGAAGTTAGTGCGCGACAATTGCTAAAACAAAATTCATTTATGGTCGTTACACCGTCGGGTATGTTTACAGACGTTAGGCCAGAGCAAATGAAAAAGGCAGCACTGCCGATGGATGTGATGCTGGATGGGAGTGCGGCGGATGTCAGTTCTTCGCACCTGTAAAAGGCATCGTCGCCGATGGCGGTGACATTGTATGTATTTCCATTGTAAGACACACTGCCTGGAATTGTCAATTCTCCTGTGGGTTTTGAAAATCCAGACCATGGTTGACTGCTAGAAGGTCCAGGATATGTAACCGTAACATTGTTGCTATTGATTTTATAATACAATGTTTGTCCAGAAGGAGCTGCTTCTGCGAAATCATAATTGACGACTCTTGTACCATTAATGGAGATAGCTCCCCAAGGGCTGCCTGTGGCGCTGCCATTATAATTGATATTCCTTACATTATAGAATGCTTGAGAGCCAATGCTGGTGACTCCGTCGGGGATGGTGATAGATGCAACGCCAGTGCAATTATAGAATGCGTCGTGTTTAATTAATGTTACCGATGAGGGAATGGTGATGGAAGATAATGCGCGACAACTGCTAAAACAGAATTCATTAATGGTCGTTACACCGTCAGGTATGTTTACAGCCGTTAGGCCAGAGCAAATGAAAAATGCGGCATGACCGATGGATGTGACATTTGTAGGAATTGTTACTGATGTCAGTTCTTCGCATCTGTAAAAGGCATCGTCGTCGATGGCGGTGACAGGGTATGTGGTTCCATTGTTAGTTACACTGCCGGGAATTGTCAAAGTGCCTGTGGGCTTTGTAAATCCAAACCAAGCATCGCCACTACCAGCCGGGCCAGGGTAGGTGAGGGTGACATTGCTGCCGTTGATTTTGTAGTAGAGCGTCTGGCCGGTGGGGGCGGCGACGGAGAAGTCGTAGCTCTGCGACATGGCCGGGGTTATGGCCAGCAGGACGGCGAAAAGCAGTAATATTTGTTTCTTCATATTCGTATGTTTTTATTTTTCAATGAGGTAAAAGAAATTACTGGCCGCCTCGTACGAAACGGCGGTGCAAAGATACGAATTTTTTTCCGAAATGGAGAAAAAAGTTGATGTATGATGGAAGATGTAAGATGTAAGATGTATGATGGGTGGGAGGAGGTAAGTGGGAGGAGGTAAGTGGGAGGTAAGTGATAGGTAAGTGATAGGTAAGTGATAGGTAAGTGATCCGTAAGTGATGGGGGGGGAGTTTGTGATGGAAGATGTGTGATGTAAGATGTAAGATGTAAGATGTATGAAGGAGGGAGGTATGTGATAGGGTAGGGTGAGGGGCATTTTTGGAGGGAATTCTTAATTTTCACTTTTTGCTTTTCATTTTTTTGTATCCTTTTCTCTCGGTTTGAGAAATTTTTGTAACTTTGGCTTCGCCGACGTTATTCGTTACATTAAATTTTATTCAGTGGTGCTCATGGCCTCAGCAACTTCATTTCGGATATGTCAAAAAAAAATTTTTTTTGTATATCGCTCAACTTTGACTTCGTCTTAATTATGGCACCTCGGAAAAGAAAATGACTTTTCTTTTCTCTCGGTTTGAGAAATTTTCGTAACTTTGCAGCGAAATCAAAACCGTTACTCGAATGTAGAATATTGGTCCACAGTTGGTTCCACTTAAGAAAGGAGGTGCAAAATGATAGAAACCATCCAGTACAAGTCCCTAAAGTGGCTTGACATCACTAACCCCACGGAGGCTGACTACGACGTCCTCCTCGACCAGTACCACTTCCACCCCCTCGACATCGAGGACTGCCGCGGAACCACCCAGCGACCAAAGATTGACGAGTACGACGACTATTATTTCCTAATACTGCATTTCCCCTATTTCGACAAGGACAACAAGAATATCCGTATCCGCGAGGTGAAGATCTTCTGGGGCAAGGACTATATCATCACCGTCGGCAAGGCCCACTGGGTGGTGAAGAAGTTCTTCGACGAGGTGCAGGAGGACCTGGCGGAGAACGACGAGGAGACGCAGGAGATGATGGCCACCAGCGACCAGCTGCTCTACCACATCCTCAACCGCCTGATGCTGGAAACCAACACCCTCGTGCAGCGCGTGGGCGCCGAGGTGGACCTCATCAACTACGACATCTTCAACCGCCGCGCTCGCACCATCATCGAGCAGATTTCGGTGACGCGACGCAACATCATCTTGCTCAACACCACGTTCCGCCCGCAACTGAGGGTGCTCCACATGTTCGAGAGCGGCGGCATCAAGGGCTTCGTAGACCCCGAGCTGATAGATATGGAGGACTACTGGGGCAATATCCTCGACCAGTATCAGAAGATGTTCGACTCGATCGAGGACTTCGGCGAGTTGATCGAGGGCCTCTCGCAGACCTTCGACTCGTTGCTGACGAACCGCACGAACCAGATCATGCGAGTGCTGACTTACTTCAGCACCATCATGCTGCCCCTGACGGTGGTCACCGGCTTCTTCGGAATGAACGTGGAGTTCCCCTTCGCGGCCAACACCACAGCCTTCTGGATTATCCTGGGCTCGCTGGTGGTGCTCACGGGAGTGATCATCCTCTTCTTCCGCCGCATGGGACGATAAATCTCCTGCTTAGGTGTAGCTGTCGGCTATGCCGACGGCACACCACGCGAAATCTTGTAAATCTTATAAATTATTCCGCCTGCGGCTGGATTTTTTGCACTTTTTTGCGAAGCGTATAATCTATGAGATTTATAGATATCTGCCGCGAAGCGGCTAGGAGTATGAATAGAAAAAGGGCCGCTCGGATGGGCGGCCCTTTGAATTGGATGCTGTAGAGTGTTAGTTCTTCTTGCCGGCTTTGCTGGCGTTGTAGAAGATCTTCAGAGCACCTGCCTGACGCAGCTCCTGCTTGATGTCGGAGACCATACCCATGCGCACCATCTTGTCGGCTTTGATGGCCGTGGTGATGAAGGGACGGTCGGCCTCGGGACGGGCGGAGCGCTCGAGCTCGCAGAAGGTCATGATGTCCGAGAGTTCGGAGATCTGGTCGTTGAGCTGGATACGGGGTTCGGTACCGTATTTCTTCTGCTGGTCGGGCAGGGGCACACCCACGTTGATATAGCTCACGAGGCTTTTCTTCTCGAGCTTGGTGACCTCGGTGCCCTGCGGCGGGATGATCTTCACATAGAGTGAGCTCTCGCGCATGGTGGTGATGACCATGAAGAAGAACAGCAGCATGAAGATAATATCACTCATGGAGCCCATGTTGAGTTCGGGCGTCGATTTAGCTTTCTTACCTGTAAAACGTGCCATGCTGTTAACCTCCTATCTTTGTGGGTTCGGCCTCCGAGATGGCCACAGGGATGGCCTGCTCGATGGCTGTGCGTTGTGCTTCGGTTACATCGGCAAATTTCTTGCCGAAACGTGCTACTGCCAGTTCGTCGCGCATCTCTTTGATGGCGGCGGTCAACTCGTTCTGCACCTGGAGGTACATATCGTAGGACGTACCACGGTCGTTGCGCAGCGAGATAACACCCTTGGAGACATCGATTGTTCCGAGGAGCTCGATCTCTGTGGGCACTTTCTCGGGCAGGTTGGGGAGATTGTTGGGGTTGCCGAGGAATTCCTTGGCACGGTCCTTCAAGTCCTCAATGCGGCCGTACTCGCGGTTGAAGAGCAACCGGTCGTCCTTGTTGACCATCACTACGAAGATGTTGCGCTCGCGAACGTCAGGGGCTTCCGCATCAGGCGGCAGAGGCGGCGGAAGCTTACGGGCAATACCCATATCGGTGTTGATGTTACTGACCATCAGGAAGAAGGCCAGCAGCAGGAACGAGATATCGGACATTGCGCCTGTGTTGAGTCCGGGAGTCTTTCTTGCCATAGTTCTTTACTTTTTAAACGATTTGGCTATCTCGGAATAGACGATGGCCACAGCGGCACCGGCAACAAGGATGTAGACGATGATGCAGGCGGCGCCGATGAGCTTCGAGATACCGGTAGTAACATCATGTTTCTCCATCAGAGCGGGGTTCACATCGTTGCCCTTGGACAGCAGGAAGGCTGCCAGGCAGACGACGACAATGGCGGCCACTAGGCCCAGGAATTTCTTCCAGTAGCCCGGCTGCTCTTTGAAGTTGTGGGCCAGCTTCTTGACGAGAAACACCACAATGGCTATCAAGGATACGGCGATCAGACACACCAGTATCCAGAAGGTGGCGTCGAAAGCACCGTTGGCCTTCACTGCATCGAGCTCCTTCACTCCGCCATTGTTGATGGCGAAAATGATGGTGAGCAGGGTGCAGAGCAATGCCACTCCGATACCGCACCACATAATAAGTTTACGTGTCGATTCTTTCATAATGGTTTTCTTTTAAAGGTTTAACGTTTAAGGTTTAACGTTTAAGGTTAAAAACCATTATTATTTGTGATACTTCACGAGGATGTCCATGAAGCTGATGCTGCCGTCTTCCATCTGGTCGACGAGGCTCTCGATCTTGGTGAGGATGTAGTTGTAGAATATCTGAAGGATGATAGCGGTGATCAGACCGAAGATGGTCGTCAACAGAGCAACCTTCATACCACCAGCCACAACGGTCGGGCTGATATCACCGGCGGTCTCGATGTCGTCGAAGGCCTGGACCATACCGACAACGGTGCCGAGGAATCCGAAGGAGGGAGCAAGGGCGATGAACAGACCAATCCAGGTCATGTTGTTCTCGAGGCGGGCCATCTGGACACCACCATAGCTGGTGACAGCTTTCTCAACATTCTCCAGACCCTGGTCCATACGGTCGATACCCTGCACGAAGATGCTGGCCACGGGGCCGCGGGTGTTGGCGCAGAGCTCACGGGCACCTTTCCAGTCACCCTTCTTGGCGTTCTCCTCAATGCCGTCGAGGAGCTTCTTGACGTCGGTGGTGGCCATGTTCAGGTACAGGATGCGCTCAATGATGAGAGCCATACCGAAAATAAGGCAGAGGAGCACGGGGGTCATCCAACCGGCACCACCCTGGATGTACTTCTCTTTCAGTCCCTGATGGAACGACTTGGTCTCGTCGGCGGGGGCAGCGGCAACGGTCTCCTCGACGGGAGCCTCTTCAGCTGCGACGGCCTCGGGAGCGGCATTCTCGTCGGCAGCGACTTGTTCAGTTGCTTCGGGGGCGGGGGCATCCTGGGCCATCACGCCGTTGAAGTTGGCAAATGTCAACATTGCGAACATTGACATCAAAGCAAATACTTTTTTCATGATGTTGTTAGTGTGTTGATTATTAATTTATTGTTTGTTGTTTACCTATTCGGGTTTGTAGTGCAAATATACACCTTTTTTCTAATACAGCCAAAAAATATTATTTTTTTCTGCCGTTAAGGGTTTCCATGAGTTCGCGGAGGGGCAGTTTGAGGGTCTCGTCGGCCCGGATGTCGTCGAGGGTCTTCTCGGCCAGCAGGAACTCCCCGGCGATGGCTTTCTCGACTTCGCCCTTGAGCCCCACCTGGTCGTAGAGCGCCATCACGCGGCGCACCTTCTCTTCTTCGTCCATATTGTCTTTGTCGGCGAAGAGGCTCTGGAGCTCGGCGCGCTGGGCTTCGTTGCAGAGCTGCATGGCGCGCAGGGGCAGGTAGGTCTTCTTGTTGTCGCGTATGTCCTGGCCGGTCTTCTTGCCAAAGACGGCGGTGTCGCCGTAGCCGTCGAGGAGGTCGTCCTGCAGCTGGAAGGCGAGGCCCAGATGGATGCCGAAGCGGTAGAGTTTCTCCACCTCGGCGTCGGGGGCACCGGCGTAGAGGGCGCCTATCTTAAGCGCTCCCGCCAGCAGCACGGCCGTCTTCTGGCGGATCATGTCCATATACTCGTCGATATTGACGTGGGTGCGGCGTTCGAAATTCATGTCTTTCTGCTGTCCTTCGCAGACCTCGATGGCGGTCTCGTTGAAGCATCGCAGTATCTCCTGCAGGCGCGGCGAGGGCTGACGGAGGAAGTAGCGCCAGGCGAGGGCGTACATGGTGTCGCCGCTGAGGATGGCGGTGTTCTCGTCCCATTTGCAGTAGACGGTGGGCTGTCCGCGACGGAGGGGCGAGCGGTCCATGAGGTCGTCGTGCAGCAGGGTGAAGTTGTGGAAGGTCTCGATGCCGAGAGCGGCGCCGCGGGCTTCGTCGGTGTTGCCGCCGAAGAGGGCGTCGGCAGCCAGCAGCAGGGTGGGGCGTATGCGTTTGCCGCCCAGCCGCAGCGTATAGTCGATGGGCTCGTAGAGCTCGCGGGGCTCCGCCAAGAACACCTCGCTCTCGAAGATGCCCTCAACCTCTTTGAGGTAGTATTTCAGGTCTTTCATTATATAAATAGTTTTACGTTTCAGGTTTTACGTTATCCTTCATCCTACAACTCCTCCCCTACATAGGGGAGGGGGACCACCCGAAGGGTGGTGGAGGAGTACAACCTTTAATGTTCAACTTTCAATTTTCAATTTTCAATTTTCACTTTAATACGTTACTCCGTGCTTGGTGCACCACTGCTGGGCCTCTTTGTGGCCGAGGCGTGCGGCGCGCCGGTAGTTGCTCTTCTCTTTGGCCGACTGTTTCTGCTTGGCGGCGAGCTCGGCGATGCGGCAGTAGGTCTCGGCGTCGTTCTTGTTGATCTCGACGGCTTTCTGGTAGTTGTAGATGGCCTTGCCGTTGTTGCCCATCTCGGCATAGGTGCGTCCCAGCAGGCGGTAGGCTTCGCTGAGCTTGGGGGCTATGCCTATGGCCTTGCGGTACTGCTCGATGGCGCTGTTGTATTCGCTGCGGGCGAAGTAGATGTCGCCCATGCGGTTGTAGGCGTTCACATAGCCCGAGTCGAGCTTGAGCACCTCGTTGAGGCACTCGATGGCTTTCTCGCTGTTGTCCTTGAGCATGTAGGCCCAGCCGAGACAGTAGAGCAGCTTGACGCTCTGGCGGTTCTCCTTGAGGCCCTTGCGGAGGGTGGTGATGGCGAGGTCGGGGTTGTTACGGTAGCAGTAGACGGAGCCGAGGTTGAAGTAGGCGTCGGTGCCGTGCGGGTCGGCCTTCATGGCCTCGCGGAAGTAGCGCAGCGCGTTGTTGTCGTCGCCCCGGCGGAAATAGACGATGCCGGTGACGTTCATCGCGCGTGCCGACTGCGGGGCGCTCTTGGTGGCTTTGTTGGCCCACGCGAGGGCGTTGTTGAGGTTGTCCTGCTCGCAGTAGACAAGGGCCAGCGTGCCCTGTGCCGATGCCAGCACCTCGTGGTCGTCGTCGGCTGCCAGCTCGATGGCTTTCTCGGCGCTCTGCTTGGCGGCGCCCCATTCGCGCACCTCGGCCTGACAGGCGGCGAGGTGGGACATCGCCGTTGCGCTGCTGTCGGATTGCGCGAGCCAGGAGATGGCCTCGCGGTAGTGCTCGCGGCGTTCGAGAAGCAGGCCTAGCCTTAGGCGTGCCGCAATGCTGGTGTCGACGGCCTCGCGGTAGTAGCCCTCCGCCAGGTCGTCCAAGCCCTTCGCTTCGACGCCGATGCCTTTGTCGAGCACCCCCTGCGCCGCCGCTCCTGCGGTCAGCAGCAGGGCTGCAAACACTGTGAGTATACGTTTCATTGTCTCTTATAACGACTTCCGCTGCTATTTATTGCATCGATCGGGAGTAAGCCTCAATCGTTCATCAGGCGGCTTTCGCCCCACTTGTACTGGGGATAGGCTTTCTTGAGGTCGGCAGCCGAGCCGTCGACGGTGCTGCCACCGCTGGTGGCGAAGACGTTGAGCACCTTGCCGCTGAGGTCGTGGGCCTCGATGAAGGTGTTGACGATGGTCGGGGCGGTGTACCACCACACGGGGAAGCCGATCCACACGGTGTCGTACTGGGCGATGTTTTCGCAGCGGCCCTTGATGGCGGGACGCGAGGTCTTGTCTTTCATCTCCAGCGTCGAGCGCGAGGATTTGTCGCGCCAGTCGAGGTCGGCGGCGCTGTAGGGCTGCTCGGGAGTGATCTCATAGAGGTCGGCGTCGTGCTCTTTGGCGAGACGCTGGGCGGCGGCCTTCGTGGTGCCGGTGGCCGAGAAGTAAACTACCAAGGTCTTGTTCATTTCTTTGTTCTCCTTTCCTTTGTTGTTTTGTGCGCAGGCGCCAAACATGAGGCAGCAGGCGGCGATGATTAATGTGATGCGTTTCATGGTGAATGTTTTAATATCTATAACGCCGCCGAGCTGAAAATATTGCCTGTATTGTCGAGGAGGTTCCATGGTCATGTGGTCGGAAGTGATACGGAAGTGATGCGCTATTTGGGCTTGTGGACAAATAATTTTGCCAGTTCGGAAAATAGTTGTATCTTTGCAGTCCGAAAGAGAGAAAAGGGTTGCAGGCATAGGCCTGTATATCATAGGGTTGGGCAAGTCTTATACGGCCAGCTCCCATTGAATCCCCCAGGGTAGGAATACAGCAAGGGTGTTTGGTTGTAGCGGCGCGATATAAACAGCTTGCCCTTTTTTGTGGACATTAGATGATAGCTGCATATATAGCAATAGTTATGGGCGTGGCTGTTTGGGTCGCGCTGGCACCGACAGGAAAACGGCTTCCTGACGGCGTGATGCGCGGCATAACCGTATTCGGAGGTGCCTTCCTGCTTGGTGTCTGTGTGCTGAGTCTTATGCCCGAATCGATTAATCTTATTTGGCCTGAGGATGGGGAGCTGGAGGTTGATTTGCGACCTTTCTTTTCTATCCTGGTTGGTTTTCTGATACAACAGGTGCTCGAATCCTTGTCGGCCCATGTCGAGCACGGTCATGTAGAGGACCACAAGACTGATGCGCCTGTGATGGGACTGATGCTGGGCCTCTGTCTCCATGCCTTTCTCGAGGGCATGCCGTTGGTGGACATGGACGGTAGCGTAAACCACGGCCTGTTTTATGGCATACTGATACACAATATTCCGGTGGCACTGATACTCGTTGCCCTGCTCACTGCCCGCCGTATGGGTTTCTGGCAGGTGCTTGGACTCCTGGCGCTTTTCGGTGTCATGTCACCCATAGGCTCGCTGTTCAACCTCTATGTCGTTCAGCCCGACGATGACCAGCAGCGCATGATTATCGGTCTTGTCATAGGCGTGCTCTTGCACGTAAGCAGCAGCATACTCTTCGACCACAAGCAGCACGACAAACTGTGGCTCAACTTGGGACTGTGCGTGGCAGCTTTCGCCCTGGCATATATAACAATACACTAACGCATTCAAGCGATCACACATTCAAGCATTCAAACAGATGACGAACCAAGAACAGATAAAAGACCTCGTTGCGCGCAAGGATGCGCTGAAGAAGTTCCTCGATATCGAGAAGACGCAGGCGTGGATTGCCGAAGAGGAGAAGAAGACCGAAGCTGCCGACTTCTGGAACGACCCCAAGGAGGCGCAGAAGGTGGTGAAGGGCATCAACGCCAAGAAGACGTGGGTGACGGCCTTCAGGGATGTGGACACTTCGTGCGGCGACCTCGAGGTGATGGGCGAGTTCTTCGAGAGCGGCGACGCCACCGAAGAGGAACTTGTGGCACAGATAGCGGTGACGCAGAAGAAGGTCGAAGACTTGGAGTTCAAGAATATGCTGCGCAACGACAGCGACCGCCTCGACGCGGTGCTCTCCATCAACGCCGGTGCCGGCGGAGTGGAGGCTCAGGACTGGGCCGAGATGCTGATGCGCATGTACATACGCTATGCTGAGACTCATGGTTACAAGGTTGTGGTCAGCAATTCGCTCGACGGTGACGGCGCAGGCATCAAGAGCTGCACGCTGCAGATTGAGGGTGACTTTGCCTACGGATACCTCAAGAGCGAAACCGGCGTGCACCGCTTGGTTCGCGTAAGTCCCTTCAATGCACAGGGAAAGCGCATGACCTCGTTCACCAGTGTCAGCGTCACCCCGCTGGTCGACGACTCAATCGAGGTGGTGGTAGATATGTCACGCCTCAGTTGGGACACTTTCCGCAGCGGCGGTGCCGGCGGACAGAACGTCAACAAGGTGGAGTCGGGCGTGCGCCTGCGCTATCAGTACAAAGACCCGTACACGGGTGTTGAAGAGGAGATTCTCATCGAGAATACAGAGACGCGCGATCAGCCCAAGAACAAGGAGAACGCCATGCGCCTGCTGCGCTCTCAGCTCTACGACCGTGAGTTGAAACACCGCATGGAAGAGAAGGATAAGATCAAGGCCAGCCAGAAGAAGATAGAGTGGGGGAGCCAGATACGCAGCTACGTGATGGACGACCGCCGCGTGAAGGACCACCGCACCAACTATCAGACTTCGGATGTCGCGGGCGTGCTCGACGGCAAAATAGACGAGTTCATCAAAGCGTATTTGATGGAGTTCGGAGCCGAGGGTTAATTAGCGAATTACTCGAATCTTACGTAACGGAGGTCGAGCGTGTTCATGGCGTTCGACCGTAGACCGTGCACGTTCTTGTGTGTGAAGTGGAGTATTTGGTCGTAGTAAAGCACCACGACAGGCGCTTCCTGCATCACCATCTTGTCCATCTCCATATACAGCTGCACACGGCGCTCGGGGTCGGTCTCGCTGCGTGCCGCACGGTAGAGGCGGTCGTAGTCGCGGTTCACAAAGCGAGTGTAGTTTGGACCGGCAGGGGCCTTGTTCTCGCTGAAGAAGAGCGATAGGTAGTTTTCGGCATCAGGATAGTCGGCCACCCATGAGCCACGGAACCACTGCACCTTGCCTTGTGCAATCTGCTCGCGGAGGGCAGCTGGCGGGTTGACGTCGACCTGCACGTCGACACCCAACAAGCCCAACTGTTGTTGGAGGTATTTGCAGAGGTCGAGGTAGTTGGCGGTAGTGGAGAGTTTCAGTTTCGGCAGCCCTTTGCCGTCGGGATATCCAGC
Organism: Bacteroidales bacterium; assembly: GCA_045222795.1. GTDB lineage: Bacteria > Bacteroidota > Bacteroidia > Bacteroidales > P3 > Colimorpha. The sequence goes on from JBGUZF010000136.1 coordinate 13,516, forward strand.
CTCGGTGAGCAACGCTTTGGCGCGGTCGGGGTTGTACTCGTAGAATGGTTCTTCGGCATTGCCAGGCAGGCCGCGCGGTACGAAGCCGTAGACACCAGGTTCGCCGATGTTGTTGCGCAGGTAGCGCATCATCTTGCGGCGGTCGAAGCCGAGGTTGATGGCCTGACGGATGCGGCGGTCTTTCAAAGGAGAGTCGTCGCCGTCCATATTGAAGCCAAGGTACTCGGTGTTGAGGTACGGCGTGGAGACCATATCTATGCGGTCGGAGTATTTGGCTTTCAGCGTGCCGTCTTGGTTGAGCACCTCGTCCTTGTAGCTTGCGTCGAGAGAGTTCATGAAGTCAAGGTTGCCCTTGACGAACTCAAGGAACACCGTCTGGCGGTCGACGATAAAGGTCACCGCCAGTGCATCAATATAAGGGAGCCCGGTCTCAAAGTACTGCGGGTTCTTGCGCAGCACCAGCTTCACGCCCTCTTTCCAATATTGGAACTGGAAGGGACCTGTGCCGCAGGGGTGGTTGCGGAAGTCTTTGCCGTAGTGCTCCACAACTTCGTGCGGCACCACCGAGCAATAGACCATACCCAGTTGCGACAGGAAGGGCGCAAAGGGACGTTTGAGATGGATGATGAAGGTGCTGTCGTTGGGTGCCGTGAAGTCTTTGACATCAGTGAATATCCACACGCCAGGCGAGGCTACCGATGGGTCGAGTATACGGTTGAAACTATATACAAAGTCTCCGGCGACAACCTTTCGAGTGCTGTCGACTGTGTTGAACAATACGTTTCTGTGGAAACAGACATCGTCGCGCAGGATGAATGTGTAGGTTAGGCCATCGTCGCTGATGGTCCAACTCTTGGCCACCGACGGTTGTACTTCCAAATTAGAGTCCAATTCAATTAGGCCATTGTAAAGTTGGCGGCAGGGCCAGATGATGCTCTGGTCCTTTGCGAAGGCAGGGTCGAGCGTGGCGATGCCTGCCGACTCGTTGTATCGGAATATCTGCTTGTCGCTGTGGTTATGTCGGTTACATCCAACCATCATAACCACTGCAAATACAATATATATAATTCTTTTCATAACTAACAACTGACAACTAACAACTAAACACTGTTTTTCCGTCAACCATTGTCATTTTCACGCAATCGCCGTGCGAGGCGTATACGAGGTCGGAGAGACTTTTCACGTCGGCGAGGAAGAGGTCGGCGGGCTGTCCGGTGGCGATAGTGTGACCGAGGGTGGCTAGGGAGAGTATCTGCTCGACGGGAACTACCGTTGGGTCGCCGCGCCAACCTTTCTGTAGCAGCGCTGCGGTCTTCATGGCTTCAATCATGTCGAGATTATTGCTGCTGGCGGCACCGTCGGTGCCGAGGGCTACACGGGCACCGGCGTCGAGGAGTTCAAGCATTGGGAAACGATAGCCGCTGCCCAGCTTGAGGTTGCTGTTGGGGCAATGCACGCAGGTGATGCCGTGGTCGCCGATGAGGCGGATTTCGTTGTCGGAGAGATAGAGGCAGTGCGCGGCGATAATATTCTCGCCTAGTTCATCCAGTATGCCTAGTTTGTCGAGTAATTCCCAAGGGCGGCAGCCATATTTTGCGATGCAGTCGGTAACCTCCTTCTGTGTCTCGCTCATGTGTATGTGCATCGGCAGGCCGTATTTGACGCACGCCTCGGCCGAACGCCGTAGGCCTTTCTCACTGACGGTATACACCGAATGGGGCGCTATTGAAAGTGAAAAGTGAGAAGTGAAAAGTGAAAAGTCTTCCAGCTCATTGCCGTCGCCGAAGATATTGTAGCCTAGCCGGCATTTGATGCCGCTTTCCTTGACGGCCGTTGCCATCGCCGGCAGGCGGAAGTACATGTCGTTGAAGTAGGTGGTGCCGCTGGCTAGCATCTCGCGGCAGGCCTGCAGGGTGCCTTCATACACCAGTTCGTCGGTCAGCTTCTGCTCGGCGGGCCAGATATAGTCGTTCAGCCACACATCAAGCGGCTGGTCGTCGCCCAATCCGCGGAAGAGGACCATGGGCGCGTGCGAGTGCATGTTGCACAATCCTGGGAAAACAGAAAGTCCATGCGCGTCGTAGTCGACTGCGCATGGACTATGTGGCGTAACGCTTTCGATGATTGAACCGTTGATGACGATGTCAACGCTCTTTCCGTCGAGCAGTGCGTTACCGATGGTCATTGCACAAGTATCAGCAAGTCGTTCTGCTGGCCTTTCACCACGCCGCCACGGATGTCGAAGGTCTTCTCGCCGTCTGCGGTGACGATGCGGAGCGTGCCTTTGGCGAGCGACGAGATGATGGGGGCGTGGTTGTTGAGCACCTCGAACAGGCCGCCCGTGCCGGGCAGCTGCACCAACGACGCTTCGCCGTCGTACAACGTGCTGTCGGGTTTTGTTATCTTTACTTTCATTTCGTTTCAGCTAAAATCTTCTCGCCTTTTTCAATGGCTTCCTCGATGGTGCCGACCATCAGGAAGGCCTGCTCGGGCAGGTAGTCGACTTCGCCGTCGAGGATCATCTTGAAACCCTTGATGGTGTCTTCGATGTTGACGAACTTACCCTCCAAGCCGGTGAAGGCCTCGGCCACGAAGAAGGGCTGCGACAGGAAGCGTTGCACGCGGCGGGCGCGGCTCACGACGAGCTTGTCCTGCTCGCCGAGTTCCTCCATACCGAGGATGGCGATGATGTCCTGCAGTTCGTTGTAGCGTTGCAGCATCTGCTTCACGCGCTGGGCGGTGTTGTAGTGCTCCTCGCCGACGATGTCGGGCGAGAGGATGCGCGAGGTGGAATCCAGCGGGTCGACGGCAGGGTAGATGCCGAGTTCGGAAATCTTACGCGAAAGCACGGTCTGTGCGTCGAGGTGGGCGAAGGTGGTGGCGGGGGCGGGGTCTGTCAAGTCGTCGGCAGGCACGTAGACGGCCTGCACCGAGGTGATGGAGCCTCGTTTGGTGGAGGTGATACGCTCCTGCATCAAGCCCATCTCGGTGGCCAGCGTGGGCTGGTAACCCACAGCCGACGGCATACGGCCCAGCAGGGCCGACACCTCGGAACCAGCCTGGGTGAAACGGAAGATATTGTCGATGAACAGCAGGATGTCGCGGCCGCCGGTCTTCTCGTCGCCGTCACGGTAGTACTCGGCGAGCGTCAGGCCTGCCAGTGCTACGCGGGCACGGGCGCCGGGGGTCTCGTTCATCTGACCGAACACCATGGTGCACTTCGAGTCCTTGAGGGCTTCGGGGTCTATCTTGCTGAGGTCCCAGCTGCCTTCTTCCATGCTTTTCACAAACTCGTCGCCGTACTTGATAACGCCGGCCTCGATCATCTCGCGCAGCAGGTCGTTACCCTCGCGGGTACGCTCGCCGACGCCGGTGAACACCGACATGCCAGAGTATTTCTTGGCGATATTGTTGATGAGCTCCTGGATAAGCACGGTCTTGCCGACACCGGCGCCGCCGAAGAGGCCGATCTTACCGCCCTTCAGGAACGGCTGGATGAGGTCGATGACCTTGATGCCGGTGTAGAGTATCTCCTGACTGGTAGAAAGGTTCTCAAACTTTGGCGGGTCGCGGTGGATGCTGTAACGCTTCTCGCACACTGGGGCGGGCATACCGTCGATAGCGTCGCCGATGACGTTGAAGAGACGACCGTTGATGTTCTCGCCTACGGGCATAGAGATGGGGCCGCCGAGCGAGAGCACCTCCATACCGCGCTCCAGACCGTCGGTCGAGTCCATGGCTATGCAGCGCATGGTGTTCTCTCCGATGTCTTGCTGGCATTCGAGAATGATATCGGTGCCGTCGGGACGGCGCACGCTTAGTGCAGTGTAGATGTCGGGCAATGCTTCGCCGTCGGGGAAAGTAACGTCGACGACGGCGCCAATGATTTGCGATATTTTACCTTTCAGTTCCATAAATAATTATATCAAATTGCGGTGCAAAGTTACGAAAAAATATCCATACGCTGCAAAAAAAAAACAAACAGGGTTCTTTTTTAACAATTAGGCAACTTTTTCGTTTCAATGTTAGTGGGGTGTAAATGATGAAAGATGAATGGGTAGGTGTGGGGATGGTGTTGTCTTCAAATGAAAAATACTCTTTTCACCTAAAGACAAAGTGTGCAAAAAGAGTCAAGCGTCAAGCGTCATTTTCAATTGCATGCCTCTCTTTTATTTATAACTAAGGTATTATTTTTATTTATTATAAAAAGAAAATTTTTGCTTGCCCCCGCCGCGCAAAAAAAAATGACGCTTGACGCTTGACGCTTCAAAAAGTTTTATAATCTCCCTCGCTTCGATTACCCCAAAGCACATTGTGCAACTCGCTTGCATATTTCGCGTGACATCTCCGTATCCTCTCCGTATCCTCACCGGATCCTCTCCGCCTCACCCCAAGATGCGTTTCGCCGCTATCGGCCGTCTAGCAATCGCTTTCCGTGGCGTCGCCAACCGCGACTTCCGCAAACTTTATTAATTTTTTTTCCTCTGAGGCAATTTATTGCCGTCAGTTGCGTTTTGATATTGCATTTTACGTGTAGTGGGTGGCCGAAGCGGTCCATCTTTGCAGTTTGAATTCGATGAGTAATAAATATTGATAAAAAACTGATACATATATGAATATATCTTTCGATTGGCTTAAAGAGTATGTGGATATTGAGGATATGACTCCTCAAGAGTTGGACGACCTGCTGACATTCTCCGGCTTGGAGGTTGACAGCATGGAGAAGGTGGAGACCATCAAGGGCGGTCTGGAACACGTGGTGATTGCACAGGTGCTCACCTGTGAGCCGCACCCCGACAGCGACCACCTGCACCTGACCACCGTTGATGTGGGTGGCGAGCGTCCGCTGAATATCGTCTGCGGTGCGCCCAATGTGGCTGCCGGACAGAAGGTGGTGTGCGCGCAGATTGGCACCAAGATCTACACCTCGGACACCGAATACTACGAGATTAAGAAAGGCAAGCTGCGCGGCGCCGTCAGCGAGGGCATGCTCTGCGCTGCCGACGAGCTGCAGCTCGGCACCGACCACGCAGGCATCATGGTGCTGCCCGACGACGCCCCCGTTGGAATGCCCGCCAAGGAGTACTTCCATGTGAAAGACGACTGCCTGCTCGAGGTGGCCATCACCGCCAACCGCATGGACGCCATCTCGCACATCGGCGTGGCCCGCGACGTGGTGGCTGTGAGAAATACCCGCGAAGGAAAACAGCTGAAGATAAAGTGGCCGGAAGTTGCTGCCGACCTCACCCCCAAAGCCAATGGTGAGCCTATCAAGGTTACAGTCGAGGAGCCAGACCTCTGCCCGCGCTATACTGGCATCACGCTGCGTGGAGTGAAGGTGGGGGAGAGTCCCGAGTGGCTGCAGAACCGTCTGCGCACCGTGGGCCTGCGCCCCATCAACAACGTGGTGGACGTGACCAACTTCGTCATGATGGAGGTTGGTCAGCCGCTGCATGCCTTCGATGCCGACAAGATTGAGGGCGGCCACGTCATTGTGAAGCGTCTGCCGCAGGGCACCAAGTTCGTCACTCTTGACGGTGTGGAGCGCACGCTTGACGCAAGAGACCTGATGATCTGCAATGCCGGCGGAGGCGAACGCGACCGAAGTGGAGCGAATGAGCCTCAGCCGATGTGCATCGCCGGTGTCTTCGGCGGCCTGAAGAGCGGCACCACCATGGAGACCAAGAACGTCTTCCTAGAGAGCGCTTTCTTCAACCCTGTGAGCATCCGCAAGACCAGCCAGCGCCACACACTGAAGACCGATGCCAGCTACCGCTACGAGCGCACCTGCGACCCCAACATCACCGAGTGGGCCCTGCGCCGCGCCGTGAAGCTCATCCAGGAGCTTGCCGGCGGCGAGATTTGTGGTCAGATGGTGGACCTCTACCCGAAGCCCATCGAAAAGCCCGTCGTTGAGGTGAACTTCCGCCGCATGTTCGACCTCGTGGGTCAGGACATCCCGCTGGAGGCTGTGCGCACCGCCCTCACCTCGCTTGACATCGAGATTGCGGGCGAGACCGCCGAGGGCATGACCCTGAAGGTGCCCACCTGCAAGGCCGACGTCTACCGCGAGTGCGACATCGTAGAGGAAATCATGCGCATCTACGGCTACAACAACATCCACATCGGCGACCAGGTCAACAGCTGCCTCAGCTACGGCAAGAAACCCGACCCGCGCAAGCTGAAGAACGCCGTCAGCGACTACCTCACCGACAACGGCTTCAGCGAGATAATGAACAACTCGCTGACCAAGAGCGAGTATTATGAGGATAATGCCGACTTCCCGGCCGACCGCTGCATTCCCATCATCAACCCCCTCTCGAAGGAGCTCAACGTCATGCGCCAGACGCTGCTCTACAGCGGCCTGGAGTGCATTGCCCGCAATATCAACTTCCGCATTCTCGACCAGAAACTGTATGAGTTCGGCCGCGGCTATGTTAAAAATGAAGAATTAAGAATTAAGAATGAAGAATCGGCTGACGCGGCAAATGATTCTTCACTTCCGGTGACAAAGAGGTTCAGTGAGACCGAGCACGTCAGCATTTTCATGACCGGCAACATGACGCCCGAGAGCTGGAAGATGAAACCTGCAGAGACCGACTTCTTCTACCTCAAGGCCTACGTCATGGACATCCTGCACAGAATGCGCGTCAACATGGGTCGCATCGAGATGGTGCCCACCACCGCCAAGTTCTTTGCCGAAGGCCTCGACATCATCCAGCGCGACAGCAAGAAGCTGCTCGGCACCATTGGCCGTATCGGCCGCGAGACCTTGAAGAAGATGGACATCAAGCAGCCCGTATACTATGCCGACCTCAACTGGACGCTGCTCCTCAAGCAGTACCCCACCAAGGAGGTGAAGTACCAGGAGGTGGCCAAGTTCCCCGAGGTGCGTCGCGACCTCGCCCTCATCCTGCGCAAGGACATCACCTTTGCCCAGGTTGAGCAGGCCGCCCTGCAGTGCGAGAAGAAACTCCTCAAGAGCGTCAGCCTCTTCGACGTCTACGAGGGCAAAGGCATCACGGAAGGCTTCAAGTCCTACGCCGTCAGCTTCATCCTGCAGGACAAGGACAAGACCCTCAACGATAAGCAGATTGAGACCACTATGGCCAAGATCCAGAAGACCCTCGAGACCCAGCTGGGCGCCAAGATCCGCGGCTGATGCGAGGCTTGGAGCAATACGATGTGAAGCTGCTGCTGGCGCTGGTGAAGAGCGTCGGCGGGCGGACGGATTTCTTCAAGGTGCTGGTGGAGGGACCGCATCCCGAGTTGGCGGCCTTCAGCAACGCCGTCCGCGGCGACGACGACGCGATGGTGTGGCTCTTCAAGCACGACTTCGCCTGGCTGGCTATCCTCAGCAACGCCTGCGACGGCGACGAGAAGGCGCAGGAGTGGGTGCAGAAGAACCTTACCAAGGTCAACATGATGTACGCCCTCGCGGCGCGCCGCAACATCCCCGCCGTCAAGTGGCTTCTCTCACACCGCCTCGAGATATTCCTCATGCTGGCTCGCGAGACCGAGAAGTTCCTCGACTACCAGGATAAGGAGTACGCCTGGCCCTACGTGATGCATTTCGGAGGTCACCACCGAGCCATTGAAGAGCTGGAAGAGTGGAACAAGGTGAAAGGTGAGAGGTGAGAGAAATTGAAAATTGAAAGTTGAAAATTGAAAAGATGATAAAGAAAGACAACAGCAGACCGACCAAGGAAACAGGAAAGCCCATGAATCCGAGGGCGAATAAGGCCGATAGAAGTGATAGAGGCGATAGAACCGATAGGGGAGACAAGCCCTACAGGGCTACCAAGCCTGCACGCGGCTCGCGTCCCATGGGTAAGAAGCCTGCCGCTCCGCAAAAACCCAAGGAACCCCACGCCGAGGGAGCTATGCGCCTCAACAAGTACATCGCCCATGCTGGCATCTGCTCGCGTCGTGAGGCCGACGAGCTTATTGCCGCCGGCAGCGTGAAGGTCAACGGCAAGGTGGTCACCGAGATGGGCTATCAGGTGATGCCCGGCGACGAGGTAAGCTACGGCGGCGAGAAACTCCGCTCGGAGCGTCTGCGCTACTTCCTCCTCAACAAGCCCAAGGGCTTCATCACCACCACCGACGACCCGCAGGAACGCCGCACGGTGATGATGCTCATGGACGGCTGCTGCGCCGAGCGCATCTATCCCGTCGGCCGCCTCGACCGCGCCACCACAGGCCTGCTGCTCTTCACCAACGACGGCGAGCTGGCTAAGCGCCTCACGCATCCCTCCACGCAGGTCTACAAGATATATCAGGTAGAGCTTAACAAGCCCGTCACCAAGGAAGACATGAAGAAGCTCCTCGAGGGTATCGAGTTGGAGGACGGCCCCATGCATGTGGACGATATCCAGTATGCCGCCGTCGGCAAGACTATCGACAAGCGCATCGTGGGCGTCGAACTGCACAGCGGCCGCAACCGCATTGTGCGCCGCTTGTTTGAAGCCCTCGGCTACGACGTCCACAAACTCGACCGCACCACCTTCGCCGGCCTCACCAAGAAAGACCTCCCTCGCGGCCGCTGGAGAGAGTTGACGGATAAAGAGGTGGGGTTCCTCAAAATGATATAATACAACTATGGGTCACATTATAGCACTGGT
>JBGUZF010000137.1:0-8153 GCA_045222795.1 Bacteroidales bacterium
AAGGCTCAGTAAGTAGTGATTAGTGGGTAGTGGTTAGTGCGTAGCATTCGACAACAATGCTGCCAACTACCCACTACCAACTACCCACTAAACAGTTTTGATGTTACAATTAACTTTTGAAGAATGAAGACCATCAATAAAATGCTATTCGCAGGACTGCTCAGCTTCGCAATGCTGACAGCCGTGGCGCAGCCCCAGCACGAGCCCGCCCCCGACGCAATAGCCGGTGCCACCCCCGCCGCCCAAGGCGACGGACAGCCGGTTATGGCCGAGCGGCCCCAGCAGGGCTGTATGATGCCTGGCAATATGCAGCCTGTAGATTTCCAAAGCGTCAAGATTTGCTTCGTCCCTCAGACCGGTACCTTCATTGCTATCGACAGCGTCGAATGCTCGGTACACATGGTGAAGATTCTCGGCGACAAGCTTGACACTGTGGCCTGTTTTAAGACCGACAACACCCACAAACGCCATGACCTCAAGAACATCCTGCGCCCCGTCAGCGTGGGCACCATGGGACCCTTCGTCGTGGTGCTGGCTTCGGCTGTTAACGACACCGCCTATGTGGCCCTGCTCGACCAGGAGCTCAACGAGGTTGCACGCCGTGCTTTCAGCAGCCCCATGTACGCCATGCACATGGCTCCCGGCCAGATGTTTGTGGTAGGTCGCAACCCTTATGGCTACGACATCAACGTGATTCCGTTCGAGTGCCCCGGCCATCTAGCCCAGGACCTCGCCACCTGCGAGATTCTCACCCACCACTACCGTGTGGCCAAGCAGAGTGAGAAGATCAAGCACAGCGACCCCGTGGGTATAGGCCTCACCGCCACCGCCGTGGCCGTGGTGTTCCTGGCCCTCGTCTGCATCGCCCTCCTCATCAACTTCTCGGGCAAACTTATTGTCAACTCGGAGGAGAAGAGCAAGAACAAGGGCAAGAAAGAGTCCGCCATCAAGCCCGTCAGCGACGGCAGCAGTGCCGCCAACGACAACGAGGTGTATGCCGCCATCGCCGCAGCCATCCACCTCTACAACGACGAGCTGCATGACGAGGAGACCACCGTCATCACCATCCAGAAGGTGGAGCGCGAGTGGACTCCCTGGAACGCCAAGTACTACAACATGAATCATTATTTTAACAACAGAAGATAAGCCATGAAAAACTATAAGCTCAAGATAAACGGCAACGAATACAACGTTGATATCAACGAGGTAGAAGGCCAGGAAATAAAACTCGACGTCAACGGCACCAGCTATGTCGTCACCGTCGACCAGGAAATCAAACAGCAGCGCAAGGCTGTGGTCAGCACCCCGCGTCCCCAGGTGGCTCCCGCCGCCGGCGGCTCGGTGCAGAAGAGCAACGCCCCCGTGGCAGGCAGCAAGGTTACCACTCCCCTGCCCGGCACCATCCTCGACGTCTTCGTCAATGTCGGCGACACCGTCAAGGAAGGCCAGACCGTGGTGCTCCTCGAGGCCATGAAGATGGAGAACAACATCGAGGCCGATGTGGCCGGCACCGTCAAGGAGGTGAAAGTCCGCAAGGGCGACAGCGTCCTCGAGGGCGATATACTTGTCGTTATTGGTTAAACTAAAAATCCCGCAAGACAATGTTTGACTTATTAGCAACAGGTGGCTTCATGGAGTTCATGCAGACGCAGCTGGTCCAGTTCTTGGAATACACCGGCTTCGCCAACGTGACCTGGGGCCACATAGCAATGATTTTGATCGGCTTGGTGTTCATCTTCCTGGGCATCAAGTTCGAGTTCGAGCCGCTGCTGCTGGTGCCTATCGGATTCGGTATGCTCATCGGCAACATCCCCTTCTACCCCGGCTTGAAGATAGGTATATATGAGAACGGCTCCGTGCTGCACATCCTCTATCACGGTGTGCAGAACGGCTGGTACCCACCGCTAATCTTCCTGGGCATCGGAGCAATGACCGACTTCTCGGCATTGCTCAGCAACCCCAAACTGATGCTCATCGGTGCTGCCGCCCAGGTCGGTATCTTTGCCGCCTACATGGGTGCTCTGGCCCTGGGCTTCATGCCAAATGAGGCTGGTGCCATCGGTATCATCGGCGGTGCCGACGGTCCCACGGCCATCTTCATCTCGTCGCAGCTGGCTCCCGACCTCATGGGTGCCATCGCTGTGTCGGCGTACTCCTATATGGCCCTTGTGCCCGTCATCCAGCCGCCTATCATGCGACTGATGACCACCAAGAAGGAGCGCACCATCCGCATGAAGCCGCCGCGTCAGGTCTCCAAGCTCGAGAAGATCACCTTCCCCATCATCGGCCTCCTCTTCTGCGCCTTCATCGTGCCGAGCGGTCTGCCTCTGCTGGGTATGCTCTTCTTCGGCAACCTGCTCAAGGAGTGCGGCGTCACCAAGCGCCTCTCCGACGTTGCCAGCAACGCCATCGTCAACATCTGCACCCTGCTCATCGGCATCACCGTGGGTGCCTCGACCCAGGCCTCTGTGTTCCTCACCGGCAAGTCGGTGATGATCTTCGGCCTCGGTGCCGGCTCCTTCATCGTGGCCACCTTCTGCGGTGTGCTCTTCGTCAAGATTATGAACCTCTTCCTCAAGGAGGGCAACAAGATCAACCCCCTCATCGGCAACTCGGGTGTCAGCGCCGTTCCCGACGCCGCCCGTGTGTCGAACAATGTGGGATTGGAGTACGACAAGACCAACTACCTGCTTCAGCACGCTATGGGCCCCAACGTGGCCGGCGTGGTGGGCTCGGCAGTGGCTGCCGGTATCCTGCTGGCTTTCCTCCACTAATCGGGGAAGCCACCAAAAAGAGAGGGCCCTGCGAACGTTCGCGGGGCCCTTTCTTTATTTCTTTCTCAACTCCTCTACCGCTCGCTGGTAGCCGTCGTCAATCTCTTTCATCACCTTGTAGTAGTAGTCGATGCCGAAGAGGTTGCGTGCCACCTGTGCTTTAAGTAACAGCTGCAAGTAGCGGTCGCTGTGCGCCGTGCGTTCGGGCTCGGCGGCCTCCTTGGCGGTGTCGCGCACCACGCCTTTTTCTATCGCTTCGGCGGCAAGCAGGCTGTCGAGACCGAAGGTGTCGTAGTTGGCCAAGAAGGTGTCGAAGTCGCGCACCAGACGGTCGCGACGGTGGGCGTCGGCCCATTTATGAGGGAAGCTATTGAGCAGACCCTTGCCGCGCAGCGAGATGCAGTAGTCGGTGAGGCGCATAGTGTCGATGGGCACGAAGACGTCGGGCATGATACCGCCGCCACCATAGACGATGCGACCCTTCGAAGTGCGGAACTTCAGCGAGTCGGGGAAGTGGATAGAGTCGGCGTTCACCAGCTCACCGTGACGGTAGCGGTTGTTCACATCCTGACGGTAGGCGTCGCTGCCCTCGTCGTAGGGGCGCTGTATGCAGCGGCCGCTGGGGGTGAAGTAGCGTGCTGTGGTGAGGCGTATCTGTCCGCCGTCGGAGAGTGGCATCATGCGCTGCACCAAGCCCTTGCCGAAAGAGCGGCGACCCACCAGTGTGCCGCGGTCCCAGTCCTGCACGGCGCCGCTGACGATCTCGCTTGCCGAAGCGGAGCCTTCGTCGATAAGCACCACCAGACGGCCTGTGGTGAAGTTGCCGCGCCCGTTGGCGTGGAAATTCTGCCGCTGGGTGCGGCGGCCTTCCTGGTAGACGATGAGCTGTCCGCGCTGCAGGAACTCGTTGGCCATCTGGCAGGCTATGTCGAGGTAGCCGCCGGTGTTTCCACGCAGGTCGAGCACCAGGGCCGTCATGCCCTGCTTCTTGAGGCTGTGGAGGGCTCTGTGGAACTCGTCGCTCGAGGTGCGTGCGAAGCGCGTGAGGCGTATGTAGCCGATGGTGTCGTCGGCCATGAAATAAGTGTCTATACTGTAGATGGGAATCTTGTCGCGGATGATATGGAAGGTGTAGACGGTGCCGTCGCGCATAAGGTCGACGACCACCTCGGTGCCTTTCTTGCCACGCAGGTGACGGAAGACGAAGTCGTTCTTGGCGCTGTCGCCTGTGGCGGGTATGCCGTCGATGTTTATGAGCTTGTCACCGATCTGCACGCCCACCTTCTCGCTGGGGCCGCCCTCGATGACGCTCTGCACCACGATGGTGTCGCTCACTATCTGGAACGAGATGCCTACGCCCTCGAAGTTACCCTGCAGGCTCTCGTTGGCGCGCTCCACATCCTTGGCGGCGATGTAGATGCTGTGGGGATCGAGACTCTTGAGCATTGCGTTGATGGCCTCGGTGCTCAGCTTGTCCATATCGGGAGTCTCGGTGTAGTTGCCGTCGATGAGCTTCATCACCTCGTCGACCCTCGCCTGCCCCGCCGTAACGGTGTCGGGCACGATGGGCTTTTGGGCAAGTGAAAAGTGAAAAGTGAAAAGTGAAATTATAGCTAGCAGAAAAAACTTCTTCATCCTTAATCCTTAACCGTTAATCATTAACCTTTAACCTTTAACCATTACCGCGGGCATTTGCTGGCTGAGGCAGTGGAACGAGCCGAGGCCCCAGATGATGTCGGTCGAGTCGATGCCTATCACCTCGTGGTCGGGGAAGCAGACCTCGAGGATATAGGCGGCCTCGTTGTCGGTCAGGCAGCGGTAAGTGGGGAATATCACCTTGCCGTTGGCGATGTAGAAGTTGGCGTAGGAGGCAGGCAGGCGCTGGCCGTCGTAGAACACCACGTCGGGCATAGGCAGCTCGACGATGGTGGGCTGCTTGCCGTTGGCCAGGCGGCAGCGGCTGAGCATCTTCAGGTTCTTCTGCAGCGGCTCGTAGTTCTCGTCCCACACGTCCTCTTCGACGGCGGTGATGATGGTATCCTCGGAGACGAAGCGGCTGAGGTCGTCGACGTGACCGTCGGTGTCGTCACCCACGATGCCGTCGCCGAGCCAGATGATGTTGTCCACGCCGTAGTAGTCGCGCAGGTAACCCTCTATGCGGTCTTGGTTCAGCAGGGGGTTGCGGTTGGGGTTGAGCAGACAAGATGTTGTTGTCAGCAGGTCGCCGCAGCCGTTCACGTCTATCGAGCCGCCTTCCATCACTATGCCGGGCTCGAAGAGCGCAGTCTCGGGCATCAGCTCGTGGATGCGCACGGGCACCTGTGTGTCGAGCTCGTAGGGGTACTTGCCGCCCCAGGCGTTGTGGTTCCAGTTCACCATAGCGCGCTTCGCAGCATCGTTCCTGTTGAGTAGGAAAGCGGGGCCGTGGTCGCGGCACCAGGCGTCGTTGCTGGGGATGATGTGCAGGAAGATGTTGCGCATATTGGCCTCTATGGCCTCGAGCTCGCCCTTCACGTGCTGCATCATCGTCTCGTCGTCGACGTTGATATGCACCTGCTCGCCCTCGGCGAGGGTCTTCACGAAGAGGTGGTACGACGGATAGATGGTCTCAATCTTGCCGGGCCACGAGTCGGGGTTCTTCGGGTAGGTGAGCCATGTGGCCTCGTGCTTCGCCCATTCGGCGGGCATGTAGTAGCCTTGTTCTTTCGGAGTCATTGTTTATTCTTTGGGGGAGTGCGAGGGAGTGCAGGGGAGTGCGGAGGAGCGCAAGACAATACCCCTGCAGGCACTTTGGTCTTGCACTCCCTTGCACTCCTTGCACTCCATTTAATCAATATACCTTTTCGTTATGTCGCCATAGCTGTCGATGCGGCGGTCGCGCAGGTAGGGCCAGTGGCGGCGGTAGTGGTCGGTCTCGTCCAGGTCGAGGGTGCTGATATGCGTCGCCTCGTCGTAGTGCGGCGCCTGCCAAAGCACGCGGCCGAAGGCGTTGGTGACGAACGAGCCGCCCCAGAACTGCATGCCGCCCTCCAATCCCGTGCGGTTCACGCTGACCACGGGCACACCGTTGGCAACGGCGTGGCTACGCTGTATCGTCTGCCACGCGGCATACTGCTCGCGGTTGTCGTGCTCCTTCTGGCGCACGTCCCAGCCGATGGCCGTGGGGAAGAAAAGTATCTGTGCACCCTTGAGCGCCGTGATGCGCGCTGCCTCGGGGTACCACTGGTCCCAGCAGATAAGCACGCCGATGGTGGCAAACTTGGTCTTGAAGACTTTGTAGCCCAGGTCGCCGGGAGTGAAGTAGAACTTCTCGTAGTAGCCCGGGTCGTCGGGGATATGCATCTTGCGGTATTTGCCCAGATAGCTGCCGTCGGCGTCAATCACCGCCGTGGTGTTGTGGTAGAGCCCCTCGGCTCTCTTCTCGAACATCGAGCACACCAGAACCACGCCCAACTCTTTGGCCAGTGCCATGAAGTGCTGTGTCGTGGGCCCTTCGGGTATAGGTTCGGCCAGCTTGAAGTTCTCGTAGCGCTCCTCGTCGCAGAAATAGAGCGAGGCGAAGAGCTCCTGCAAACATATAATCTGCGCGCCTCCGGCGGCCAGTTCACGTACCTTCTCGGTATAGCGCTCGATGTTCTGCGCCTTGTCCTCCACGCAGCTCATCTGCACAATTCCAACTTTCACTTTGTTCATATCGGTGCGAAATTTGAAAATGCAAAAGTACGAAAAAAAAAGGACATAATAGATAATTAATTCCTTAGGCAATATATTTGGCTGGGGAGCGTTATTGGAGACATGGAGAAGTTCAGTATTGAGAACGCGCCGAAATATGAGCGGCACTACAACGAAGACGGCTTGTGGGCCAAGCTGAAGAAGTATGCGGCCCGGTGGGGCGAGAAGCTGCTCTACCCTGCCATGATGCTCTACTGCATGATGAAGTCGCCAAAGGTGTCGTTCAAGGACAAGACCATCATCGCCGGTGCCCTGGGCTACCTCATACTGCCCCTCGACGCCGTGCCCGACTTCATCCCGATGCTCGGCATCGTCGATGATATCTCGGCCATCATGCTTGCATTGAAGACCATGAACAAAGACCTGACGCCCGAAATACGCGACGAGGCCCGTCGCGAGACCGACCGCCTGCTGAAACAATACAATGGCTGACGCACTGCTTACTGTTGAGAACCTCACCAAGAGCTTCGGCGACAAGCTGTTGTTCGAAGACATAAGCTTCGGCATCAACGCGGGCCAGAAGAGTGCGCTGATAGCCCGCAACGGATACGGCAAGTCGACACTGCTGAACATCCTGATGACGGCGGCGGGACAAAAAGGATATAACACCCTTCAAGATGCAGGCAAGATAACCTTCCGCAGCGACCTGCGGCTGGCATATCTGCCGCAAAATCCAGTGGACAGTGGACAGTGGATAGTGGATAGCACCCGTGGTCAACTGCCACACACTACACACTACACACTACACACTGTAAGAGACTACGTCTACAACGTGCAGCGCCCCGAGACCGAGGACGAGTGGACCTTCGAGCAGAGGATGGAGGAGATACTGAGCCGCATGAAGGTGGACACGCTGCTCGACCGACAGATGGAGACCCTCAGCGGCGGCGAGCAGAAGAAGGTGGCGCTGTGCCGCCTTTTGATGGACGACTGCAACCTGCTCATCCTCGACGAGCCCACCAACCACCTCGACATCGACATGATAGAGTGGCTCGAGGAGTTTCTCTCGCGCCAGCGGCTGGCCATCCTCATGGTCACCCACGACCGCTACTTCCTGGACAACGTCTGCGACAACATCTACGAGCTCGACAACGCGAGGCTGTATCACTATCGCGGCCGCTACGACTACTACCTCGAGAAGAAAGCCGAGCGCGAGGCCAACGAGCGCGCCGAGGTGGAGAAGGCACGCAGCCTCTACCGCACAGAGCTCGAGTGGATGCGCCGCATGCCACAAGCCCGCGGCACCAAGGCGCAGGCGCGCATAGACGCTTTCTACGAGCTGGAAGCAAAGGCCCACACGCGCTTCGACGACACACGGCCTCAGCTGACGGTAAAAACCGAAAGGATCGGGGGGAAGATACTGGAACTGTACAATGTTACTTATGTAGTGCACGGAGTGCAAGGTAGTGCAAAGGAGTGCACGACGAATGATGCATCGGGCAGTAATGTCCCTGCACTCCCCAGTACTCCCTCGCACTCCACCGCACTCCCAATAATAGATGACTATTCTTACGTTTTTAAGAAGGGCGAGAAGATAGGCATCGTAGGCCCCAACGGCGTGGGCAAGAGCACGTTCCTGGACATCATTACAGAAAAAATCAAGCCCACCAGCGGGCGCGTCGTCGTCGGCCAGACCATCCAGTTCGG
>JBGUZF010000138.1:0-4201 GCA_045222795.1 Bacteroidales bacterium
TGTCTGCTCCTTGACAGGTTCGGGCTGTGCAGGTGCAGGCTCTACCTTGACTGGTTCTGCCTTGGCAGTCTCCTCAACGGGTTGGACTGCGGGGGTATTGTCGGCAATCTCCTGCTTGGGTTCCGACTTAGGCTCGGCAGGGGTCTCCTGTTTGGCTCCTTTGTAGCCGGGGATATCAATCTTCGGGTTGGCAGGTTTGTTGCTCCCCTCCTCGGTGGCCTTGTATGTCATGAAGGCGTTGAACAAGCTGACGGCTATCTTAGCCTGACCCTCCTCGGAGAGCATGTAAGCCTCTTCGGTGGGGTTGCTGATGAAGCCTATCTCGGTGAGCACCGAGGGGCAGGTGGTCTTGTAGAGCACGAAGAGCTCTGCCTGCTTCACTCCGCGGTTGATAGTCTTCATGTTGCGCATATACTGGCTTTGGATAGCCTGCGCGAAGTTAAGGCTCTTCTCAAGGTAAGCGTTCTGGAACAGGGTGAGCAGTACATAGCTCTCGGGCGAGTTGGGGTCGAACACGCTGTAGTCGGCGTTGTCCTTGTAGTCGGCCTCGAGCAGAATGTCGGCATTCTCTTTCTTTGCCACCTCGAGGTTGGCCCTGCTTTCTGACAGACCCATCACAAATGTCTCTACGCCTGTGGGAACCGACGTGGGGTGCGAGTTAGCATGTATGGATATGAAGAGGTCGGCTTTGTTACGGTTGGCTATGCGGGCACGCTCGGCGAGCGATATGTCGGCATCGTTGGTGCGAGTGTATATGACCTTGACGTCAGGGTAGTTGTCTTTGATGAGTTTGCCGAACTTCTTGGCGACATCAAGGGTGATGTTTTTCTCAAACGAACGGCTTCCGCGGGCACCTGGTTTGGCTCCACCGTGACCGGGGTCGATAACCACGGTACGCACCTTATAGGTGTCTTTTTTTTGAGAAAAAACTGCACCGCACGGCAACAGTAGCACAATAAAGAGTATAAATAATCGTTTCATATCCAAAACAATAATTTTTTGTTTTTCAGTTTGCATAAATAGTTTTATCTTTGCAAACCGAAATGCAAAAATACGAATAATTTTTGAATGCTGAAAATTAAATAATTTGAATAGGAGAACGAGATACGTGGCGAGGGCATTTCTGACACTGCTGCTGACACTGGCGGCAGGCTCTGTTTTTGCCCAGAACGACATCGACACAGTGATGCGCCTGTCTCCCAATCCTGTCAAAGAAATAATCAAATACAAGGCCCGCGACTCGGTGGCCATGGACATCAACACCCGCCACGCATTCCTTTACGGCGAGGGCACTATCGATTATG
This sequence comes from Bacteroidales bacterium, assembly GCA_045222795.1. Taxonomy (GTDB): domain Bacteria; phylum Bacteroidota; class Bacteroidia; order Bacteroidales; family P3; genus Colimorpha. The sequence continues at coordinate 1,305 of JBGUZF010000138.1, forward strand.
AGTCGATGAATCTGCAGGCCGACCGCGTGGAGGTCGACTTCGACAATCAGATTCTTCATGCCCACGGCCTCGCCGACACGACGGGCGACGTCAGCGGCCGCCCCTATTTCAAGCAGGGAGAAGACGAGTACCACGCCGACACCATCACCTTCAACTACGGCAACCAGAAAGGCATCATCCAGGGTGTCATCACCCAGGAGGGCGACGGCTACCTGCACGGCAAGAAGGTGAAGAAAATCAACGACTCGGTTATGTATCTCAGTGGCGGCAGCTACACCACTTGCAACTACGCCCACCCCCACTTCGCCATCAACTTCACCAAGAGCAAACTCATCACCGGCGACAAGATTGTCACCGGCCCCGCCTGGCTCACTATCGAGGACGCCCCCACCCCCCTTGCATTGCCTTTCGCCTTCTTTCCCATCACCCACAACCGCGCTTCGGGCATCGTCCTCCCCTCCTACGGCTGGATGAACTACCGCGGCTACTACCTTAAAGACGGCGGCTACTACTGGGCCATCAACGACAATGTCGACCTCGCCTTGCTCGGTGAATTATACACCAACCTCAGCTGGGCTACCGAAGCCAAGTCGAACTACTACAAACGCTACAAGTACAAAGGCTTGATGGACGTGCGCTTCGGCCGCACATTCACAGGCATCCGCGGCGACACCAACACCTTCAGTGCCTACAACGACTTCAAGGTCACCTGGCAGCACAACCAGGACACCAAGGCCAACCCCTACAGCCGCTTCTCGGCCAATGTCAACCTGCAGAGCCGCAACTACAACAAGAACACCACCAACCGCAACGACTACTTCAACTCCACCACCACTTCGTCCATCAGCTACAACACCAAGATGGGCTCGTATCTCAACCTGGCGGCTACGGCACGCGAATCGTTCAACTCGCAGACAGGCGTGATGAACATCAAGCTGCCGTCCATCACCCTTTCGTCCATCACCATCTACCCCCTGCGGCGCCGCAACCCGTCGGGAGCCTACCGCTGGTGGGAGAACATCTCGCTTTCCTACACGATGAACGCCGAGAACAACATCACCGCGCAGGACTCCGACCTCTTCAAGCAGACCTCCCTCGACCGTATGCAGTACGGCATACAGCACTCCATACCCCTGTCGTCGAGCGTCAAGGTGCTGAAGTTCTTCAATTGGACCAACTCCGTCTCCTTCAACGAGCGGTGGCATTGGAGCACCATCGACAAGAGTTACGACAGTGCCACAGGCACCGTCACCATCGACACCGTGCGCGGCTTCCGCGCCAACCGCGACATCAGCTTCAGCTCGTCGCTCTCCACCCGCATCTACGGCATGTTCCAGTTCAAGTTCGGACCCCTGAAGGCTCTGCGCCATGTCATCAACCCCTCTGTCTCCTTCAACTACCGCCCCGACTTCGGCAGCGAGAAGCTGGGCTACTGGAAACAGTACACCGACACCACAGGCTATGTCCACCGCTATTCCATCTTCCAGAACTCGCTCTATGGCGGTCCCCCAGACGGACGCAGCGGACAGGTGCGCCTGTCGATAGGCAACAACCTCGAGATCAAGGTACAGAACCCCTTCGACACCGCCGCCGAGGTGAAGAAAATCACCCTGCTTGAAAACCTCAATGTCAGCGGTTCCTACGACCTTGCCAAAGACTCTCTCAACTTCAGCAACCTCTCGGTCACAGGCCGCACCACCCTCTTCCGCTCACTGGTGCTTAACTACAGCGGCTCCTTCTGCCCCTACGTTATCGACTCCATAGGCAACCTCCATAACCAGTTCCTTTGGGAGACCGAGCGGAAGCTGTTCCGCACCGAGAACTCCACCTGGAGCGCGCAGCTTTCCTTCAACCTCAACAACAACACCTTCAAGGGCAAGGATGCTCCTAAATCCGCCGGCCAGCCGATGTACTCCCTGCTTCAGACGCCCTACAACTACAGCCCTGCCATGATGATGGGCGGCTATGTCGACTTCTCGGTGCCATGGAACATCAGTATCAACTACACCTTCAGCCATGTGTCGCGCTACATTGCCGCCGAGATGGGCCTCAAGAACGAGACCATCCAGAGCATCAACATCTCCGGCAACATCAGTTTCACCCAAAACTGGAAGATAGCCATGACCACTGGCTACGACTTCGTCAACAAGGGCATGTCGTACACCACCGTCGACATCTACCGCGACCTGCACTGTTGGGAGATGCGCTTCAGCTGGGTGCCTTTCGGCTACTATCGCAGCTGGTCGTTCCAGATCAACATAAAGGCCGACGCACTGCGCGACGTGAAATACGAGAAGAGCGAGAGCTACCTCGAGAACCAAGGATATTATACATATTAATATAAGCTATGGACAAAAAGCTATACTACACCATAGGCGAAGTGGCCGAGATAGTCGGCGAGCAGCCGACGGTGCTGCGCTTCTGGGAGAGCGAGTTCAAGCAGATACGCCCCGTGAAGAATAAGCGCGGCGTGCGCAGTTACACCGCACACGACATCGACATCCTGCGACGTATCCACCACCTTACCCGCGAATGCGGCTACACCCTCGAAGGCGCCCGCGAACAGATGCGCACACGCCCCCTGGAAGACCCCAAGATGGAGCTCGTCAACAACCTCAAGGAGGTGCGCTCGTTCCTCACCGAACTCAAAGAGGTGCTCTGAAATGTTAAATTTTCAGTACTGCACAATTTAACGCACAACAGGCCGTTATTCATGGTGAATACATTTTTATTAACCAAATAACGGCGCGTATGATGCAGGAATACGATTTCTTAAGCACAGACACATTTTCCGTAGCTTCTGCAAGCACAGACATACGTCCTTCGGAGCAGGTTCTGCAAAACATCTTGAACTTTGCCCGCAGTTGCCAGATTGTGGAAGCCGGAGGAATGCCGAT
>JBGUZF010000139.1:0-4199 GCA_045222795.1 Bacteroidales bacterium
GCCACCACGCCGGCCACCGACACTACGGCGCCAAACAGCGCCATGAAGTTGTCCATTATCTGTATCGGCCTGTAGGAGGCTTCCTGCTGGGCGCGGTGCAGCGAGTCGTGGAAGTCGGGATTGTCGTAGTAGGCCATATCGAGCCGCGCAGCCTGACGCTGCATGATGTCGCTCAGATAGTCAACCAGCCGCTGACCCAGCACGTCGTTGTTCACGTTGTTGAGGGCCGACACTATGCGGTTGAGCAGAAACACGCCGACCATCGCCAACAAGTAGGGCACCACAGCCTGCGGCTCGCCGGTGCCGCGGATGCCGGCTTCCACACTGTCCACAAGCAGCTTGAGGATATAGAGGTTCACCAGCGGCAGCACACTCTGCAGGAGCACGTACAACGCCTTCCGGCGGAACGACCACGGGTCGCACCTCCGCACCAACATCAATGCCTGCCACAGTTTCTTCATAGTATCACAATCTTTTTTATCACGTTGCCTTTCAGCTCGTCGTTCATCCGCTGGCGCAAGGTCTCGCGGCGCCAGGTCATCTCCTGCCTCAACGCGGCGGCGGCGAAGCGCAGCCTCAACGTGCCGTCACGATAGGCACAGAGGGTGGTGAGCTTGTATATCAGGTCCCCGGCCAGGTAGCGGTAGGTCTTCTGCACCTCCATCTCCGACGCAAACTCTCCCATATCTATCTGGTGGAAGAGCTTCTGCATGTAGTAGTTGAGTGGTCGGTCGGGCTGCATATCTAATGATGAACGTTGAATGATGAATTACGAATTGAGGGTTAAAGCACCTTTGCTTACGGTGAATATACGGTGGTCGAGGTTGGGCAGTGTGTCGAAGATGGCCTGCACGCGACCCGGCTGGGTGTCGGTCAAAAGCACCTGCCCGAAACGGTCGCTGCCCACAAGGGCTATCAGCTGCCGCACACGCTCCATATCCAGCTTGTCGAAGATGTCGTCGAGCAGCAGTATGGGCTTCTGACCGCAATGGTTCTCCAGGTACTGGAACTGCGCCAGCTTCAGCGCCAGCGCGAAACTCTTCTGCTGTCCCTGCGAGCCGAAACGCTTCACGGTCATCTCACCTTCGAGCATGAACTGCAGGTCGTCTTTGTGGGGACCGGCATTGGTGTACTGCGAGTATTTGTCGGCCTGCCGGCTCTCGGCAATCTGCTGGTCGAGGGGACGCGGGTCGGTAACGTACACTATGCCGCCGGGCTCACTCTCGCCGGCTATCCAGTGGTAGTACTCCTCGAAGAGCGGCTTGAAGTCGACGATGAAGCGGCGGCGGGCATCGTACAGCGGCTCGCCGTGACGGCAGAGCTGCTCGTCCCACACACCCACCATACCGTCGTCCCACAGACGGTCTTCCCACATCTGCTTCAGCAGACGGTTGCGCTGCTCGAGGGCTTTGGTGTATTGTATCAGGTGGTCGAGGTACACGTGGTCGGTCTGCGACAGTATGCCGTCGACAAACTTGCGGCGCCCCTCGCTGCCTCCCGTGATGAGGCTCTGGTCGCTCGGCGACACCATCACCAGCGGCAGCCGCCCTATATGCTCGGCCAATGTCTTGCAGGCTTTCTTGTTCCAGCGCATCTGCTTGCCTTGTCCGCGACGCAGGATACAGCTGGCCATATCGTCGCCGTAGTGGCCGTGAATGGCGAAATAGTCTTCGCCTACGAGGATATTCTGTATGTCTATGGGGTTGAAGTAGCTCTTGCAGAACGAGAGGTAGTAGACGGCATCGAGCAGGTTGGTCTTGCCCGCACCGTTGTTGCCCACGAAGCAGTTCACGTTGCCGCACAGCTCCACGTCCGCCTCGCGGTAGTTCTTGAAGTTATTTAATATAAGCCTGTCAAGCGTCATTGTTCATCATTCCGTTCATCATTTATCATTCAACGTTAAGCCCTTCCGTTCAACATTCATCATTCATCATTCTCACCCGTTTCCCCACTTCCTCCATCAGCCATCGCGGCGTCGACGTGGCACCGCTGATGCCTATCTTTTCGGCTCCCGCCACCCATTCCTTGCGCACCTCGGCGCCACTGCCTATCAGATAGGTCTTGGGTTGTATCTTGCGGCAGTATTCGTACAGGTAGTGCCCGTTGCTGCTACCCTCGCCGGCCACAAACAGCAGCACGTCGACCGAACTGGCAAAGGTCTCCAACTGCTGCGCACGGTGTGCCACCTGGTTGCAGATGGTGTCGTAGGCCACGAAATCAACCGGTCCCTGTCTCTCTATGTTGGCTATCAGGCGCCGGTAGTCCTCGCGACTCTTGGTCGTCTGCGAGTAGAGGCGTATCGGTCGCCCGAAGTCTATGGCTTCTATCTCGTCGGGATGGCTCACTATTATCGCCGTGCCCTCCGTCTGTCCGTTCAAGCCCGTCACCTCTGCGTGACCCGGCTTGCCGAAGATGACCACCTGGCCGCCGGCAGCCCTCATTTCCTCGTAGCCCTGACGTATGCGGCGCTGCAAGGTGAGCACTATGGGACAGGTGGCGTCGATGAGGTGTATGCCGCGCTCCTTGGCGGCGGCGTAGGTCGACGGCGGCTCGCCGTGGGCCCGTATAAGCACCGTGCTGCCAGCCAGGCGCTCCATATCGCCGTGGTCAATCACCCGCAGCCCCTTGCGGCGCAAACGCTCCACCTCGGCGCTGTTGTGCACTATGTCGCCAAGACAGTAGAGGCTGCCGCTGCGCGACAGTTCCTCCTCGGCAGCACCAATGGCCTTCACTACGCCAAAGCAATAACCTGCATTATCATCAATCCTTACTTCCATTCCCCCCCCATTCATCATTCCTCATTCATCATTCACCATTAATCTTCCGTTCATCATTCATCATTCATCACTCATCATTCATCACTCAACATTAACTCATACTCTGATTTTCCTGCCGCGCCAGCTCGAGCACTTCCTCGTACTCCTCGGGACTCAGGTCGTTGTAGAAATAGTATACGGGGTCTACCTTCTTGCCGTTCTGTATCACCTCGTAGTGCAGGTGCGCACCACTCGACATACCCGTGCTGCCCACCGTGCCTATCATCTCTCCGCGCTTCACGTGCTGCCCCACCCTCACCTTCACGGTGGCCATGTGGGCATAGAGCGTCTCGAAGCCGAAGCCGTGATCCACCACAGCAACCACTCCGTAGCCGCCAAAACCCTGCGGGTTGCGGCCGGCCACACGCACCACTCCGTCGCCGGTGGCGTAGATGGGCGTACCCTGACGCGCCGTGAGGTCGATGCCCGAGTGCAGTCGGCGGTATTTCAATATCGGATGGTAACGCATGCCGAAACCACTCACCACCTTGCACTTGTCTTTCGCCACAGGCATGATGGCAGGCATCGAGGCCATGCGCTCACTCTTAGTGCGCGCCATACTGTAGAGCTCGTCGAGCGACTTCGACTCCACATAGAGGCGCTTGGTGAGGTCGTCGACCTTCAGGGTGGTGCTCTTCAGCAGTTCGCCACTCTCCATCTCGTCGAACTCGGCATAGCGCTCCACACCTCCGATGCCGCTGCGGCGCACATCCTGGCTCACGGGCTCGCTCTCGAAGATGGTGCGGTAGAGCACGTCGTCGCGCTCCTCGAGGTCCACCAACACCTTCTCGGCCCTGTCCACACGGTCGCCCAACAGACGCGTCTGCCGGCGGTACTGCGCCAGCTCGCGTTTCATGGCACGCTCCTTGGGCGAATCCATAAACTGCAGCCCCACAATCACTATCACCACGCCCAACACCACGCCGAACAGCACATTGAAGCTGATTCTGCGCACCCGCTCCTTGAGCGACACGAAAACCTTCTCGTATCGCAAGGTGTGGGGATTGAACCGATAGGTATGGCGCTGCTTCTTGCTCATAATGTCTTTCTCAGCTCATCGTAGGCGCCCACGAAGTGCATGATGGGACGCACATGGTTGAAGTACCACGTCAGGTCGTACTCCGGTATACGTATCATGCTGGCGGCATCGCCCAGGCGGCTGCTGACAACCTCCACAGTCTCCTCGATGGCCAGCTCCTGGCACACCACCGTGAGGTCCTTCAGCGGCACCATGTCGAAGTCCACCGAACTGCGCGCCACTATCATGTGCGTAGGCAGCAGGTAGTAGTGCACGCCCTTCGAATCACGCATGATGGGGATGAAATGGTCGCAGCGGATGAAGTCGAAGATACCCATGTCGAAGTACACCTGCAGGTATTTCTC
>JBGUZF010000140.1:0-8594 GCA_045222795.1 Bacteroidales bacterium
CATGATGAGGCCGTTCTTGGTGCCGCCAAAGGAGAGGGCGTCAACACCGAGGTCGGCGGTCATCTCCTTGAAGGTGCAGCCGAGAGCAACGGCGGCATTGGCCAACCTGGCACCATCGATATGGAGATACATATTATAACCATGTGCCAAATCGGCAAGTGCCCGTATCTCGTCGAGGGTATAGAGTGTACCCAACTCCGTTGGCTGACTGATGCTTATGGCCTTTGGCTGCGAGTGATGCTCGAAGCCGAAACCATGCAGGCGCGTCTTCACCAGTTCTGGAGTGAGCTTGCCGTCGGGAGTATCGACAGTCAGCAGTCGGCAACCCACAACTCTCTGCGGAGCGCCACATTCGTCGACGTTGATATGCGCTGTTTCGGCACACACCACAGCCTCATGCGAGCGACACATAGCGTCGATATTCAGCACATTGGCACCGGTGCCGTTGAACACAAGATAGACACGTGCATCTGGACCGAAGGTCTCCTTGAAGAGTTTTTCCAACCGCTGGGTATATTCGTCGTCGCCGTAAGCGAGAGCGTGGTCGGTGTTGGCAGCCGCAAGGGCATCGAGCACCTCGGGACTGAAACCGGAATGATTGTCGCTACCGAATCCTCGTTTCATATTTTTTAGTTGTCAGTTATCAGTTGTCGGTTGTCAGAGCATCGGCGATAAGGAAGATACTGCCGGTGACAAGCACCAGGTCGTCCTTGTCGGCAGCAGCGCGTGCAGCAGCTATAGCCTCCTTTACATTGTCATATCCCTCTCCTTCAATGCCCATCTCTTTGGCAGCCGCCACAAGGTTGGAAACCGGAAGGCGGCGCGGAACGGAAGGCTGGGTAAAATAAAAGGTGAAAGGTGAAAGGTGAGAGGTGAGAAGCTGGAGTATATGGCGGAAGTCTTTGTCGTTGACGCAACCGTAGACTAGGTGCAAATGCTTGAAACTCATAGTCTGCAGCTTGCCAAGCATGGAGCGGACACCGGGCTCGTTGTGGGCCGTCTCACAGATGGTCAGCGGAGTCTCCCCTATCGTCTGCCAGCGTCCGTGTAAATGTGTGTTGGTCACCACACGCCTCAAGCCGCTTCTCACCGCTTCAGGCGATATATCAAGTATACCTTTGCGACGCAGTACTTCAACGGCTTCAAGCACAGTGGCGATATTTTTCTTCTGGTATTCGCCGGTAAGCTCATCGGTGTAGCGGCTGATGTCGTCAACCACATAGTGCTGGTCAGCGTAGGTAATGGGTGCAAAATGCTCGGCAGCCACTCGGTCGAAGACGGGCTTCGTCTCCGCCTGCGTCTCTCCTACCACCACCGGCACTCCGTCTTTGATGATGCCAGCCTTCTCACCAGCAATCTTCTCCAGCGTGTCACCGAGGAACTGCGTATGGTCCAAGCCGATATTGGTAATAATTGAAAGCAGCGGAGTAATGACATTGGTGGAATCGAGCCTGCCGCCCATCCCAACTTCCACGACGGCAATATCGACCTTCTCCTTGGCGAAGTAGTCGAAGGCCATGCCGACGGTCATTTCGAAAAAAGAAAGAGAGTGGGTAGTGAGTAGTTGGTAGTGGGTAGTGACGAAGTCGACAACCGCCTGCTGCGGTATCATCTCGCCGTTAATGCGTATCCTCTCGCGGAAGTCGACGAGGTGCGGCGAGGTGTAGAGACCCACCTTGTAACCAGCCTCCTGAAGGATGGAAGCGAGGAAGTGACTCACGGACCCTTTGCCGTTGGTGCCGGCGACATGTATGCTCTTGAACTTGCGCTCGGGATTTCCCAACGCCGCCATCATGTCTATGGTGGGCTGTATGTCGGCCTTATACGCCGCAGCGCCGACGCGGTGATACATCGGCAGCTGCGCAAACATGAAGTCCAGTGTCTCCTGATAGGTCATTTGTGCGGGATAGTATAGGTCAGGCCGAGGATGAAGAGGCCGCGCTGCGAGGGGTAGTTGGTCCAAAGGTTGTAGCGCTGGAAGGCCAGGTTGTCCATCTTGAGGAAGAACGACAGGGCGCGGTTGTGGCGGTACTCCACCTCGGCGGCTATGCCGTAGCGCATGGGCAGCGTCTCACCAAGGTCGCCGAGCATATTGCCCAGCAGCTGTCCTTCGAGGTAGAAGAGCCACTTGTCGTGGTAGTTGACCTTGGCAGCCGCGAGGGCGTCCCAGTCGGGACGATAGAGGGGCTTCCTGTAACCGATGGTTGGCATGGCTAGGGGGTCCTTCTCGTTGAGATAGGTGTAGCGGTAGTAGTGACCGCCAGCCATGAGGGTGAGCATCTCGTCGTTGACGAAGGTCACGGTGCCGCCGACATTGAAGCGGTTGTCGTCGACATACATCGGACGGTAGACGTTGTTGAGCGTGTAGTCGTAGTCGAGGGTGAAGGTGAGGTCGTCCTGCAACATCTGGAAGCCGGCCTCGGCATTGACCTCAATCTTGCGGCTGGGGTTCCAGCGGGCATGGAAGGTGAAGTCGTAGTGGCGCGTGGCACGCTGTTCGGCATCGGGAGCGATGTAGGGGTTCACCAAGCGTATGGTGTTCCAGTTGTTGGCATCGAAGCCGCCGGTGGCACCGAGGCTGAGCACCAGGGCATCTTTCATCAGGCTCTTGCTGACGACCACATCCGGGAACAGACGGAAGGTGGTGGCGGTGTCGTTGGTATACGAGTCCCATCCAGCCGTAAGGCCGGCATGGAAGTCCAATCCGCTGAACATGAAGTCGGCGTAGGGGTTCACCTTAACGATGTTGCGCCAGCCCACCACGGTGTCGGCCTGTGGTGCCATGGTGCAGCCCAGCGGCATCTCGCCGTCCTTGCGGTAAGAGTTGCGGTAGCCGTCGAACTCTACACGCAGATAGGCCACACCTTTGTACTGGTCTTTGATGTTGAAGCCGTAGTGTATGTCGCCACTGGCGTTGAGGTTGAACTCGTTCTGTCCCCAGTAGGCCCAGAGGTCGCTGGCATGTATGTTGGCGGCATAGCCAAGCTTGTTGGGGTCGAGCTGCATGTTCTTCAGTCCGATGTTCCACGTGGCTATGTTGTACGAGGCGCGGTAGTCGGAGAGCGAGATGCTGTCGCGCACCGTGCCGAGGACCGCTTGCAGGGTGCTGTCGGTGAAGCCGTAGTAGAGGTTATGGTCGTGTTCGTAGCTGATGTCTGTCGACAGTTGCAGCTTGTCGGCGATGATATACTTGCCGAAGAGGGTGACGGCCGTCTGGCCAAAGAAGTTCTTGTCGTAGTCGGGAATGGTGCCCCACGAGAAGTTGTGGTTCAGGCGTATGCCGTAGGTCTTCTCGCGGTCGCGTGTCGAGCACCAGTAGAGGTCGGCCAAGGTCGAGGGGTAGTAGCCCACACCGAGGCGCAGGTAGTTGTTGTAGAGTTTGGTGGCAGGCTCACCGATGATGCGGGCGGCCTTGATGCGCGTAGGCTCGTAGATCGAGTGCAGACGCGTGGGCGTGATGCTGTACTGGAAGTCGCGCTCCATACGCCCCAGGGTGTCGGTAATCACCGCCGGGAAACTTATCTTCTCGCTCTGCTCGATGACGGGACGGTAGGAGCCGCGCACCACCACGCTCTCGTTGTAGCCACCATTCTCCTGAGCATTGGCAAGGTGAAAGGTGAAAGGTAAAAGGTGAAAGATGGCTAACGCCAGTATTATCTTTTTTGTCTTCATGATTCTTTACACTTAAAACTTACAACTTAACACTTAATACTTAACACTTAATACTTAATACTTACAGCTTAAAACTTACAGCTCAATCGTGATTTCCTCCTCCTCGCCGGTCGGATGCTCGGGCTGCTCAGCAGCCACTATGGCCGCCAGTTTCTGACGTGCCACAGCCACGAGGTCTTCGCCGTCGTAGTTGTCTATGATGCTCTGCAGCGTCTGCTTGGCCTGCATGTTGTTGCCACGGGCGTAGTAGATGTCGGCCCACAGGATGAACGAATAGGCCAGCCAGTAGTCGCTTGACGCGTCAGCCACGATACCCTCAATTATCCTCTCGGCCTTGTCGTACTTGCTGTCGAGCATCAGTATCTCTGCCCTGCGGCAGCGGGCCTCGCCGTTGTACTCGCCGTTGGTGGAGGCGGCTATGTAGCCGTAGTGCACGAAGGCCGAGTCACGCTGACCGTTGTCGAAGTAGGTGCGTGCCATCGCAAGGGCGGCCTCCTCCTTCATCTCGGGCGAAGCCTTCACCTCGTCGAGCAGACGGCGGCCAGCCTCGAGGATGTCGCTGTGGCGGTTCAGCGCCACAGCGCAACGCAGGCTGCCCACCTCGCCCTGCAACAGGCTGTTGTCGCTCTCGGCATTCTCAGTCAGCCGTTGGTAGAGCGTGGCTGCCTGGGCGTAGTTACCGAGACCGTAGGCTATATTGGCGGCATTATAGAGCGCCTCTTCGCTGTACTGGTTCTTGCCCACCGACGCCACAGCCACATAGTGCGGCAAAGCTTGCGCGTTCTGTCCAAGACGGAAATAGCTGTCGGCAGCGATATAATGGGCCTTGAGCGAGAAGAGGCCATCGGGGAACTTGGCCAGGTAGTTGTCCATACCCACCGAGGCATTGGCATAGTCGCCTTCCTGGTAGCGGCCTTCGACGGCGAGGAAGGTGGTGGAATCCTGCTCCACGGTCGAGATGGTCACCTTCGTGGTGCGCTTCACATAGGCGAAGTATTCCTCCACTCGGTTCTGGGCGATGTAGATGTTCTTCACGGTGCTGAGGGCGTCGCGTGCCTCGTCGGTGCCGGGGTACTGCGTCAGCAGGCGGTCGAAGGTCTTCAGGGCCTGCTCGTCGCGCTCGGTGTTGTAGTATATAAGTCCCTGGTTCAGCAACGCCGTCTTCACATACACGCTCTGCGGGTACTGCTTGACGAAGTTGTTGTAGTAGGTCATGGCCATCTCATTGTTGTCGCACATCATGTAGGTGTTGGCAATCTCGAGCATGGCCTTCGACTTCAGGGGCGAGTTCTGGTATTTCTCGAAGATATAGTTCAGGTAGGTCAGTTTCTCGCTGTTCTTGCCCTGCGCACCGTAGGCGAGGGCTTTCTGGTAGGTGGCGTAGTCGGCGTCGCGTCCGTTGGCGGCAATCACCTTGTCGTACTGCACTATGCTCTCCGCAAAGCGGCTCTGCACATAGAGGCAGTCGCCCAAGCGGTTCCACACGTCGGCCAGCATGCGCTTCTTCTGCTTGTCAGAGGTGCCGTTCAGACGGCCCGCCAGCTCGCTGAAGGACTCCTGGGCCTCGTCGTAGCGCTCACGCTGCATTAGCAGGTAGGCGTAGGTGTAGCGGGCATAGTCGGCATAGTGCGACGTGTTCTTGTACGACGACAGCAGGAAGCGGCTCAGGCTCTTCTCGGCGGCGCCGAGGTTGCCGGCCTTGTACTGCGCCTCGCCGAGCAGATAGCAGGCGTCGGCGGTGGTCTTGGGCACAGCGTTTATCTTCACGGCTTTTTCGTACAGCGCCACACCTTCCTGGGTGTTGCCACTGTTGCACAACTCTATGCCGCGGTTCAGCACGGCACGCTGGTAGGCCTGCTCGAGGGCGGCGTTGCGCTGCGGTATCTGTTCCAGCAGGCGTATGGCCTCCTTATAGTTGTTGGTCGAGCAGTAGAGCTCGGTCAGTATCTCCTGCGCCTCGGTCTTATGGATGCTCCTGGGGTATTTCTTCAGGTAACTCTCGAAGGCCTTGATGCTCTCGCCCATGGCGTTCTGGTTGAGCTCACAGCTCAGCTTGGCGTAGTTGAAGAGGGCGTCTTCCTTAATCTGCTTATTGAAGTCCATCTTCGACGCTCCGAAAAACATGCTGCGGGCGTCCATCTTGCGACCCATCTTCAGGTAGGTGTCGCCGAGGGTGTAGAGGGCGTTCTGCGCCACACTGTCGCTGCAGCCCGTCTTGCGGCTCAGGTACACGGCCGCCGAGTCATACTTGTGCAGCATATAGTAGCTGTATCCCACCTGGTAGTCGTTGTCCTGCGGCGTGCAGCCGGGCTTGGCGGCAAGCTGCTCGTTGCCCACTGCGCGGTAGTGCTCCAGGGCACGCTCGTACTCTCCGCGGTTGAAGTATACCTCGCCCACCATCTGGTGTATCTCGCCGCGCTTGAAGGCGTCCTTGTCCTTCAGCAGCCCGGGGGCCATCTGCAGCAGCTCGTCGTGGCGGCCGAGGTAATAATAGATACGCGCGATGTAGCTAGGCGCTATCTTGGCAAACTTGCGGTCTTTCTGCAGCTCCTTGAAGTTCTTCAGGGCCGACTCATACTTGCCTTCGGTGTACTGTATGTGGGCGTAGTAGTAGAGGCTCGACGAGGCGTACTTCGACTTGCCGCCCACCTGCTGCGAGAAGAGGTTGGCGGCCTTCTTCATGTCGCCTTTCTGGAACCAGCAGTAGCCCATCTTGAAGTTGTACTCGCTGCGGTGGTCGTATTCCACTTCGGCGGCATCCACCTGACGGTAGTAGGCCAGCGCCTGCTCGTAGTCGCCACGGGTGTAGTAGAAATTGCCCAGGTAGAAGCGCGCCATGTTGCAGCGCGAGCTCTGCGGGTAGAGGCGCAGGAACTCCTCGAGGCGGTAGTAGGCGTCGTTGTTGTCGAGCTTCTCCGAGCACACGCCGGCATAGTAGCAGGCGTCGGCGGTGGTCAGGTCTGCCCTACCCTCGCTGCCAGCGGCTATCTGGTCGTAGATCTGCTGCGCGGCGGCATATTTCTGTTTCTGGTACAGGTCGGTAGCCTGACGGTACAGCTCGCGCTGACGCTCGCCCGCCGTCTCCTTCTGGGCCATCAGCGAATTGAAAATTGAAAATTGAAAATTGAAAATTATGCTGACGCAAATCAGTAATTTCAATATGCTTTTCATATATTCTAAATTATTAACTCTTAATTCTTAACTCTTAACTACCTCATGTAGAACGGCAGCTTGCTCTCCTCCTCGCGCGTCATGGGCTTCTTCTCCCATGGTCCGTGGAGCAGTATGCCGCTGGCGGGTGCCGGCGTGATGTCGTACTGCAACTTGCCCTCGGGGTTGATGAGCACGAAGGTGGGATAGCTCACCACGCCGTAGTGCTCCAGCAGGCGGTAGTTGCCGTCGAAATGCAGCCACGTCCAGCGGTACTTGTGGCCGCGCTTGCTGGTGCGCAGCAGGTGGTACATCTTCTGGAACTCGCGGTCGCAGGCCACACTCACAAACACCACGTCCTTGTTCTTGGCATACACGCTGTCCTTGAAATAGGCCAGCGTCTCAAGCTCGGAAATCGAGTTGGGGTCGCCGCAGCGCACGAAGCTCAGGTACACCCACTTGCCGCGGAAACTGTTAAGGTCCACCATGTTCCTGTCCACGTCTGGCAGCGTGAAACGCACTGCCTCGTTGCCTTTCTCGTGGCGTCCCAGGCTGGCACTCAGGCGGTGCGCCAGGGCGCGGTGCTCGTCGAAGCGGCTCTCGCGACCCAGCTTGTCAATCATGCGCTTCACCTTGGCACCGTCGTACACGGGGTTGTACCAGCTCTCCTTCAAGGCCTGCAGGGCCGCCAGCTCGCGCACGCGCTCGTTGCGCAGCAAGGGGTCGACGCCCAGCGAGTCCAGATACAGGCGCAGGTCCTCTTTCTCCACCCACTCCACGAGCCTGCTCTGCGGCACACGCGCCATGCCGCGCGAGATGCTGCCCTGGTACAGGGCCAGGAACAGACGCATGTAGTTCTCGTCGTGGTAGCGCACGGGCTGGTCGGTGATATACTTCGCTATAAGTTTCTTGCGGCTCACGAAGTGCATGGCCAGCTGCATCTCGGCCAGCGTGTAGTGCTTGTAGTAGTCGAAGAAGGTGCCCTCTTCGCTGGGCATGCGCCGCTCCACCAATGCCGCCATGGTGTCGAACCAGCGGCGCTGCGGCTGGAACTTGGGGTCGAAGAACACGCGGTTCTCCGATATGAAACTGTCCACCAGCGCCTCGTAGGCGCCGATCTTCAGGTTAAGCTCGTCTTTGGGGAGGTTCATGAACTCCACGTCCAGCGCCTGCGGCGCCAGGAATATGTTGCGCACCTCGCTGATGTCCCAGTCGAACTCGGGCATCCACACCTCGTACCTGCGGCCGGGCTCCACGTAGAACGACTGCGTGTAGGTCTCCACCTGCAGGAACACCAGCCTCGGGTAGTTGGCATAGAGCTTCAGCTCGAAGCGCCCGTCGCTGCCGATACGCACCTCGTCGAGCAAGCGCTCGTCCATCGTCAGCATGTCGTCGTAGCCATAGACGCCTATCACCTTGCCGGCGCCGTTGGCCGACGAGCCCACAATGGTCACATTGGTAACGCCCTGCGCCAATCCCGCAAGGCTAAAAATCAACAAAGTCAGTATAACAGCCGTGTGCTTCATGATGCTAAAAAAACGCACGCGACCCCTGTTTATTGTATAAAGTATACAAATAAATTACTAACAGAACGCTGTTTATATATAAGCCCTATCACTCCGGCGGCGCCGCCGTCTTGCGCGCCCCCTGCATCCCTGGTTCCTCCCCTACGTTAGGGGAGGGGGACCCGAGCTTTGCGAGGGGGGAGGAGTATGTCTTCGGCTCGTCCGATAACTCCTCATTCCTCACTCCTAATTCCTCACTATCAACGT
>JBGUZF010000141.1:0-2444 GCA_045222795.1 Bacteroidales bacterium
AGCCCTCAAGGATGCCCTGATAGCCCTGCGCAACGAGCGGCCCGACATGGCCGTGGTGCTGGGCAGCGTCACCGCCGGCAAGCCGGCGCTGCTCATAGTGCTTGGCGAGAACCGCGTGGCCGCCGGCCTCAACGCAGGCCAGATGGTGCGCACCCTCGGCAAGGAGATACAGGGCGGCGGTGGCGGCCAGCCCCACTTCGCCACCGCCGGCGGCAAGAATCCCGACGGGCTGGACAAGGCCCTCAGCGTGGCAAAGGAACTGGTGGGTTAAGAGTTTGGGGTAAGCGACAAAGTCAAACCTTAAAATAAACAAACCTATGAAAAAATTAATTTTTGCTGCAATCATCCTGTCGCTGGCCGTGGGACCGCTAGGCTCCCTGAAGGCCCAGGACAGTATTTTCAGCTACACCCACCAAGGTACGACGCTGTATTACATCGTCGACAGCACCACAGGTGCCAAAATGGTTTCGCCGCTCTACCCCAACATCCAGCAGGTGTCGCCGGGAGTCTACAGTTCCTGGGTTGGCTACACACAGCCCACAGGCGACATCGCAATCCCCGACACGGTGCCCTATGGCGACAGCTTCTATCCGGTGACAAGCATAGGACTGAATGCCTTCTTCGGCTGCAGCTCGATGACAGGCGTCACATTGCCCGCCACCGTTTTCTGCATCGACACATCAGCCTTCAGCTTTTGCTCGTCGCTGCAGAGCGTCACGCTGCCCGCAACACTGCGCCAAATAAGGTATTCCGCCTTCCAGAACTGCACGGCGCTGACCTCCGTCGACATCCCCGCCACCGTCAACCGCATCGACTCCGCCGCCTTCGTGTTCTGCAGCCAGCTGCAATCTGTGACGCTGCACGACGGCCTCCAGAGCATAGCATGGGCGGCTTTCGCCGACTGCGGCAACCTGCAAAGCATCAGCTTCCCCACCTCACTGACCACCATAGAGGATTTCGCCTTCTACAACGACAGCGCCCTCGGCCCGACACTAGAGCTGCCCGGCGAGCTGACAAGCCTCGGGTCTGTCGCCTTCCAGAACTGCCAGAGCCTGCAGAGCATCAGCCTGCCCTCCACGCTGACCACACTGGAAGAAGGTGTCTTCGCCAACTGCAGCGGCCTGCAGTCAATAGTCATTCCGGACAACATCACCCGTATTGAGTATTCCGCTTTCTACGAATGCTACGGCCTCGCCTCCGTCCAGCTGCCGTCAACCCTTACCTACATGGGCGAGAGCAGCTTCGCATACAACACCTCGCTTACCGGCATCGTCATCCCGGCGAGCCTTTACGACGTAGCCCCGCAGGCTTTCCTCGGCTGCAGCAGCCTGCAGACGGTGACGCTGGAGGAAGGGGTGCACTCCATCAACACCACAGCCTTCTGCTACTGCACCGCCCTGCGCAACATCAGCATGCCCCAAACGCTCACCACCGTAGCTTCGTGGGCTTTCTATGGCTGCACGGCACTCGACACCCTGATATTCCCCGACAACGTGACCAACATCGGCTCTACCGCTTTGGCCCTGTGCAGCAGCCTCAACTACTGCCGTCTGCCCGAACATCTGAACACGGTGGAGAGCTGGCTCCTCTATGGCACCAACCTTGAGAGCCTCGTGGTGCCGCCGCACGTCACCAACATCAAGACGCAGGCCCTCGCCGGATGCCCCCGACTGCATAAAGTCACCCTGCCGGCCTCGGTGACCACCCTGGGCGACAGCCTCTTCATCGACGGCACGCCGCTCGACACCCTCATACTCAAATGCCAGGTGCCACCCACGCCGGGCAACGGCGCCTTCCCCTCGTACACCGCCACCCTCATAGTGCCCTGCGGCACCGTGGAGACCTACCGCCAGCACGCCGTCTGGGGACAGTTCACCAACATAGAGGAGAACTGCGAAGGCATAGAGGACGCCGAGGGCGACAACCTCAAGGTCTACAGCCTCAACGGCCGCATCGTGGTCGAAGGTGCCGACAGAGAGAAGGTGCAGGTGTATGACATGAGCGGCCGACGGGTTGCCAACACCAAGCTACCCACAGGCGCCTATATGGTGAAGGTGGGCGACAAGATAGTCAAATGCCTGGTATTCTAACATTAAAGAACAGATAACAACCAATTAAATACTAAGATTATGGATTTACAGACCATCACCTCGCTGATGCTTTCCAGCGACTACAAAGACCGCATGAAGGGTGAATACTACCACCTGCTCAACCGCAAGGAGAACCTCGAAGCCGTGCTGAAGCTGTGGGACAACGGCAAGCTGACCTTCACCCCCGACTGCCCCCGCAGTATCTACGACCTGCAGATGCGCGCCATGAATGACTACAAGGCCGTGCTCGAAGCCCGCGCCAAGATTGAAGGCGTGGCCCTTTAAAGGTGAGAGGTGAAAGGTGAGAGGTGAAAGGTGAGAGGTGAATAAATAAAAGATACCGATGCCATTGAC
>JBGUZF010000142.1:0-13361 GCA_045222795.1 Bacteroidales bacterium
AAGGCCGACATGATAATCATCAACACCGAGCAGGACCGCGTCATCTCGCAGCTCTTCCTTGGCACCAACGCCCAACAGGTGGTGCACAAGTCGCAAATCCCCGTGCTCTGCATACACCCCGAAGACTATATCAACGTCGCCGCTAAGGTGTGACGCCTAGTGGGTAGTCGGTAGTTGACAGTGGGTAGTATGGAATACGATGTCATTGTTGTCGGCGGCGGTGCCGCTGGATTGATGGCCGCTGTTACCGCAGCAGGTCGCGGGCGTCGTGTGCTGCTGCTCGAGAAGATGGATCAGGCAGGCCGCAAACTGCGCATCACAGGCAAAGGCCGCTGCAACCTCACCAACACCAATCCCCTGCGCGACACGCTGCCGCATATTGGCAGCAGCACGGCAGGCAGCACCAACAAGCCAGGTCAGAGCGGCGGCGTATGGCTCCGCAATGCCTACGGACGCTTCTTCAACCAGGAGCTGATGCAATGGTTCGAGGAGCACGGCGTGGAACTCACCGTCGAGCGCGGCAACCGCGTCTACCCCGCCTCGGGCAAAGCCCTCGACATCTTCCTGGCTCTGATAAACGAGCTTGAGGGCAACCCCGACGTCACTATCCGAAAGAACACTTCCGTAAAGAAGATAGAGACCTTCGAGGGGCAGGCCACCGCCGTCATCCTCGAGCGCGGCGAGCGCATCACCTGCCGCCATATCATCCTCGCCACCGGCGGCCTCTCCTACCCCACCACAGGCTCCACTGGCGCCGGCTACCGTATGGCCGCTGAGTTGGGCCACACCATCGTCGATCCAGTGCCGGCACTGGTGCCGCTGAAATGCGAAGAGAAAATTCCCGATGACCTCGTGGGCTTCACACTAAAGAACGTAAGGCTGACGGTCGGCGGCAAAGAGTTCTTCGGCGAACTCACCTTCACCGACGACGGCCTCGGCGGCCCCATAAGCCTTAGCGCGAGCCGCGTCGTCACACGAACTCTCCACTCAAGCAATCAGACAGTCTCACAATCAAGCAATCTCAAGGCAGTGCTGGATTTGAAGCCCGCCCTCACCGCCGAGCAGCTCAACCGTCGCCTGCTGACCGATATCGACCAGAACGGCACACGCATCTTCAACGACGCCCTGCGCCTGTGGCTGCCCGCCGAGCTGATACCTCTGGCTCTGAAACAGCTGCACATAGAATACTACAAGCGCCTGCACCAGATTACCGGCGACGAGCGCCGCCGTCTCTGCCGCTGGCTCAAAGGGGTAGAGTTCACCATCACCGGCACACGCGACTGGAATGAGGCCATAGTCACCCAAGGAGGTGTCTCCCTCGCCGAGGTGAACCCCAAGACAATGGAAAGCCGCCTCGTCAAAGGACTCTACCTCGTCGGCGAACTGCTCGACCTCGACGCCGACACCGGCGGTTACAATCTCCAGATTGCCTTCTCCACAGGTCACGCCGCCGGCGAAGCGGTGTAAGACACACGAATATTTTTTATTTTGTACGCGAAATATAAATTATTTTGTGTATATTTGCATTTTACATATTAGACAAATAAACGATACATCATAATGGAAGACAACAAGTTATTCAGCGAATTCCCGCCCGTTTCGACCGAGAAATGGGAAGAGGTAATCAACAAAGACCTCAAAGGTGCCGACTATGAGAAGAAGCTCGTGTGGCGCACCATCGAAGGCTTCAAGGTGAAGCCCTACTATCGCGCCGAAGACCTCGAAGGCCTTGAGTATCTGGATGCCAACCCCGGCGAGAAACCCTTCACCCGCGGCAAGCATGTTGCCGACAACGTGTGGGAGGTGCGTCAGGACATCCACGTGCAGGACCCCGTTGAGGCCAACCGCATAGCTCTCGACGCCGTCGAGCGCGGCGCCACCTCGCTGGGCTTCTGCGCCAAAGGCATCGCCACCGTCGACGATATGGCCGCCCTGCTGAAAGGCATATACATCAACGCCGTCAGCATCAACTTCATGTGCTCGAAGGATTACCTCAGCCTGCTGAAAATCTATGTCGAATATGCCAAGCGTGAGGGCTACGATCCCAAGGAACTCTGCGGCTCGACCGACTTCGACATGTTCCGCTATGCCCTCAATCACGGTAAGTTCCACCGCGGCGAAGAGGGCGACCTGCAGGCCGCCAAAGAGTTGATAGAGTACGCCCATGAGGCTCTGCCCAAGTTCCGCGTGCTCACCGTCAACGGACAGTTGCTGCACAACGCCGGTTCGAACATCGTGCAGGAACTCGGATTCAGTCTCGCTGCCGCCAACGAACTTGTTGCCCGCCTCACCGACATGGGTGTGAAAGCCCACCGTGTGGCCAGCCGCCTGCAACTCAGCGTGGGCGTGGGCAGCACCTACTTCATGGAAATTGCCAAGATTCGCGCCGCACGCCTGCTGTGGAGCAAGATTATTGAGCAGTACAAACCCGAGTGCGACTGCGCCTACAAGCTGTTCATCAACGCCACCACAAGCCGCTGGAACCAGTCGGTTTACGACCCCTATGTCAACATGCTGCGCTCCACCACTGAGGCCATGTCCTCGGCTGTGGCCGGTGCCGACAGCATCTCGGTGCTGCCCTTCGACGGTGCCTACAAGGAGGCCGACGATTTTGGCTACCGCATTGCCCGCAACCAGCAACTGCTCCTCAAGGAGGAGAGCTACCTCGACAAGATTGTCGACCCCGCCGCCGGCAGCTACTACATAGAGAACCTCACCAACGAGATAGCCCGCGGCGCCTGGGAGCACTTCATGAAAGTGGAAGAGACCGGCGGCATGTGCAAGGCCCTGCGTGCCGGACTCGTGCAGGACGAAGTTGAGGCCACCGCCAAACAGCGTGACCTCGACATCGCCACCCGCAAGACCACCATCCTCGGCACCAACCAGTACCCCAACCTCCTCGAGAAGATGGGCGACAAGATTGTCAATGAAGAGAAGCACTGTTGCTGCTGCTGCGAGCAGGGCGACGAGGTGAAGGTACTCAAGCCCTACCGCGGCGCCGAAGCCTTCGAGCAGTTGCGCCTGCAAACCGAGCACGCCGCACGCCGTCCGAAGGTGTTCCTGCTGACTTACGGCAACCTCACCATGCGCAAGGCCCGCTCGGGTTTCGCCACCAACTTCTTCGGTGTGGCCGGCTACGAGATTATCGACAACCCGGGCTTCGCAACTCCTGAAGAGGGTGCCAAGGCAGCCCTCGAGAGCGGCGCCGACGTGGTGGTGCTTTGCTCGAGCGACGACGAATATGCCGAGCTCACCGAGCCGGTGTGCAAGGCCCTCAAGGGCAAGGTGAAGAGCCTCGTCCTCGCCGGCTTCCCCAAAGAGATGGTGGAGACCTACAAGGGCTACGGCATCGACGAGTTCATCCACGTTAAAACGAATGTTTTGGATTGTCTCACCAACTTCCAGAAACAACTCCTGTAAGCGTTGCTCCGTTTAGACCGATATATCTTAGCCAAGTACATCAAGACCTTCTTGCTGGCCTTGGCTTTGATTATTATTATCGTCATCACATTCGACCTGTCGGAGAAGCTCGACGACTTCCTCGGTCACCACGCGCCGCTGAGCAAGATTATTTTCGAATACTACTTTAACTTCATCCCCGGTTTCGTCAACCTCTATAGTCCCCTGTTCATCTTCATCGCCGTGATTTTCTTCACGTCGAAGATGGCCGGCAACACCGAGATAATAGCCATCCTGGGCGCCGGCATCAGCTACCGCCGCATGCTGAGGCCCTATCTATACGGCTCGGTGATAGTGGCGCTGGTGGTACTCTTGCTTGGCAACTTCGTCATACCCTACTCCAACCGAACGCTGAACGAATTCGAGGAGAACTATGTGAAGCACCGCAGGACCAGCTACTACCACAACATACACTTCCAGTCGGAGGCAGGCGTGCAGGTATACACCGAGAACTACGACGTGCCCCTGCGCCGCGCCTATAAGTTCCGCCGCGAGATGTACGACAAATCGGGACGGCTGCGCCAACGCGAGGTGTGCGACCTCATAACCTACGACACCGTCAGCAAGCTGTGGAAATGCGAAGGCTATTCGCTGCGCACCATCGACAAAGACGGCAAGGAGACCCTGAGTTTCCAAGACCACGCAGAAGTGGACCTGCACATGACTCCGCAGGACCTCGACCTGCGCGCTCAGCACATAGAGACAATGCCCACGCCCGACCTAATGCGCCACATACAACGCGAGACAATGCGTGGCACCGGTACCGTGAAGCAGGCCAAGATTGAGTTGTGGCAACGCATACTTAACCCCTTGGCGATAATAGTGATGACCTTCATCGGAGTGGCCGTAGCGTCGCGCAAGACACGCGGCGGCATAGGTCTGCACCTGGCCATAGGTATCGCAATAGCTTTCGCCTTCATCCTCTTCATGAAGGTGACCACCGTCTTCGCCACCAACGGCGAGCTGTCGCCCTTCATGGCCATCCTGCTACCCCAGATAATCTTCGGCGCAGCAGCATGGTACCTAGTATATAAAGCACCTAAATAATGACAATCGCAGAGACAGAACAACAGATTATCGACGAGTTCGCCAACTTCGACGAATGGCTCGACCGCTACGCCTACCTCATCGACCTCGGCAAGGAATGCCCCCAGATTGACGAGCGCGACAAGACCGAGGACAACCTCATACGCGGCTGCCAGAGCCGTGTGTGGCTCAGCTGTGAGCACCGCGACGGACGCCTCTTTTTCCGCGCCGACAGCGACGCCGTGATCACGCGCGGCATCATCAGCCTCCTCATCCGCGCCCTCGACGGACACACCCCGCAGGAGATTCTCGACGCCGACCTTGCCTTCATCGACGCAATCGGCCTCAAGGAGCACCTCTCCCCTACCCGCTCCAACGGCCTCACCTCGATGGTGAAACAAATGAAGATGTACGCGTTGGCGTATAGCATAAAGAAATAGTAACTATAGGGGCTATAGTTCCTATAAAAACCCACAACCACATGGAGCCCACACAAGAGACAATAAAGAGCGCGGTCATCAACTGCCTGAAGAATATTTACGACCCCGAGATACCCGTCAACATCTACGACCTGGGTCTCATCTACAAGGTGGATATCGACGAGGAACTGAACGTTAAGATACTGATGACAATGACGGCGCCCGACTGCCCGGAGGCGGAATATATGTACATGGAGGTAAAACAGATGGTGGGTTTCATCAGCGGCGTGAAGAGCGTCGACGTCGAACTCACCTTCGACCCGCCGTGGACTATGGACATGATACCCGACGACATCAAGGTGGAACTGGGATTTATGTAAGATTCTTATATGACGATACTGTCGCTGATAGGAAAGAAGAAAGGCACTCCGTCGGGCTCGCTCGACCGGATGGCTTGGCGGCGTTTCCGCCGCAATCCCCTGTCGGTGGCCAGCCTGGTGGTGATAGGTCTCTTTGCCGTAGTTGCCATTCTCGGCTATCTCATCACACCCGACCCCACGCCCTTCTGCAACCAGCAGTACCTCGAGCTCGCCACCCTCAAGCCCGGCAGCAAGGCCACCTTCCTCTATCTCGACGCAACAGGTCCCCTGCGTCGCAACATGGTGCGCGGAACAGCTCTGCCCTATACAGCCATTCCCATCACCGACTACCACTACGAAGGCGACCTGCTGCATGCCACTCCCGTAGCCGGCGAACCCCTTACGGTGGAACGCGGCCGCGTGGCTGAGATCAAGAGCCGCACCTTCATCCTCGGCACCGACGCCTACGGGCGCGACGTGCTGAGCATGATGATGATCGGCTCGCGCGTGAGCCTGTCGGTGGGCTTCATAGCAATCGCCATAGCGCTGCTCATCGGCGTCACTCTCGGCGCCATTGCTGCCTATCGCGGCGGATGGGTCGACAACCTGATAATGTGGCTCATCAACGTCGTGTGGTCCATCCCCACGGTGCTGCTGGTCATTGCCATCACCTTCGCCCTCGGCAAAGGCTTCTGGCAGATATTCATAGCCGTAGGTCTGACGATGTGGGTCGACATAGCGCGTGTGGTGCGCGGCGAAGTGCTGAGCATCAAGGAGAAAGAGTACGTCGAAGCCACGCGTGCGTTGGGATACAGCACCTTCCGCACCATCTTCCGCCATATACTGCCCAACATCGTGGGCGCCGTCACAGTGGTGGCAGCCTCCAACTTCGCCTCGGCGATACTGCTCGAGGCGGGCCTCTCGTTCCTCGGCATCGGCGTGCAGCCCCCCATGCCGTCGTGGGGCATGATGGTGAAGGAAAACTACGGCTACCTGCTGCTCGACAGTGCCTATCTGGCCCTGCTTCCCGGCCTTGCCATCATGCTCATCGTGCTGGCCTTCATGCTGCTGGCCGGAGGCCTTAGAGACGCCCTCGACGTCAAGCAATAAGGGCCTCGCGTATAAATAATGAAAACATAAAAATATTTAAAAAAAGAGTTTTTTTTCTCCATATTGGAAAAAGTTCGTATTTTTGCATCCGATTTAGTGGAAATTATTAACCCTTAAAAACATAAAAAACAATGAAGAACATTTTCAAACTGATGGGCGTTGCCCTGCTCGCTGGTGCCATGCTGTTCACCGCTTGCAAAGAAGAAGAAGAGGAAGTTACCCCCGCCATCACCGTTAGCTTCGACGGTGCCGAGTGGACCAGTGACGCTGTCATGGACTACGTCAACGCTACCTATTTCGATGTCTACAAAGATGGTGCCAACCTCTCCAGCATGCAGTTTGCCTGCCGCTTCACCGTCAGCACTCAGCCCTTCGCCGGCACTGATGATGTTTGGGTGAAATACTGGGACGACAACGATGTCGAGTACAACACCCCCGCCAACGATGGTACCATCGTTGTCACCGATGTTCAGCCCGATGCCCGCACCATTTCCGCCAGCATCAACGCCAACATGATGCTCAACGAGGTTGCTCATCCTCTGACCGCCACTTTGGTCAACGCCAAATGGAACACCATTGACTAATTAATTCCAAAAACAACAAGCAATGAAATTCAAAGTTTTAGCACTTGCCGTTGCCGCTATGGCTCTGACCGTGGCTTGCAACAACAACAAAGCCGCTGAAGAGAACGATAGCGTTATCGAAGAGAACGCCATCGAGATGGTCACCGAAGAGGTCGCTGAAGAGGCCGAGGCCGTTGCCGAAGAGGTTGCCGCCCCCGCCGAGAAGACCGTCACCACCAAAGAGGAGCGCGTCGACCCCACCGTCACCCGTAACGACGATGGCACCAAGACCGTCACCTCCACCCGTGGTAGCAAGCAGGAGCAGACCAAGGCCGAAGAGCCCACCGTCACCCGCAACGACGATGGCACCAAGACCGTCACCTCCACCCGCGGTTCCAGAAAGAACTAATTTCTTTAACCGGAAAAGAGAAGGGTGCCCCGCTTAGGGACACCTTTCTTTTTTAGCATAATACCCCCATGAAAAAGATTGTTCTGCTGCTGTCGGTCCTGTGCCTCATGGCATGCAACAGCGAGACAAAAGAAATCCGCCAGGTGGCCTACGACTACTGTATGGCCACCGCCAACTACCGCATCGACGACGCCGAGCAGTACTGCACCGAAGAGACCAGCAAGAGCACCCTGGTGATGGCGCGCTACCTGATATCGCTTGTCGACACCTCCTTCATTGCCTCCAACACTCCTGCGGAGATAACGATTGAGAAGGTCGAGCGCACCAGCGACACCACCGCTGTGGTCACCTACCACAACACCACCCCCCTCAAGTCGTACAGCAACACCGTCGACCTCCTCCGGCGCGACGGCCGCTGGCTCGTACACCTGCCCTTGACGGCACCTGAGAAAGAAAACACTACGGCGGCACAATAAAACATCCGCTCCGCCGTTATAAGCATAAATTCAAAACTCATGAAAGACCTGAAACAGATAGTAGTCTTCGCCGCAATGGCAGTGGTCACAGGTTGCCTGGTCCTTGCTGCCTGCAAAGAGGACCCGCCGCCTCCCCCCAAGCCCGACACCCACGACACCCGATGGGACGACTCCACAGGTATTACCATCAGCGACACCCTCGTGGTGATGTTCGGCGACGAGCGCTGGACAACGCTTGCCTATGACGCCTACCTCGACGAAAGCAACCCTCTGGCGCTCTACCGTTGGGTCGACATCAATGCCCACGCCCCCGGTTCCGCCTATCCCCGCGTCAAGATACGTATGGTGCTCGACGAAGGCAACCATTCGGCACACATGACCGTCAACAATCCCGGCACGGGTTTCACCGTCCCCGGACGACTGACCGGCGACCCGCAATGCGGATATGTATACTACTATGAAAACGGTCAGGTGTACTCGCCCGACGGCACCTACACCTCCGACTGGTGGCCGTGGGAAGTGACAATGTCGGTACTGGAATACATACGAGAGGATGAGAAACTCACCGGCCGCATCATCGCCACCATGTTCGACTACGAGAGCTGGCTTGACCGCGAGGTACAGAGCGTCGACTCAGCCGAGCAGCGGCAACTGATAGTATCCTTCGGCAATATGACGGTACAGCATCATTGATGCATTACTCCATCGGGAGAACCTCAATAGCCACAGATTTGGTAGCCACCGTGTCTGTGGCTGTTTCTTTTTCGAGCAGCGCAAGCACCTCCCTGTTTATGGCGTTGTACAGCAGCAGGTTCTGCGCATAATAATCCATGCTGGCCTCCACCTGCTCGCGGGTTATGTTCTGCCGCTCCATGATGGCGTCGTAGCCGGCGGCGATTTCGGGCGAGAGGGAGTCGTAGGCATAGTTGGTCTCTACGGAATAGCAGCCTTCGAGCAGATAGGCGTCGTAGAGGAAAGCCACCATCTGGTCGTGGTCAAGCACCCCTTCAGGCAGCTGCTTACTCTTGCATCCGACGGCGAGCAGAAGGGCCGTCAGCAGCAGAGGCAGTAGAAGTCTTTTGTTCTTCATGCGGCGTATATAAAAAAAGGCTGGCCCTTGGCCGGACCAGCCTTTCATCTTTCAGAAGAGATTAGTTCTTCTTGTTGAGAGCGTTCGAAAGAGCGTTGGCACCTTCCTTGATACCCTTGTTGGCGGCATCCTTGGCGGCGTCTTTGGCTTTCTCCTTCACGCATTTGTCGAACTCAGCGTTCATAGCGGCCTTGAACTCGTCGTTGTCCTGATAGGCGGCGTAGCTCTCCGAGAGGATAGCCTTGATGCAAGCCTCGACACTGGCGGGGTCGGTCTGGTAGCAGTTGCATTTGGCACGGCCGGCCTCGATGGCGGCGTTGAGCATAGCGGTGTTGTCGACGGTAGCCTCGCAGGGGGCGTTCTCGACGGCCTCTTCGGCGACGACGGTCTCGTCGGTGGCCTCTTCAGCATTCTTGCTGGCGCAGCTGATGGTCATGGCAGCCACAAAAAGGGCGCAGCCAAAAAACGATAAAAACTTTTTCATGTTACTGTTTTTTAAGGTTATACGTTAATGTTTGTTTGCTTTTCTAAAATGCAAATATACGACTATTCAATGAGTTGGTATAAAATGAATTCTTAAAAAATGTAAAAAAGCCCTCTGAGTGGAGGGCCCGTGTGGGAGTAACAGGGTTCGAACCAGTGACCTCCTGCTTGTAAGGCAGGCGCTCTGAACCAGCTGAGCTATACTCCCGAATTGGGGTGCAAAAGTACAAACAATTTCCGAGGTGGCAAAATTTATTTTATAAACGACTGCATATCAACCAGCTTTTTATACAGTCCCTCATTCGCCAGAAGCTCCTCGTGGCTGCCCTGTTCCACAATGCGGCCGTGGTCGAGCACCACGATGGTGTCGGCATGCCGGATGGTGGAGAGCCGGTGGGCGATGACTATCGAGGTGCGTCCCTGCATGAGTGCGTCGAGGCCGTGCTGCACAGCCGCCTCGGCCTCCGAGTCGAGGGCCGACGTAGCCTCGTCGAGGATGAGGATTGGTGTGTTGCGCAGCACCGCACGCGCTATGCTCAGCCGCTGGCGCTGTCCGCCGCTGAGGTTCAACCCGCGGTCGCCTATGGGAGTGTCGTAGCCCTGCGGCAGGGCGCTGATGAACTCGTCGGCATTGGCCACCTGCGCGGCACGCCGTATGTCGTCCATCGAATAGTCACTCGAGCCGAAGGCTATGTTGTTGGCCACAGTGTCGTTGAAGAGTATGCAGTTCTGACTGACGAGGCCGAACTGCGAGCGGAGCGAGTTGATGTTGAGCTCCTCGATGCGGTGTCCGTCGACGGTGATATAGCCCGACGTGGGGTCGTAGAATCGCGGCAGGAGGTCCATCATGGTGCTCTTGCCTGCACCCGAAGGTCCCACGATGGCCACCGTCTTCCCCTTGGGAATGGTAAGGTCGATATGTTTCAGCACCTCGGTGTCGTCGCCCTCGCCGTAGCGGAAGCCCACGTCGTGCAGCACTATCTCGCGCTCGAACGGCGGCAGCCACAGGGCGCCGGGCTTCTCCACTATGACCTCGTCGGCGTCGAGCACCTCGAGGAAGCGGGCCGCCGATGCCGAACCTTTCTGCAGGTTGTTGTAGGCACGCACGATGGCTTGTATGGGCGGTATGAGGCGCGCGAAGATGATGACGAAGAAGATGAACACCGACGGCGCTATCAGGCCGTCGATCACCTGCCAGCCGCCTACGATGAGTATTATCACCAGCGCCAGCGTGCCCAGCACCTCTGACAGCGGCGCCGACAGCTCGCGGCGACGCGCCACACGCACCATAGTGCGCGTGTAGTCCTCGTTGGCGCTGGCGAAACGCCCGTCCATCGTCTCCTCACGACCGAAAGCCTTCACGGCGCGCAGCGACGCCACAGCCTCCTCGAGCACTGCGAAGAGGCGTCCCAGCTTGGCCTGTCCCTTCTGCGAGTTGCGCTTGAGGCTGCGCCCTATCCTCGCAATGAGCCACACTCCCGCCGGCAGCACCACGAGGAACAGCACGAACAGCCGCCACGAGACGAAGAGCAGCGTGGCGCTGAACACTATGGCGTTGATGGGGTCTTTCACGAGCATCTGCAGCGTGCTGAACACACTCCACTCCACATCCAGCAGGTCGTTCGACAGGCGGCTGATGAGGTCGCCGCGACGCTTGCGGTTGAAGTACGACACCGGCAGGATGGTCACCTTGTGGTATAGGTCGTTCCTCAGGTGCTCCACCAAACCGTTGCGGATGCCCGCCAGGAAGAACATCGCCAGGTAGCGGAAGAGGTTGCTCAGCAGCGAGAAGGCCAGGTAGCCGCCGGCGATGACCAGCAGGCAGCGCCACATGCCCCACGAGGCCTCGTACTGGTGCAGGTGCCAGAAAGCCCAGTCGGTGAGTTCCTGCTGACTGAGGCCGAAGGCCGGCTCAGCGCCGCCAGCGTCGGCGGTGCCGAAGAGCAGCTCCACGAAAGGCACTATCATCACATACGAACCCAGGTTGAAGATGATGTGCAGCACGTTGAACAGCACGTTGAGTCCTATCTGCACCGGGAAGAACTTCAAATATCGAAATATACGAAAAATGGGGGTCATGGTATTCTGCGGATTTGTGGGTGCGGGTATTCAGTTCCGCCGAGAAAGTCGAGCCTTTCTGCGCGGAGTCCTTTCTTCTTCAGGCGGTCGTAGACGCTCTTGGCGTCGGTATACTCGGGACACTCTACGGCTATGTGCACCCGCGGGTTCTCTATGAGCCACGCCGCCAGCGCGTCGGTCACCGCCTCGCCCTCGGGCGTCAGACGGCTGCCAGTGAGGAAGGTCACCGCCAGCGGCATCAGGGTGTCGTTCAACGTCACCGCAGCGGGCATCTTCTGCGCCGTACGGCAATAGATGGCTGGCAGCATGCCCTCGTCGGCGACCACCACCACGTTCTGACTCTTCTCCGCCAGCACCAGCACGCTGTCGCGCACCCCCGCAGGCGAGGTCACCTTCATGCGCCGCATCATCATCGGCTCGGGACGCGCGGCGGGATAAAGGTCGAACAGCAGTATGTCCGAGCTGCGCGAGCTCTCCGCGCGGCCGACGAAGTAGCCCTGCCGTCCGTCGGCGCTCACGCCGAAACTTATCTCGTCACCTTCGGTGTTTATGGGCAGCCCCAGGTTAGTGGGGCGGTTGCCGTAGGTGTCGTTGAGGTTGGCGAAGTAGACGTCGTAGCCGCCGAAGCCCTGCCATCCGTCGCTGAGGAAATAGAGCGTATGTCCGTCGGCGGCGAGGAAGGGGAATCGCTCGTTGCCGGGAGTGTTGATGTTGTTGCCGAGGTTCTCGGCGCGGCCCCAGTCGCCGTTCTTCAGCCGCCGGCAGCGCCAGATGTCGGTGCCCCCCTGCCCTCCCTTGCGGTTCGAGGCGAAGAGCAGCGTCTGTCCGTTGGCGCTGACGGAGGGCTGCGACTCCCAGGTGTGGTCGCCATTGACGTTGGCGCCCAGCGGCGTCACCTTCCACTTGCCGCTCTCCGCATTCCATCTCGCACAGTAGATATCGCTGTTGGCGTAGCCGTTCTTGCGGCGTATGATGGAATAGTAGAGCTCGCGGCCGTCGGCTGTGACGCTCACGCTGCCCTCGGGGTCGCCGCTGTTGAAAGGCGGCGGCAGCTCGACGCCCCTGCTCCACGTGCTGTCCTTGCGGCGGCTCATGCAGAGCTGCCAGCGGCGATCCTCGAGCTCGCGGTGGTAGAAGGTCTTCTCGCGGTTCACGGGCATCTCGCGCAGGTAGTAGAAGGTCTGTCCGTCGACCGTCAGGTACGGCAGCGCCTCGTTCATGTCCGAACTCACGCCCTCCACGGCCTGCGGCTCGAAGGGCGCCATATTCAGCATGGCGTCGGCAAGGAACTGCGACCAGTATAGGTAGTTCGAGGCCTCCTCGTAGGCGGCGCCGACGAGCTTGTCGTCGCTGCCGTTGGCGCCGTCGAAATAACGGTTCAGCTCGGCCACAGCGTCGTCATAGCGGCTGTCGGTATAGTGTATCATGCCCATGTAGAAATGCGCCAAGGGGTTGGGATAGTTGGGGCAGAGTTCTATGCACTTGGTGAAGTAGCGCCGTATGCCTGTGGCGTTGAAGCCGTCGGCTACGGCGTTCATGCCCAGCCAGAACTGCGGGTCAGCGGCCTTGGGGTTCTTACCGGCCACCTTGCGCAGCAGGTTGGACGACTGGCGGTAGTTGTGGCTGTTGTAGTGCGCCAGGGCTTCGGTGTAGGTGCCCTTGTCGGCAGACTTCACCTTCACACCACACTGGGCCTCGATAGAGTTGAAAGTTGAAAATTGAAAATTGAAAATTATGGCGACAACAATGATGCGCCTGATTGTTGCGGCTATTTGCTCATCAGATTTCAACTTTCAATTATCAATTATAATTTGGATGCGTCTATCTTGAAGTCGACCATCTCGCCGTTGCAGGGCGTGGTGCAGCGTATGGCGCATTCGTCGCACGA
>JBGUZF010000143.1:0-6137 GCA_045222795.1 Bacteroidales bacterium
TCGTATCTGTGCGACATCGACGACCGTCTGCATGTTTGGGCGGCAGTGCGTCTGTGTCAGGAGGTTACAGAATATCACGGCAACGCCACGGGCATAGGCTTCAAGACACTGCTGGCGCAGAACCGTGCATGGGTTATAACTCGCGCATACTATGATATTAAGCGTCTGCCTGACGCCTTCGAGAAGATTATGTTAAGTACGTGGTCGCGCGGCAACAACGGCTTGATTTGCAATAGGGATTACCGTGTTTTGACCGAGAATGGCGATACACTGCTGACGGGAACATCGTGCTGGGTGATGATAGATATGACCGCCAGGCGCGTGCTGAGGCTCAACGAGCTGATAGCCAACTACGAGAATCATCCTGATCTGGCAACGGAATACGAAACACTGCCGCGTATGGTTGCGCCCAAGATGATCGACGACGACATTAAGATGCAGCGACCTGTGAGTTTCGGAATGCTCGACCATACGATGCACGTGAACAATTCGGAATACATACGGATGATATTCGACTATATGCACGAAATTGGATTCGGCACCGGACGTCCGTTCAAATTTGACATCAGTTATCACATGGAATCTCGTCCAGGAGAATTGCTGACGTTGATGCACCGCGAAATAGACGGTTGTCATTGGCTGCAAATCAACAATCCACGAGCCGTCAGCATAACCGCCAAGATAATCGCCGAGCCCTAAAAGCCCGGCTTTTTTATGTTATTTTATCTTACCAATACCGTGGTTATGTTAAATAGTATAGGTTAAAATATATGGTGTGCCCTGCTTCAGGACACACCATTTTACATCTGTGCTGCAAGGACTATGGAGGCTTTGTCGATATGGCAGTCAGATTTTAGTTCTGCCACAGATCCATGCGGAACGAACTGGTCGGGAATAGCGAGAATGCAGACCTTGGAGGTCTCGGTCGGATGATTCTCGGCGAAATATTCCATCACTGCCTCTCCGAAGCCACCCATGCGGACTCCGTCCTCGACGGTTACGATGCGGCGGAATCCCGCTGTGGCAATCTCGTCGAGCATCTTGGTGTCCATCGGCTTGAGGAATCGCATGTCGTAGACAGCTGCCGAAATACCCTGCTCCTGCAGTTCTTCGGCGGCGGCAAGGGCGTCGTTGCCGGGATGTCCGAGACTTATGATGGCCACGTCGCCACCCTTTCGCAGGCAGCGCCCCTCTCCTACTCTAATCTCGCTAAATGTTGATTCCCAGTCGCTATGCACACTTGAACCGCGCGGATAGCGTATCACCACGGGACCGTGGTCGGGCAACTGGGCGGTGTACATCATGTTGCGCAGTTCGTGCTCGTCCATAGGGGCGCAGACGGTGAGGTTGGGAATGGGTCGCAGATATGCCAGGTCGAAGGAGCCTTGGTGTGTGGCACCGTCCTCACCCACTATGCCGGCGCGGTCGAGACAGATGACGACGGGCAGATTCTGCAGTGCCACATCGTGGATGATCTGGTCGTAGGCGCGCTGCGCGAAGGTGGAATAGATATTGCAGAACGGCATCATGCCCTGTGCCGCAAGACCTGCCGCAAAGGTGACGGCGTGTTGCTCGGCGATACCCACGTCGAACACTCGGTCAGGCATGGCCTGCTGCATGATATTCAGCGAGCAGCCGCTGAGCATGGCCGGCGTGATACCTACTATGGCGGGGTTCTGATTGGCGAGCTCAAGGATGGTGCGGCCGAAGACCTCCTGGTATTTCAGGGGCTGGTCGGCGGTATTCTGCACTATCTGGTTGCCCGTACGTATGTCGTATTTGCCTGGTGCGTGATAAGTTATGGGGTCTTTCTCGGCCTGACGCAAGCCCTTGCCCTTCTGGGTGAAGATATGCAGCAGTTTGGGACCGTCAATCTCCTTGAGGCGTCGCAACGTCTCCACGAGCTGTCCGATATCGTGGCCGTCGACAGGACCGAAATAGCGGATGCCGAGTGCCTCGAAGAGGTTGCTGCCGCCGAGGGCCGCAGTCTTCGCCATCGATGTCATGCGCTGGAAGAAGCCTATGGAGTGGTCGTGACGGCGACCGCCCTCGCTGCCGTCGAGGCGACGCCACACCTTGTCCTTCAGATTGTTGTAGTGGCGCGACGAGGTGATGCGCGTGAGGTAGCGGTCCAATCCTCCGACAGCCTTGTCGATAGATATGCCGTTGTCGTTGAGGATGATGAGCACGTTGGCCTTGGAACAGCCTAGGTTGTTGAGGGCCTCGAAAGCCTCGCCGCCCGTGAGGGCGCCGTCGCCGATGACGGCGATATGGTTGCGCGAGGTGTCGCCCTGCAGCTTGCTGGCGGTGGCCATGCCGAGGGCGGCGGAGATGGAGGTGGAACTGTGACCTGTGCCGAAAGCGTCGTAAGGGCTCTCACTCATGCGCGGGAAGCCGCTGAGACCGCCATGTGTGCGGATGGAGGCGAATTGCTCTCCCCTACCCGTCAGTATCTTATGGGCGTAGGACTGATGTCCCACATCCCAGATAAGTTTGTCGTCGGGAGTGTTGAAGACATAGTGCAGGGCAACGGTGAGTTCCACCACGCCGAGACTTGAGGCCAGGTGGCCGGGATGCGAAGAAAGAGTGTCAATGATATAGTCGCGCAGCTGTTCGGCCAGCGGTTGCAGTTGGTCTAGTGGCAGTTTGCGCAGTTCGGCGGGAGTCTTGATTTCTCTGAGTAACATTTAACTTAACACTTAACGCTAAACGCTTAACACTATTTTCTACCTTTTATAAGCAGGAGCCTGCTTGTCGAGAGGCTCGAAAGGTTTGTTCAGTTTCTTGTCTTTGAGGCGGCCCTGGGCACCGTCGCGCAGTTCCCATTTGCCGTCGATGAAGGCGTATGCCATCTCGACGCCCGACGGCACATAGTATTGGAAGAGGCCTTCCATGCCGGGCACCTGTGGCTCCACCTCGTCGAAGAGTATCATCTTCTCCTTGTGGAGCTTGCTCTTCTCCTCGGTGCGGTAGCGGTTGGAACCTTTCACCTTGACGCGGGTGCGTTCAACCTCTTCGACGTACTGTTCCTCATAGCTGAGGTTGACCATGGCCTTGTCTGTGTATTCCAGCACTATGCGGCGCTGGTTGCGCTCGCGGCGGAACACCGGTGCTCCGAATTGCGGCACGCCGCTACGGAACATCACGGGCTCTATTATCTTGCGTTCGGTGAGGTTGTCGACACCGTTCCATCCGAGGAGCGTGTAGACGGTCTTGCCGTTATAGGATGTCTGTATGAGTTCCTGGTAGACGGCACCGAGCCATTGGTCGGGCGTGAGGGTGCTCTCCTCGCGGTTCATTATCTCTTCGCTCTTGTCGTGCAGCAGGCCGAACTGGTATTCCTCCTCTTTGTCGTTGTAGTATTGCACCGCGCCGAAACATTCGAACTCACCGTCGTCGCGAACCACGGCCCACGAGAAGATGCGCAGCAGTCCGTCGGGCGATGTGAGCACCGATGCCACCGTTGGCAGCTGCCATTTCCATTTCTCCGACTCGTCCTCCGCCAGGGCTTTGGCGAGAGCCTGCACAGCCTGTTCCGAGGCCAGGTAGCGCTCGTTGTCGGTGGGTGCCGACGCCACGCGGTTGAGCAGCGAGGCCAGCTGTTGCTGGTGACGGCTCATAGTTGCTTTGTCCTGTGCCTGTGCGGCGCAGCAGAGCAGCATGGCGGCAGCGATGGTCAGTGTCCTGATGAATGTCATAATTGTATATAAAAACGAAGTTCATTTTTTTTTATTGTAAAAAGATAAAAAAGTTTTAAAAAAAAGTGTATATTTGCACTCTGAAAACAAGACTATATAATATCGTAAATAATAAATTTAGAGAATTCTATGATGTCAAACTTTGAACTTATTGTATGTGCTGCCATCGGCGCCATGGCATTCTATGCGACAGCCCATCTAATTGTGGGCATTGTGCTTAGGATTGGCAAATCACCTGAATATCACTATAAATTGCTACCCACGGCTGCCATTGCAACTCTCCTGAACGGATGGACGGTCTATTTTATCGGTTTCTCCATGGTGGGCAACGATGCATCTGTCTTTTCAGTACTTGTACGTTCTTTCCTGGCCTCTATCAGCATGTTTGTCGGTGGCAGCTTCTTCCAGGAGCTTGACGGGATGACATCACATGGAGTGTACATGTTCCTCCTTGCATTACTGCAGGTTGTGGCGCTTCTTATCACAGCCATTTTCGCTGTTCGGATGCTGTCCAAGAGGTTTGAGTCATACATACGCACTTTCAACTATACGCTGTTCCCACGGAAGAAGACCCTTAATGTCTTCATAGGCCTCAACCCTTACACCATAGGCTTTTTGCAGAGCATGCCGCTGGAAGGCAAGAAAAAAGACCACAACGTCATTGTCGACTTGCCGACAGAGGGTAGCCAGGAGAGTTTCACCGTCAGCCTCGAGACCATCTTCGGTTTCTTCCCCTACAAGATGGAATATATCAAACTCCTCAAGGGGGTGAAGTATGTGTTGATGAATTCCGACAAGGACCCGGCATTGCTCACGTCGGCACCCAACGAAAACATCCTTGACCAGATAAACCTCGGCGACCTCCGTACGCTGGTCTATTGCCATGAAAAGATACGTGTGTATTTCTTCGACAGCGACAACGAGGGCAACATCAAGGCGGCGACGCAGCTGATGGCCGACAAGGTCTTTGCCGAGAAGAAGTTCGAAGTGTATGTTTCGGCCGATGGGTCGGAGGAAAACCTCATTGTGGCCGATAACAAAGGATGGAGTCTGGTCGACCCCGCCACCCTCGCCATCAGGATGCTCCGCACCGACCCACAGGCGCAGCCGGTCAGGTACCTGCCCAGGAGCGCCGAAGAAATGAATTCGGCCATTGTTCGCGAACCGTTCGAGGCACTGGTGGTGGGCTTTGGCCACACCGGCCGCGAGGCGCTCTCGTTCCTCTACGAAACCGCCGCCTTCCCGGATGCATCACGCCGCAGGACTCCTTTCTTGTGCCACATCGTCGATTACGAAATTGAGGCCCGCAAGGAAGACTGGTGCCGCCGCAGCCGCGCCACCATGCATGGCGGCATCACATTTGAGTCGCTGAACGATAGATGCGACGGCTATTGGGAATGGCTATCTTCAATCATCTCGAAACTCAACTATATCGTTGTCGCCACCGGCAACGATGAAGAGAATATCCGTATCGCGGTGTCGCTGCTGCGCCTGTACCTGCAGGAGACCGGCGGCAAGGGCAAGGCCTTGCCGGGCATATATCTATGCTTGCGCGCCCCACAGTCGTCGCACATGCTCGACGCCATAGCCAGCGGGTATGGCGACTACGGGAAGATGCTGCATGCCTTTGGTGGAAATGCACAGATATACTCCTACGACAACATCATCATCGACAGGGCGTTGCAAGGAGGTCTGATGTTCAACAGCGCCTACAACAGCCTTTCGGCCCGGTTCGAGGGCAACGCCGTCTCCCCAGAGCAGCACAAGCCCACGCTCGACAACCTCTATGCCCATCGTTCGGCTGCACAGCAGAACCTGCGTAACTTCCTGCACGGCCTCACCAAACTGCAACTCATCGGTCTCAACGAAGAGGATGTCCGCCAGGCACTCACACTCCGCTACAAAGGACAGTCGCTCGATGCCGGTCAGGAGCACATTGTGAAGCTGGTCGACGATGTGATTGGGTATGCCCAAGCCCATGACGGAAAGTACCCCACTAATCCTTCCGACGACCCCGTCGAAACACTGCTCTGCAATGTCGCCATCTGTGAGCATCTGCGCTGGAACGCCGCCATGGAGTTGCAAGGTTATACCTACGGTACCAAGAAGGACCATTTGCGCCGCACCCACCCATGCCTCACCGACTGGGATAATCTCACCTACGAGAAGCAGGCATACGACTTCTTGGCCCTTGAGACCATCTTCCACATGATTGTCAACGACGTGGAACAAACACGCTAAAACCATTATGAACCAAAACCCTTGGGCCGGACTGGCCTCCTACCAAGACCCTGCGGCGGGCAGCACGCTGCTCTTCTGCGGGCGCGACAACGAGAGCTACGACCTCGCCGCGCTGGTCGACGACAATATCTTCTGCACCCTCTATGGCAAGAGCGGCACGGGTAAGACCTCGCTGCTCAACGCCGGTGTCTTCCCTCG
>JBGUZF010000144.1:0-7736 GCA_045222795.1 Bacteroidales bacterium
TGATTTTTCACTTTTTAAACTTTCGCGTGCGACATTCATAAAAAAATCGTATTTTTGCAAATTGTTAGTCCCCAACAAGGGGTCGCAGATTTCATTATATAAATCAAACAGCCAGACTGTTATGAACAAGATTGAGAACCTTGACGAACTGATTGTTTCCGCCCTGCGCGAGGATGTAGGCGACGGTGACCACTCCACGTTGGCATGCATACCGTCCGACGCTGTGAATGCCGCCAAGATGGTGGCAAAAGCCGACGGCGTACTCTGCGGCATAGAAGTGGGCAAACGTGTCTTTGAATTAGTTGATAACAGTCTGATAGTAAAAGTACTTAAGCATGATGGGGAGCATGTCGCCAAGGGCGATGTGCTGATGACCATCGAGGGCCATGCGGGAAGCATCCTCACCGCCGAGCGTACGGCGCTGAACTTCATGCAGCGCATGTCGGGCATAGCCACCGAGACCAACCGCATGGTTGCCATGCTCAACGGCCTGAACACCAAGCTGCTCGATACCCGCAAGACAACTCCCAACATGCGTCTCCTGGAGAAGTATGCCGTTGCATGCGGCGGCGGCACCAACCACCGTATCGGCCTCTACGATATGGTGATGCTCAAGGACAACCATATCGACTTCGCCGGAGGTATCGAACAGGCTATCGACCGTACCCGCAACTACCTGAAAGCGAAGAACAAGAATCTTAGAATCGAGATAGAGGTTCGTGACCTCGACGAACTGCAGCGCGTGCTCGACCACGGCGGCGTCGACCGCATCATGCTCGACAACTTCGATACCGACACCCTCCGCGAGGCTGTCCGCCGCATCGACCACCGCTACGAGACCGAGGCCAGTGGCGGCATCACCGAAGCTACGCTGCGCAAATATGCCGAGACGGGGGTCGACTTCATCTCGGTAGGTGCATTGACGCACCATATCAAAAGCATGGACATCTCGCTTGTGAAGAAGTGAAAAGCATGAAGGCATATACACGTCTGGGCGCCGTAAAAGTGCGCCAGTGGCGCCGCAAGGCCTTGTATTGGCGGCCTGTGCGCTCCACGCTCTACTTCCTTCAGCATGTGACGCTGCCGGGAAACAAGGGTGTGCCGCTCTACGACGTGCTGAGTTTCTTCCTGGTGGGCATATTCAACGGCGACCTCAGCAAGCGTGCCAAGGGGTTGGCCTACAGTTTCCTTACCGCCATCCCGCCGCTGCTGATATTCTTCTTCACTTTGGTGGCCTTCTTCCCCGTCGACGGTCTTCAGAACGAACTGCTGATGCAGCTTGGCGGCATCATGCCCGACAAGGTGATGACGCCTCTGTCGGACACCATCAACGACATCATGGGCCACCGCCACACCACGCTGCTCTCGGTGGGCTTCATCTCGTCCATACTGCTGGCAGCCACAGGCTTGATGGGTGTCATCTCGTCGCTCAACTTCGCCAACCAGAGCATCGAGACCCGTCCGTTCATGCAGCGCTACCTGCTGAGCATCGGCATGGTGTTTGTGCTCTACATCGTGCTTGTACTGACGCTGGCATTGTTCATCGGCCACA
Organism: Bacteroidales bacterium; assembly: GCA_045222795.1. Taxonomy (GTDB): domain Bacteria; phylum Bacteroidota; class Bacteroidia; order Bacteroidales; family P3; genus Colimorpha. The sequence continues at coordinate 1,553 of JBGUZF010000144.1, forward strand.
AATTCCTGTTGCAGATAATCTACGCCCAAGGGTGGATAGTCTATTCCAAGACCAACACCGTGCTGTTCAACGTGGGCCGCTGGCTGCTGCTGACCTTCGCCACCCTCTTCGCCGTGTCCTTCATCTATTATTGGGCCCCCGTCAAACGGCAGAGGGTGGGCTTTTTCTCGGCTGGCAGCGTGCTGGCCACAGCGATGTTCTTCGTGCTCAGCTGGGGACTTGGCATATACCTCAACAACTTCAACAATTACAACCTGCTCTACGGGTCGATAGGCACGCTGCTGATGCTCATGTTCTGGATCTATTTCAACTGCATCGTGCTGCTCCTGGGCTATGACCTCAACATAAGCATCTACAACGGCAGCATCGTGAAGAAAAATCGAGAGAGCCGCCGACAGATAAAGCAACGCATACAATCTCTACGCAATGATAATACAGAAAGAACGAGGAAAAGTGGTGTCGCCGACATCGACGCCGCGCGAGAAGTTTAAGATGGTCGCCAAGACCATGATGAGCCTCGAGGAGGTGCTGGCCGACGAGCTGACAGCCCTCGGTGCCGAGAACGTGGTGGTCGGCAACCGCGTCGTCGAGTTCGAAGGCGACATGCGCCTGCTCTACCGCGCCAACTACTGCTGCCGTACGGCACTGGCCATCCTGAAGCCCTTCGCCGAGTTCGACGCCAACGACGACCAGGAACTCTACGACCAGGTGTACAAGATCCGCTGGGAGAAGATCCTCGACGTCGACTGCACCTTCATGATCGACAGCACCACCAGCGGCGAGGTGTTCACCCACAGCTACTATGCCGCCCTCAAGACCAAGGACGCCATCGTCGACCGCTTCCGCCGCAACTTCGGCAAACGTCCCTCGATCGACACCGAGGAGCCCGACTATAAGTTCAACCTGCATATCCGCGACAACCACATCACCCTGCTGATGAACGCCAGCGGCGACTCGCTGCACAAGCGCGGCTACCGTCAGGGCGTTGGTATTGCCCCCATCAACGAGGTGCTCGCCGCCGGCCTGCTGAAACTCGCGGGCTGGAAGTGCGACTGCAACTTCTTCGACCCCATGTGCGGCTCTGGCACCATGCTCATCGAGGCCGCCATGATGGCCAACAACGTGCCGGCACAGTACTACCGCGGCAACCGCTTCGGCTTCATGCGCTGGAAGGAGTTCAACCTCGGCGAGTGGAAGAGCGTCAAGGCCGAGGAAGACCGCAAGATAGGCAGCCTCGACTTCGAAGGCGAGATATGGGGCAACGACATCGACCCGCAGGTCATCGAGCAGTGCGAGAAGAACCTCGAATACACCAAGCTGCACCACGACGTGATGCTGCACATAGGCTCGTTCGAAGACCAGGAGCCTCCCGAGGGCCGCACCCTCATCGTCACCAACCCGCCCTACGGCGAGCGCATCAAGGTGGAGGACCTCAACGCCATGTACGAGAAGTTGGGCGACACCTTCAAACGACTCTATGGCGAGAACTGCGAGGTGTGGCTCATCACCAGCGACTTCGAGGCCATGAAGCATATCGGTCTGCGTCCCTCGCGCAAGATACCGGTGCAGAACGGCTCGCTCGACTGCCGCTTCCTCAAGTTCGAACTCTACGAGGGTTCCAAGAAAGCCAAGTACCAACAGGATGCTGAATAGCGTCGAGCTGAAGCGTATTGCGCTGGAGGTGGGCTTCGACGCCTGCGGCGTGGCCCGCGCCGACGCGCTCAACGACGACGAATACCCTCTTCGGCAATGGCTCTCTATGGGCTGGCACGGCGAACTCTCCTACATGGAGCGCAACGCCGACAAGCGCATGGACCCGCGCCTGCTGCTTCCCGGAGCCAAAAGTGTCATCTGCTGCGTCAGCGCCTACGGGCCGCCCGACACCTCACGCACCGACGGTGTGGCCGCCTACGCCCAGCACCGCGAGTACCACGAGGTGGTGAAGAATATGCTGTTCCTGCTTAAAGAGCGTCTCGGTATCGACGCCAAGGTGTGCTGTGATACGGTGCCCATCAGCGACAAGCACTGGGCGGCACGCGCAGGACTGGGCTGGATTGGCCGCCATACGCTGCTCGTCACCCCGCAGTGGGGCTCGTGGGTGAACCTCGGAGAACTCGTCACCACCGAGGAGTGCGACGCCTACGACAACCCTATCGCGAGCGGCTGCACCGACTGCAACCTCTGCGTCGATGCCTGCCCCAACCACGCCATCGGCGAGAAGATGATTGACGTGCGCCGCTGCACGGCCTACTACACCACGCACAATCCGCGTCCCATGCCCGACGGCGTAGACGCCCACGGCTACACGCTGGGTTGCGACATCTGCCAGCTGGCGTGTCCCTATAATTGATTTACGGAAGGTTTCGGTACCCTGATGGGGAACCACGACCGCACGGGCTGGTCGAGCCCGAGGCCGTTCATGTAGTTGTATGTCGCCAGGCGCAAGGCTGCACCGACGGCCTCGATATCATAATCAAACTGAGGTTCCCAGTCGACCTCGTTGTTGCAGAAGGGGTTCGGCTGCAATGATGTGCGACGTGCTCCGTAGCGTTCGGGGTTGAGGCCGCTGGGCGAGTGGCAGGTCATTGCGTAGCGGTGCCAGAAAGCACTCTGCACGATGCCCTCGTCGAACATGCGTCGCACGGTCTCCAGTGCGTCGACGCTCTCCTGCAGGGTCTCTGTGGGGAAGCCGTACATGAGGTATGTGTGCACCATGATGCCGGCGTCGCGCAGGTGGCGGCAGGCTTCGACGGTCTGGTGTATTGTGACACCTTTGTCCATAAGCTTCAGCAAGCGGTCGCTGGCCACCTCGAGACCGCCGCTTACGGCCACCATGCCGGCCTCTGCAAGCAAGTCGCAGAGCTCGGCGGTATATGCCTTCTCGAAGCGTATGTTGCCCCAGAAACTGACGGCCAATCCGCGTTTTATGATTTCTTCGGACACCTCGCGCAGCAGCTTGGGCGGCAGGGCCTCGTCGACGAAGTGAAAGCCCGTACGTCCTGTCTGTGCTGCGATGCGTTCCATGCGGTCGACCACTGTGGCGGCGTCGGGGGCGCGGTAGTCGCCGATGTAGGGCAGCGAGGTGTCGCAGAAAGCGCAGCGGTGCCAGTAGCAGCCTTGCGCCATCACCATCTTGTTCCAACGTCCCTGACTCCACAGACGGTGCATGGGGTTGGTCATCTCGGTTAGCGAGAGGTATTTGTCGAGCGGCAGGTCGCTGAAGTCGGGACAGTGTTCCAATGCTTCGGGGTGCCCGTCGATGGTCACCTCGTCGCAGAACTCATATATGCGCTTGTCGTCCAGCTGTCGCCATTCGGTATTCGGGAAGCCGCCGCCTATCTCAACATGGGCCCGCGTGTTGGCCTTGAGCCATTGTCCGCAACGCAGCGCCCCATAGAGGCATCCCGGAAAAGGAACGCTGATGCAGACCTTGTCGATAGTTGAAAGTTGAAAATTGAAAGTTGAAATTATCTCTTCCAATGTTTGCAACATCAGTCGGTCGATAGGGCTGGGCTCTTGCTGCAGTTCGTTGTAGAGCGGGTCGAAGGTTGGCGCATCGTTGCTGAGATATTCGGCATAGCGCACAAGGTCGAAGTGGGGGTCGACGTTCTCGCGGATGTGGTCGGCGATGTCCTCGATGAAGAGGGTGGCGAGGTGCATTGCCTTGTCGGTGGTGCCTGCCACACCGAACGACCATTCGAGGTTGTCGTCGTCCAGTTGCTCGAAGCGCTTGCCTTCGGGCAGGAGGCTGCGATTGGCGATGCGCGGACCCAGGGTGTCGTCTTTGCCGCGCAAAAAAGACTTCACAGGCTCGATAATCCGGGCCTGTGAAGTCAGTCCTATGCTCTCGAGAAATTCCGGGCTCAGCACACGGTCCACCAACTCGATACCGAGGTCCAGTTGCCGAACCTCATGACCTTGTCCAACAAAACAGCCCTTGAGATATGCCGTAGCAGGATAAGGGGTGTTGAGCTGCGTCAGCGGCGGTGTGATGAGTAGGATTCTCAATCTTTATTTTCTTTTGCCCCTCTTGGTGGCGGGAGCGGTCTTGGTGTCGGTGATGCCGAGCTTGGCCTTGATTGCGGGAGGGATGGCATCCTTGTGGACCACGATGTTCATGGTCTTGTAGCGGACGAAGGCCTTGCTGCAGAAGAAGTTGCCGCCGAACTCGCCGTTGTACTTGCCCCAGCTGTTCTTCACCATGTAGTATTCGTTGCCCATCTGGTCCTTGGCGGTACCGTAGATCAGCATGCCGTGGTCGTCGGTGGTCTCCCAGTTGTCGTAGGCCTGCTGGCGCTCTTCCTGGGTCACCCAGCGCTGCGGAGTGGGGTGCTTGGCGGCCTCGTCGGCAATCTCGCCGGCCTTCATGCCGCTCCATTTGGCCTGGTCGCTGCCCACGCCGGCCTTCGGGGCCTCGGTGGCGGGCAGGACGGCGAAGCCCTTGCGGCTGTAGCGGAAGCCGGGCTCGCTGACGTCGGCGCCCCAAGCCACGGTGTAGCCGTTGTCGATGGCATAGTCAAAGACCTCCATCATCTCGTCGAGCGGCAGGTTCCAGCTCAGGCCCCAGCGCCAGTTGTCCTGGATCTCGATGACGAACTGCTCGTAGAAGGGGTGATGGGTGAAGCTGGTGATGCTCACGTAGTCGTCGGGGTTCAGGCCCAGGCTCTCGGCGAAGCTCTTCGGGGTGTACTTTACTCCTTTGTAGGTGAAGTCCTCGGGGATCTTGCCAAGGTAGGCCTCGTGCACGGCGGCGACGGCTTTCAGCCACAGCGGCTGGCCGTCGGGACCGTACTGCAGCTTCTTCAGCTTGCCTTTGGCAATGGCCTCGACCATAGCGTCGGTAAGGGCGCTGAGCTCGGTGTGGTTGCTCAGGGTGTCGCCATACATGGCACCGGCGGGCATCACCTCGTCGGGCACCATGCCGTAGTTCTTCAGGCAGTAGATGACGTCGTTGAAGGCGCCGCCCTGCGAGAAGCTCACGTCGCCGTGGGTACGCACGGCGGCCATAGCGCGGTCGTTGTAGGTCTTCTCGACCACGTACATCTCGCTCAGGTCATATTCGCCCTTGCCCATGCGGAGCAGCTCGCTCTCGAGGAAAGCGATGGCACTGTAGCTCCAGCAGGTGCCGGCGTTGTTCTGGTTCTTCACAGAGGTGATGGGCAGAGCCTTGATGGTGTCGAACTTGTAGCCCTCGTCCTCTTTTTTCTCTTCCTGTGCGAACACAGCGCTGGCGCAGATGGCGATGGCGGCCAGCGTAAGGAATGCTTTTTTCATTGTTTTATTGTTAATTTATTATTGATTTTACGCATTAAATGCGGTGCAAAGATACACATTTTTTGCGATGTGGAGAAAATTATTTTTGCCGAATGGAATAATTGTCGTAATTTTGCAGCAAAACTCAACGCACAATGGATATCGGCAAGCCAATGGTCATCGGAGAACGGCGTGAGGTGCGAGCGGCCTTGATTGTGGGCATCGTCCTGATGCCTGGCATGGCGTGGGTCATCTCGCTTAATCCCGCCAACTGGTGGGCGTGGCTTCTCGGCGCTGTTTCGGTTGCTGTCTTTGTCCTCGACCTCGGGAAGTACTTGCGGTTCAAGAAGGGAACTGTGGTCGGCACCACCATAACAATCGACGCCGAGGGCATCACCTTCGAGCAAATCGGCAAGCCGCAGCGCATATTCCGGTGGAGAAACATGGACTCGCTGAATATCGACGTCACTGGCTTCATGGATGCGGAACTGAAGTTCAGGATCAGGCACGACAAACTGCCCAAGGAACACGAAGCGTCGTACACCTACACCAAGGGCAACGCCATTGGGTTGCCGAACCTGTCGACTTTGCGGCGAAAGATAGAGCATTTCTCCGGTGGCCGAATCTCCCCACACTACAACAGCCGCGCCGCCTCGATAGCCCGATTCCACCGCATCCTCTGCTCATGGTAACAAAAAAAGCCCCGCACGGTTGATGCGGAGCTTCTCTTTATTCATGCTCTAACTATTCTTCCGGTGCAAACATCGGGTCCCAGGCGGGAAGCATGATGGGCTTCTGGTCCATCATGGCGCGGATGTTGGCGGGGATGTATTTCTCTTCGAGGACCACGCGGAACATGTACTCGTTGAACCAGTCGTTGGTCATGATGAGGTTGCCCTGCCAGCCGTAGTTGGGGCCCCAGCTGTTCTCC
>JBGUZF010000145.1:0-17479 GCA_045222795.1 Bacteroidales bacterium
CGTAAACTGCCGTATATCCTTTATCTGCGGTGCGATGTCTGTGTCTTTGGCGATTGCCCACGCCACGAAGCCCGGCTGTTGGCTGAAATAGACGCCGCATGCCTGCGAGGCGAATATGTCGTTGACGGTCAGCACCGTGGTGGTGTCGTCGAGGTGTACAAAGCCTTCGCCCTCCTCCATAAACCAAGTGTTGAACTCGTCGAGAGTTATCTGGTAGTCGATATTCTCGTTGGCGAAATACTGACGTTTCTCCTCCGCGGGCAGCGTCATCACCGCTGACTTGTAGTCGCTGAAGAAAAGCTCGCTGTTGAGCCGTCGTATCAAGTTGTCGCAGTTCTCGCTGGTTGCGTTGCCGAGGAGGATGACCACGTCGGTGGTGTAGCCGTCGTAGCCAATGGGGTGTCGACGCATATCTGCCTTGTGCGTGAACTTGGCGAAGATAGGCACAATGGAGTCAGTCTCGAAATGCGGCGGAAGGTCGGAGAGCAGAATCATGCGGCTGCTGTCGGCAAACGACGCAATCCCGATGCCTTGATAGTGGAAGCGGAATTTCTGACGGAAGTCCTTGTAGATTGAATCCGCGCCTTTAGCCGCCGCGCAGCTGTCGAGTTCGATATTCTGATTGGGTATATATTCATAATTGAACAGCTGGGCGCTTTCGCGTTTCATGTTCTCGCCCAGTGACGTCCGCGAAAACACGAACACGCCCGCGGTGATGATTGCCAAGGTGGCAATCACCCAAAGTAGGAGTGTATGGCGATTTTTCTTCATCCTTGCCTGCATAAAAGAAATACTGCGACAGCTATCTGCACGAACAAGATTGTGGGTACCCCATAACGGAACTTGTTGTGAAGGGTTTTGTGGCGGAAGAGGTACATTGCCAAGAGGGCGGCGGGTGTGCCGCCGAGGAGGGCGAGGAGGAGCAGCGAGACTTCGGAAATACGCCAATGCTTATGCTTGGCCTTGAATTTATCGATGCCGTAGGCGAGGAAGGTCAGCAGGTTGACGCCTGCGAGATAACATAGCAGCAGGCGGGTCATAGGAGGCCAATGTTTTTCATCATTTCGCGGTAGTAGGCGGCTTTGTCTTCCAGCTTCATGGGGTAGGCGCGGGAGGAGGAGGGTATGCGCCAGAGGTGCATTTCTCTACCTGCGAGGGTGAAGTCATTGTAGGTGCCCATCGCAGGGACGGGGACGCCGTAATCCTCCGTGAGGACGGAGAAGCTTTTCTGGCCGGTGCAGACGATATCGTGGCACAACGGTATCTGCGCTAGTAGTGCGGGGATGTCGGTCTTCTCGACCACTTCGAGGTCTTTGTCGGAGGCGTTGCCGCTGAGGCGGCGGACGGCGCAGGCGGTGTCAAATATTGCTATTCCGTGCTCGGTGAGCAATGCTTTGATGTCTTCCATACGGAAGGTCTTGTTCGGAGCGTCCACCAACCGTTCGGCATCGCCGAAGAAGACAATGCCGAAGATGTTCCACATCTGGTTTGTACGGTTGGGATAGAAGAAATCCATGCACCAGCGCTTCCGCGGCGGCGGGAAGCTGCCGAGCATCAGCAGCCGCGCGTTGGACGGCAGGAAGGGTTCAAGCGGGTGTCGCTCGATGTCAATCATGGTTTAGTCGTCGCTGTGCTTGCGGCTGCTGTCGATGGCCTCGGTGACGTTGATGACGTAGTCGCCGAGCTTCTCGTACTGTGCATAGAGGCTGCTGTAGGCGTTGCCGATGGCGTAGTCGTAGACGCCGAGCTTCAGGGCGTCGAGGTGCTGCAGGCGCAGGCGGTCACGGTAGGCGTTAATTTCGTGCTCTGCGGCGTAGGCCGAGTCGAGGTCGACGTGGTCGTAGTCATGGAGGTTGTGATCCATGACGTCGAGGGCTTTCTGCACCAGTTCGCTCATCTCGGCGAGATTGGCGTTGAGGCCGGCGTCGAAGTGGACGGCGTCTTCGCGCTTGTTCTGACGAGTCATGGCTATCTGGTAGATGGTGTCGCCTATACTCTCGAGGTTGTCGATGATGCGCAGCATGGTGCTGATGCGCTCGGAGCCGTGCTCGGAGATGTCGCCCGAGCCAACCTTGGTAAGGAACTTGGAGATTTCCATCTCCATGCGGTCGGTGATTTCCTCGTACTTGGCAATGCGCGCCATGATGGCGTCGAACTCCTCGTCGTTCTTGGCGGTTCTCAAACCGGGCAAGAATGTGTACATACGCAACACGCGTTTGGAAAACTCCTCGATTTCGCTCTTGGCGCTCTGCAGGTTGAGCTCAGCGGTGCTGAGCAGGTTGGGCTCGAGGTAGGTGAGGCGGAACTCCTCTTCGCCGTCCTCTTTCTTGTCGGGCACCATCCAGGTGACAATCTTGACAATCTGCGGTATGAAGAAAGCCAGGATGACGGTGGTGACGACATTGAATAAGGTGTGGAAGACGGTGATGGCCAGCGGGATGAGCGGTATGTTGGGGAGCAGGATGTCGAGTTTCTCGCTGATGAACATCACGGCGTTGCAGATGGGGTAGAAGGGGATGATGAAGATGAGTGCGCCTGCCACGTTGAAGACCAGGTGGGCGCGTGCGGTGCGCTTACCCGTGGTGCCGGTGGTCATGGCCACCACCTGTGCCGTCAGCGTGGTGCCGAGGTTCTGGCCTATCACCAGTGCCATCGATGTCGGGAAATCGATCCACCCCTGACTTGCCATGAGCAGTATGACTGCCGTCATGGCCGACGAGGTCTGCAGGATGATGCAGAGGATGGCACCCACGACGATGAAAAGCAGCACCGACCAATAGCCCCACTGCCCCCATGCAGCGATGGAGTGGGCCACGTTCTCGTCCAGCGGCGGCACGGAGTCGCCCATAAGGCCGAGGCCGAGGATGAGCAGGGCAAGGCCGACGATTGTCTGGCCGAGGTACTGCATCTTGTTCTTCTTGCTGAAGATGAAGAAAAGGCTGATGGCTGCTATGACCATCGGCATCAGGGGTACCTTGTCTTCGCCACCGCCGCCGCCGAGGCCGAAGATGGTGATAATCCACGCGGTGACCGTGGTGCCGATATTGGCACCCATAACTACTGCAATGGCACCCGCCAGGGTGAGCAGTCCTGCTCCTGCGAAACCCACCGTCATCACGGTGGTGGCCGTGGAGCTCTGGATGATGGCGGTGACGCCTGTACCGGCGAGGATGCCGCTCAGCGGCTTGCCAGTGATTTTGGTTAGGATATGGCGCAGCTTGGAGCCAGCATACTTCTGAAGACCCTCACTCATCAGTTTCATGGCGAAGAGGAACACCGCCAGGGCTCCAGCAAGTTTCAAACAGACTAGGAATATATCCATAATGTCTTGATTATTAACTCTTAATTCTTAATTCTTAATTCACGTTTGTCGCTGCAAAAGTACAAAGAATATCGCCACGCGCTTGTTACGTTTTTGTTAAGTTTTCACTTGACGATGAGTTTGCGCACCGTGGTGCCGCGACTGTTTATCACGCGTACGAAATAGGCACCGGGGGATAGCGATGAATGAAGAATTATGAATGTTGAACTGACGGGTGTGGTTTCAATGACTGTGCGGCCTTGAAGGTCTATGACCGAGACGGAGGAGGGCATGCCGACGCTGACGGTGATGTCGCCGCCAGCGGGATTGGGCGCAAGGGAGAATGGGGCGTCGTCGGTGGTGGCTATACCTGTGGTGTAGGTGGTGAAGCCCGTGGAGTCGCTATAGGTCGAGAGGACATCCTCGGCGCAGATGGAGGCCACATAGATGTCGTAAGTGGTGTTGGCCTCGAGACCTGTGATGTTGTAGGGGTTGTCGGTAGTAGTCACCGAGGTGCCTTCGCCGCGGCTGAAGCCGCGGTAGCCATATTCTACCTGCCAGGTGCCGTTGCCGTTGGCGCTTGGGAGCCAACCAACGGTAGCACTGTGGGCAGAGATGTTGCTGATGTTGACAGCAGTGACGGGCATGCAGGTGTCGGTACTGAAGGTCAAGACCTGACTCCACTCACCAGGGATGTTGCTGTTCATGCCGCAGAGCGCCTGCACGCGGATGTTGTAGGCAGTGGCGGGGGTGAGGTCGGCAATGGAGCATGAAGTGGCGGTGCAGTGGTAGGTTTGGTTATAGATGGTATTGTATATGTTGACATTCCAGACTTGCTCGTCGGCCGCTGCCTGCCAAGCTACCGAGGCGGAGGTGAAGTCGACTGCTTCGAGAGTTGGTGTGGAGGGTATGCCGCAGTTTACAATAACGGTGCTTACTGTGGCATAGGTCCATTCCGAGAGGTTGCTGTCGGCGCAGAGGCTGCGTAGGCCGAGGCTGTAGGTGGTGCTGTGGGCGAGACCTTGCAGGGTGCAGGGGCTGACGGCGGGTATCACAGTGTCGGCCACGGTGGTGCCCGCTGCTGTCAGTTTCAGTTCGACGCTGTCGGCATTGGCGGTGAAGTATACAGAGATTATCTCCTCGTCAGAGACGGTGCTGTCAATCACAGGCGAGAGGCAAGGCTGCGGCATGATACCGTGGGTGGTGAAACTTATGGTGTCGCTCACGGCGCTGATGGTACCGCCGCAGTTCAGGTGCATGCAGAGCAGGAAGGAAGTGGAGGACGTGAGGCCTGTGAGCAACAGCGAGGTGTCGGTGGTGACGAAGGTATCGACGAGGTCGCCATTAAAGTTGAACAGGCACACGGTGGTGGCGGCACCAATGTTGTCGCCAGCCCCCAATGTCCACGATACCGAAGCGCTGCTGTCGCTTACAGGGGTGGCAGCCACATGGAGGAATTCTTCGGAGCAGTCGGGTATGCGACGCACGCGTACGTCGTCAAGGAAAAGATCATTGTACATGACCATGGTGCTGGTGTAGCGCAGTGCGAAGTAGTAGATGCTGTCGGTGATGGTGGCACTGTCGGTGGTGAATTGGTAGCCAGAGTAGTTGAGGGTGGCCTGTGTGCGGACAAACAGGGGTAAGAAGGTATTGGTGTCGGAAGGATTGGTCATCAGACCTGCTTCGAAGCCCGTGTGTGTTGCACCGTTTAGCCAGAAAGAGATATGAAGCTTGTTGGCCTGTGCTCCTGTGAGTGGCGGGCTGACGACCATGGGGCGGCGGTGGCCGTCGCTGGCCAACTCAAGGCTATTGAAACCGCTAAGGGCGAGACTTGAAGCATGGTAGACAGAGGGGGACATAGTACCCATATAATCGGGGTATTGGTCGTGGGAGGTCCAGCAGAGGGGCATTTCGCCTGCCGGGGTGGCGTCGAAGTTCTCAAAATAGGGTAGGGGGCGCGGGCCGCAGGCTGTGGCGAATGATCCTGCTGTGGCGAGGCTGTTGCCTTCGGCACACAAGGATTGCAGCATATATTGGTAGGAGGTGCTGGGGATGAGACCTGTGACATTGACAGTAGTTGAGGAGGTGACTATTGCTGTGTCGCCCACTGTGAGGCGATAATAGGCGGCTCCTGTGGAAGGCCACGAGAAGGTTGCCGAGGTGTTCCCTATTGCGCTGACGGTGATGCTGTCGGGTCGCAGACAAGAGGTGCAGTGAGCGACGGCAGAGGTCAGGACGGTGCTGACATCAGAGCCTGTGCCGTTGTACAAAGTGTCGCCGCCCGGGGCTATGGCCGTGAAGGCGCAGTAGGGACCATATCCGTTGCTGCCGGCATGCCAGCGCAGCGTAAGTGAGTCACCGTCACAGATCGGTAAATAGACGGTGGCGGCATCGCTGCCATTTGGCACCGAGACGCTGCCACGGAGACCGCCTTGGGAGTAGAGTTCCACCGCGTTGCCGCTTCCCCATACAATATTGTATTCATGGAGATTACTCATGTCTATCTGCACCTCGCATTCGGTGCCGGCGCAGGCTGTGGTGGCTTGTCTGACAGCTGTTTGAGATGATACTTGCAAATCACACATGGTGGCCACACCGAGGGTGTATACGGTGCCTGCCGCAAGGCCGGAGAAGGTGTAGGTGGTGTCCGTGATGGTGTCGAGGGCGATGCCGTCGAGGGTGACTGCCCATTCTGTGGTGCCAATGGCGGGTGTCCATGACAGTGTGAGGCTGCTGTCGGTGGTGGCGGCATCGACGACGGTAACTGCTGCAGGCGGAGGGCATGAAGGACAGGGATTGGTGGTGGAGAGCATGAGGGTGCCGTGGTGCATGCCTGCGCCGTTGCCGGCAGCCAATGTGGTGCCGTCGCCTATGGTAAATGAATAGCTTATGGAACTGAAGATGCCGTAATTTTCGTAGAGGCTGGTGTCAATCCAGATGAAGGCCACCGAGTCTGTGGAGCATACAGGGAAACTTACGTCTGCTACCGAGTCGGGTGTTCCCGGCCCGCCAGCGAGAGCCACGGGGACTCCGTTGACTACGGCTATTATACCTACGTAGGCGTAGTTGAAGAGTTGTCCTTGATAGTCGTTGTCGACCATGTGTATGTTAATGGTGCAATAGCCGTTGTCGCACATGGTACGGAATGGCACTGGAGTGGTCCATGCGCTATACTCGCTGCCGCAGTAGGAGCGTACCCATACGTAGTAGAGAGTGCTGGATAGTAGATTATTGAAGGAATAAACTGTGTCGGCTGCTGTGTAAAAATAGGCTGAGTCGAGATCGGCCGCCGTGGCCAGCGCCACCTCGTAATAGACTGCTTCGGTGGGTTGCCATCGTATGGTTGCGCCGACGTCGGTGACGGAGTCGACGGTTACGGCAGCGGGCTTGTGGCAACTGGTGATGCCGACGACCTCAATGGCGCTGATATAAGCCAGTCCTATCTGGCTGGAAGATGATGAACTGCGGAAAGCCAGCCAAATGGTGTCGTCGCCTATGGTATCGGTGTCGAAGGTGTAGTTGGCAAGTGTGGTGGAAGTGACATTGACCATTGGCACGAAGGACGAGGGCAACGAGAGGTCGGTGACATAGCCTAGTTCAAGTGCGGCGGGGTCAAGTGCGTCGAGGGCTGCTGTAACTGTTACGCGCATGTCGTTGGCGGGCAGGTGGATGTGGGGCATGGCTATGGTGACGGAAGTGTTGTAGAAGGGCGAGAACTCCAGTACGGGCCCGAAGCCGAAGTACTGCTCGTTTTGGATGTTGATATAGCTGGGCGTCTGCATGGGGAACCAGCAGCGCGGCGTCTGTCCGATTGCAGTGGTGTCGAAGGTGATGCTCACTGGTGCCTGCAGACCGCTGAGGCAGAGGGTACGTGCGGTGCCTATGGGTTGCCATGCCGTGGTGTCGGTACAGATGGTACGCACCCAGAACCAATAATCGGTGGCTGGAGTAAGCCCGGTGACGGTATGGGTGTTGGAAATGATGCCGTCGATGAGGGTGGCTGTCGCGGTGTCGTTGGAGGTATTGTAGCATACCTGGTAGCTGGAAGCGACGTTAACGTCGTTCCATCGTAGGGATACGCTAGTGCTGTCTACGCTGTCGATATATGTGAGGTTGGGTCTGCGGCAGCCTGCAGAGGCCTCGACAGTGATGTTGTCAATATAGCAGGCTGCTTTGGCGTAGCGGGAGTTCCAGAAGAAGGCCACATAGGCGGTGGCGCCAGGAGTGCCGTCAGTCCAGAATTCATACTCGTTATATTGTGTGCTGTGGGTGGTGACGGTGTAGAGCGGTATGAACGATGCGGTGTCGCCGAGTGTGGTGAGCACGCCGGCGCGCAGAGTGCCCGATGTGGTGTCGGCATGGCGCATGAAGAATTTTACATGCATCTGTTCGGCAGAGAGGTTGATGGTGGGCAATACCAACACATTGCATAGACCTTGGAAGCGCAGGTAGCCGGTGTCGCTATAGGCGTTGGCAGCATTGCGGAGTACTCTTGGGTAGTTGATGGCGCCGTTGAAGCCCTCGACGATGGCGGTATAGCAAGCGGGCGTTTGTGCAGTGGCATGGCTCTCCATATCGTCGAAGAAAGGAGCCTGCTCGTCGAAGGTGCAACGGGTGGTGAAGTTGTAGGTGAGGGAATGGGTGCTGCTGTTGTTGCCGCAAACCGAGTGCACCTCGGCGATGTGGCTGCTGCCGGGGGCTAGGCCGTTAACGGTGGTTTGATGGTAGAAGACACCCATGTCGGTGCCGTCAAGTGTGAGACGGAAGTCGGCGGTGCTCTCTGTGCTGTCGGCAGCGGCAAGGGTAACGCTGGAGGTGCTAAGGGCAGTCATCCCCAACGATGTGGGCCAATGGCATATGCCTAAAGTGTCGAGCACCTCTATGTCGTCGACATACCAGTAGTAGGCCGAGCCGCGCGGACGGTTGCGCATAGCTATGCGTGCTCCGGCGGGAGCCGAGGCGAAACGGCACTCCTTGAGTTGGCAGTTGTTGCTGAAAGAAAAACAGTTGTATGTCTGCAAAGGCACGAAAGTCGAAGTGTCGGTGGCATCGGTGACATAGCCCACGTCGAAGACTCCTGGGTTGTTCGATGTGCCTTCGGGACGCGTATTGAACACCAGCGTGAGGCCGTTGATTGATTCGGTGAAGGATGGGAACACCAGTACGCGGTTTTTCGTTGCCCCACCTCCGCTGAAACGCAGATGCTTGGTGGTGTTGCAACTGGCCGTTGTGGTCAGCGTCAGCGTGCAACCATGGTAGGAGAACCCCTGTGCGGTGAGTTGCGACACAGCGGTGAGCGTATCGAACGTCTGGCTGTAGGGTATAGCCATTTGGGCAAGAAGTCCATTCGGCAGCATGGCGGCTGCCAGGAACATGAGGGTGAGGGCTGTGCGTCTCATCGTTATCATTGTTTTTGTGGTGTTATTGTTGATGGTTATGGTGTTGTATACCAATTCGTAATGTGTCGGAAGTGCGACGTTGTATGGGTACAAATATACAAATTATTCCGACAGTGGCAACTGTTTGCTCCTATTTTTTTATTATTTGTACAACATTTTAGCATTAATGTCGTTAATGAAGAACAATTATGAGACAATATCTTGACCTTTTGCAATATGTGCTCGACCATGGTACAGAGCGCTTGGACCGTACCGGCACCGGCACTGTCGGTGTGTTCGGCTACCAGATGCGCTTCAATCTGGCCGAGGGCTTTCCGTGCCTGACCACCAAGAAGCTGCACCTGCGCTCTATTATCCATGAGTTGCTGTGGTTCCTGCGTGGCGACACCAATATCAAATACCTTAAGGACAACGGTGTGAGCATCTGGGACGAGTGGGCCGACGAGAACGGCGACCTGGGTCCCGTCTACGGCTCGCAGTGGCGTTCGTGGCCTGACGGCCATGGCGGCACCATCGACCAGATTGCCAATGTAGTGCGCGAGATTAAGGAGAACCCCTACAGCCGCCGCCTGATGGTGACGGCGTGGAATCCCGCCGAGATACAGGACATGGCCCTGCCGCCCTGCCACTGCCTCTTTCAGTTCTATGTGGAGCCGGCAAAGCCGGCAGTGGATAGTGGACAGTGTGTAGTGGACAGCAGTCGGGCACAGATACTACCCACTACCCACTACCCACTACCCACTCAGCCTGCCAAGGGCAGGCTTTCCTGCCAACTATACCAACGCAGCGCCGACATCTTCCTCGGCGTGCCTTTCAACATTGCCAGCTATGCCCTGCTGACCATGATGATGGCGCAGGTGTGCGGCCTTGAGGCGGGCGACTTCGTCCACACCTTCGGCGACGCACATATCTACAAGAACCACCTCGACCAGGTGCACCTGCAGCTCTCGCGCGAGCCGCTGCCGCTGCCCACCATGCGTATCAACCCCGAGGTTAAGGATATCTTCGGCTTCTGCTACGACGACTTCAAACTCGAGAACTACAACCCGCATCCGCACATAAAAGGGGAGGTGAGCGTATGACCCTGAACAAGCATACATGGTGCGTCGTCATGGCCGGCGGCATAGGCAGCCGCTTCTGGCCCATCAGTCGCACCGACAACCCCAAGCAGTTCATCGACGTTGCAGGCGTGGGACGTTCCATGCTGCAGATGACTTTCGCCCGCTTCGAGAAGATATGCCCGCGGCAGAACATCGTCATCGTTACCGGCGACCAGTATGCCGACCGTGTGCGTGAGCAGGTCCCGGGGCTGCTGCCCTATCAGGTGCTCAGCGAGCCTCTGCGCCGCAACACCGCCCCCTGCATAGCCTACGCCGCCGCTGTCATCAGCCAGATAGACCCCGACGCTACAATCATCGTGTCGCCTGCCGACCATGCCATCTTCCGTGAGGAGAAGTTCGTGACCGACATGCAGCAGGCCGTGCAGACCGTCGCCATGCACGACTGGATTATCACCCTCGGCGCACAACCCGTGCGGCCGGAGACGAGCTACGGATACATACAGTTCAACGAGAAACCGTCGCTGCCGCGAGCCCTCAACCTGCACCCCGTGATTACCTTCACCGAGAAGCCTCCCGTCGAGCTGGCGCGTCAGTTCATCGCCAGCGGCGAGTTCTTCTGGAATGCCGGTATCCTGGTATGGCAGCTGCCAGTGCTGCGCGAAGCCTACCGCCAGCATCTGCCTGCCATCGCCGAAGCCTTCTTCAACCTGGGGCTCGGCACTCCATGGGAGGAACTGGAGCGTGTCTATTCGCAGTGCGAGGCCATCTCGGTCGATAACGGTATCCTGGAAAAGGCCGACAACGTGCATGTCATGTCGGCGAGCTTCGGCTGGAGCGACGTCGAGACATGGGAGTCGCTCTACGATACCACCCGTCACGACAAGGACGGCAACGCATTGTTCAGCGAAGGCAACGTCTTCACCTACGACACCCGCAACACGCTGGTGGTGACGCCGTCGGGCTTGAACAAGACGATGGTACTCGAAGGTCTCGACGGCTATATCGTCGCCGCCAACGACGACACCATCATGATCTGCCGCCGCAAGAACGAGGAGATGATATTCCGCTTCGCCAGCGACGTGGAACTGAAGAAACTGATTGATAACAAATAACACAACAATAATGAAACGCTACGAGATTAAGCAATTACTGAAAGAAGATGTGAGCGCCCTGATGGGCACCACAATATGTGTAAAAGGCTGGGTGCGCACCAAGCGCGGCAACAAGAATGTCGCCTTCCTGGCTGTCAACGACGGCTCGATTATCCACAATATCCAGGTCGTCGCTGACCCCGCCAAGTTCGAGGAAGAACTGAAGCGCATCACCACGGGTGCCTGCATCGGCGTCGAGGGCAAGCTCGTCGAGAGTCAGGGCTCGGGCCAGACCGTCGAGGTGCAGGCCGAGAGCATCGTCGTCTATGGCGAAGCCGACCCCAACACCTACCCCCTCCAGAAGAAGGGCCACAGCATGGAGTTCCTGCGCGAGATAGGCCACCTGCGCCTACGCACCAATACCTTCGGCGCCGTCATGCGCCTGCGCCACAACATGGCCATGGCCATCCACACCTTCTTCCATGAGCGCGGTTTCTTCTACTTCCACACGCCGCTCATCACCGCCAGCGACTGCGAGGGTGCCGGCGAGATGTTCCATGTCTCGACCCTCGACCCCGAGAACCCGCCCCGTAAGGAGGATGGCACAATCGACTGGGAGCAGGACTTCTTTGGCAAGTTCACCGCCCTCACCGTCAGCGGCCAGCTCGAAGGCGAGCTCGGCGCCACTTCGCTGGGCAAGATCTACACCTTCGGCCCCACCTTCCGCGCCGAGAACAGCAACACCCCGCGCCACCTGGCCGAGTTCTGGATGATTGAACCCGAGATGGCCTTCTACCAGCTCGACGAGCTCACCGCCCTCGAGGAGGAGTTCATCAAATACTGCGTCCGCTGGGCCCTCGACCACTGCATGGACGACCTCGAGTTCCTCAACAAGATGATCGACAACGGCCTCATCGAGCGCCTGCGCAGCGTCATCGACACCGACTTCGTGCGCCTGCCCTACACCGAGGGTATCAAGATACTGGAAGAGGCTGTCGCCAAGGGTCACAAGTTCGAGTTCCCCGTCAGCTGGGGCGTCGACCTGGCCTCCGAGCACGAGCGCTACCTCGTGGAACAGCACTTCAAGAAGCCCGTCATCATGATCGACTACCCGAAGGAGATCAAGGCCTTCTACATGAAGCTCAACGACGAGCCGGTCGAGGCCGGCAAGAAGCAGGGCTTCTCGGGCCTCACCGTGCAGGGCACCGACGTGCTCTTCCCGCAGATTGGCGAGATCATCGGCGGCAGCGTCCGCGAGGAGAACTACGACAAGCTGATGGGCCGCATCACGGAACTGAACATCCCGATGAAAGACATGTGGTGGTACCTCGACACGCGCCGCTATGGCAGCTGCCCGCACGCCGGCTTCGGCCTCGGCTTCGAGCGCCTCATGCTCTTCGTCACCGGCATGGCCAACATCCGTGACGTCATCCCCTTCCCCCGCACCCCCAAGACCGCCGAGTTCTAAACTCCTAAAACCATGACCAAGGACAACGACGGAATCAACCACACCTCCGAAGGCGAACACCAGCAACTGGTGGATGTCATGCGGGGCTTTATGGACAATGGGAAACCTAAGCTTGGCATCTTCTGGTACGATATGGCCAACGGCTCATTGTTTGGAGTTGAAAAGATGGACGCTGAGCAGGCGGTGTTTGTCAATGGCAAGGCCACTATCAGTAAGTTACACAAAACCTACTGGCAAAAACAGCACCACCGCGCCGAAGCCAAAGGTGACACTTCATCCATCTTCTATGCCGAGCACAACTACACCATGATTCCCCGCGGCCGCATCTTCCTCGACGAAGAGACAGACCGCTTCTACGTCTGCGTCGGCCATTGGCTCAACGACGTTGACCAAGAACATTTCCGTGAGGTGCTGGAGGATGAGTTCAATTTACCCGAAGACTTCGAATTGGTAATGGACTACCATTGGGACCTCGGTCATGGATGGTCGGAGGAATTATTATGACCACCGACGAGACATATATGCGGCGGTGCCTTCAGCTCGCCGCCAACGGGCTGGGTCGTGTAAGACCCAATCCCTTGGTAGGTTGTGTCGTCGTCAAGGATGGCCGCATCATCAGCGAAGGTTACCATCAGGAGTACGGTCACAACCACGCCGAGCGCAACGCAATTCTTCGCAATGATTCCTCATTCCTCATTCCTCATTCAACATTATACGTTAATTTAGAGCCCTGCTCGCACCACGGTCTCACGCCGCCGTGCGCCGACCTTATCATCGAGAAGGGTGTCAAGCGGGTGGTCTGCTGCAACGACGACCCCAACCCCTTGGTGTCAGGCAACGGCTTCCGTAAGCTCGAAGAGGCCGGCATCGAGGTGGTGCGCCACGTGCTGGAGGGAGAGGGTAGGGAACTGAACCGGAGGTTCTTCACCTTCATGGAACAGAAACGTCCTTACGTCATACTGAAATGGGCACAGTCAGAAGATGGCTATATGGCTCCAAAATCTCAATCAGTACTAAAAGAACAAAAAGAAAGTTGCCTCAACGAGTTCGGCAGGCATACCACTGATTGCAATAAAAAATATTGGTTAAGTTCTCAAAGGCAGAACCGCCTCAACCACCGCTGGCGCACCGAAGAGGCCGCCATACTGGTGGGCAGCGAGACATATTTGCAAGACAAGCCGTCGCTTACCCCGCGTCATTACCTCGGCCCTGCTCCACAGCCTATTGTTTTGGATAGGAGAAACCGACTCTCTGACGTTCCTTCCCATTGGCTACACTTGCACACACAAACTGTTGAAGAGACTCTTCAAGCTCTCTACGAAGCCAAGCTGCAGAGCGTCATCGTCGAGGGTGGTCGCAAGGTGCTGGATGCTTTCATCGAGAGTGGCCTCTACGACGAGGTACGCATCCTCCGCAGCCCTCAGCGTCTCGGCTCCGGCCTCAAGGCATCTGCCATTCCCCACATCTCCTCCAACCGACTAACCATCGTCGAACCATAAACACTCACGCGTTAACACATTAACGCATTAACACATTCCCAATGTTCGACGACACATATAAAACCATCGCGGCCCCGGCGGAGGGCCTCTACAAGGAGAAGGGCAGCAAGTTTCTGGCTTTCGCCTATCCCGTGCATACCGTCGAGGAGGTGAAGGCGCACCTGGAGCAGCTGCGCAAGGACTACTTCGACGCGCGGCACCACTGCTACGCTTATATCCTCGGTCCCCGCAAGGACGCCTTCCGCGCCAACGACGACGGCGAGCCCAGCGGCACTGGCGGTCGTCCCATCCATGGCCAGCTCCTCTCGGCCGACCTCACCGACACCCTCATTGTCGTCGTCCGTTATTTCGGCGGCATCCTCCTAGGTGCCAGTGGCTTGGCTAACGCCTACAAGACCGCCGCGCGCGATGCCATCGACCACGCCACCATCATCGAGAAGACCATCGACTGCCGCTACCGCCTCTCGTTCGCCTACGAAACGATGAACGACGTGATGCGTATCCTCAAGGATTACGACCTCAAGCCTGAGAACCAGAGCTATAACCTCGACTGCACGCTCGAGGTCAGCGTACGTCAGTCGCTCTCGGTCCGCTTCTACGACGACGTGGCCAACCTCCGCACCGTGAGCATCGAAGTGATGTAAAATAAGTATGCTTTTTGCATCATACCCGGCATGTTGTCAATAAGTTATGTATTTTTCGCGATATAACTGACTGATACACAGTGCTGAAGGGGTGCCACCTCCACACCAACTCCACCCCATCTCCACCCCACCTCCACCCCATCTCCACCTTCATGTGGCGATAAAACGTCGATCGTAGGCATAAGGTTGATAACTTATTTTTGCCATATCGGGCGATTTTAGTAATTTTGCACGTCGAATGGAGTAATAGAAATGAGCGAACTGCTTGAACAACTGAACGAACCGCAGCGTGAGGCCGCTATGTGCACTGAGGGGCCGGTGATGATTATCGCCGGTGCCGGCAGTGGCAAGACGCGTACGCTGACCTACCGCATAGCGCACCTGATAGAGCTTGGCGTTGACCCATACCGTATTCTGGCACTGACGTTTACCAACAAGGCGGCGGGCGAGATGAAGGAGCGTATCATAAAGCTCCTGCGCGACCGAAGTGGAGCGAAGGACGCCCCCGGCGTAGGCAGCGAGGCCCGCAACATCTGGATGGGTACCTTCCACTCGGTCTTCGCCCGTGTGCTGCGCGCTGAGGCCCAGAAGCTTGGCTACACCTCGAGCTTCACCATCTACGACACCGACGACCAGAAGGCCGCCATCAAGCAGATTGTAAAGCAGTTGAACCTCGACCCCAAGGCCTACAAGCCCTCCTATGTGCTAGGACGCATCTCTATGGCCAAGAGCAACCTGCTGGGGCCGAAGGACTACATGGAGAACCCCGAGATCTACCAGACCGACATCGACGCCAAGCGTCCCGCCACAGGCCAGATATACCAACTCTACGACCAGCGCCTCCACAACTCCAACGCCATGGACTTCGACGACCTGCTGTTCAACATGAACGTGCTGCTGCGCGACTTCCCCGACGTGCTGCTCAAGTACCAGCAGAGGTTCAACTACATCATGGTCGACGAGTATCAGGACACTAACTACGCGCAGTACTTGATTGTCAAGAAGCTGGCGGCACGCCACCAGAATATCTGCGTGGTGGGCGACGACGCGCAGAGCATCTACGCCTTCCGCGGTGCCAACATACAGAATATCTTTAACTTCAAGCGCGACTACCCCAATATGAACCTCTTCAAGCTCGAGCAGAACTACCGCTCGACGAAGACCATCGTGGGTGCCGCCAACAGCATCATAGCCCGCAACCTCGACCAGATACAGAAGGAGCTGTGGAGCGACAACGGGCAGGGCAACCGCATACGCCTGATGCGTTGCGCCGACGAGAAGGACGAGGGCAACCGCGTGGCCGATGCCATACAGGACGCGCGCCTCGGCGAGGACGCCGAATACCGCGACTTCGCGGTGCTCTACCGCCAGAACTCGCTTTCGCGCTCCATCGAGGACTCGCTGCGCCGCATGAACATACCCTACAAGATCTACCAGGGCATCTCTTTCTACGGCCGCCGCGAGGTGAAGGACGCGCTGGCCTACATGCGCCTCACCGTCAACCCCCACGACGACGAGTCGCTGGTGCGTGTCATCAACTATCCCGCCCGCGGCATCGGGCAGACCACCATGGACAAGATACGTGTGGCGGCGGCTGACAACGACATCAGCATCTGGACCGTGCTGGAGAACCTGGACTCCTTCGGCCTGCCGATACAGAGCGGCGTGGTGACGAAGATCACCGAGTTCGTCTACATGATTAAGCGCTTCGAGGCCCAGGTGGCCACTGTCGACGCCTTCACGCTGGCCAAGCAGATAGTCTACGCCAGCGGCATCATCAAAGCCCTGCGCGAGGAGGACGATCCCGAGAGTGCTGAGCGCATCGAGAACATCGACGAACTGCTCAACGGCGTGCAGGAATTCTGTGAAGACAATGATGAATTAGGAATGATGAATGATGAACAAATGGAGGCGGCAGCCAATTCCTCACTCAACATTCAACATTCAACACTAAAAACGCTCGATGCGTTCCTGCAACAGGTGCTGCTCTACACCAGCGAGGACAAAGACAAGGACAAAGATGCCAACCGAGTGAGCCTGATGACCATCCATGCCGCCAAGGGCTTGGAGTTCCCCTACGTATTCGTGGTGGGCATGGAGGAGCAGCTCTTTCCGTCGTTCCTTGCCAGCAGCCGCGCCGAGATGGAGGAGGAGCGCCGACTGTTCTATGTCGCCGTGACGCGTGCCGAGAAGCAGGTGACGCTATCCTATGCTCAGACGCGCTTCAACAACGGACAGCGCACTGGCGGCGAGGTGAGCCGCTTCGTGGAGGAGATAGACTCGCAGTACATCGAGATGCCGCGGCGCAAGGTGGCCCCCACCATGCCTTCCGACATGTGGAACATCGGCAAGCCGCAGCCCAAGAGGAAGCTCACGCCTGTCTATGTGCAGCGCGGTCCTGCGGTACCCAACAGCGCGGCGGCCATCGACGGCATCATGGTGGGCATGCGCGTGCAGCACGACAAGTTCGGCATCGGCAAGGTGCTGGCCATCGAGGGCGCTGGCGACTCGCGCAAGGCCACCGTCTTCTTTGAGGGCGTGGGCAACAAGCAACTGATGCTCAAGTTCGCAAAACTCACAGTAATTGATAATTGAAACTGTTAGGAGATAAGGGAACAGCTGTCAAGGAGTTAAAACGGATGCTCCTGTTGCTTTTGTTTTCACTTTTCACTTTTCACTTTTCACTTCTCACTTCCCAAGAGGTCGTCTTCTCTCACGACGGCGGCCGCTATGCCGACACCTTCAGTCTCGACATGCATATCACATCCCCACTAAACACTGAACACTTAACACTAAACACTCTCACCATCCATTACACCCTCAACGGCAACGAACCCACGGAGTGCGACGCGCAGTACACGGCGCCGCTGCCGCTCACGAAGGCCTGCTACTCGACGTCGGACATCTACCGCGTGCAGACGGTGCCCGACAGCCGCTGGTATGAGCCCCATGGCGTGGAGCATATCATTGTGGTGCGAGCCGCGGCTTTCGACGCCAACGGCTACCGCCGCACCCC
>JBGUZF010000146.1:0-4822 GCA_045222795.1 Bacteroidales bacterium
TATAAGAAGTTCTACCACGAGCTCTTCCCCATGAACTTCGAGGAGCCGCTGTTCCAGATACACCTCAACGTCGACTACCCCTTCAACCTCACGGGCATCCTCTACTTCCCCAAGGTGCGCAAGACCATCGACCCCAATCGCAACAAGATACAGCTCTACTGCAACCAGGTCTTCGTCACCGACCAAGTCGAAGGCGTGGTGCCCGACTACCTGATGCTGCTCCACGGCGTGCTAGACTCGCCCGACATCCCGCTCAACGTCAGCCGCAGCTACCTTCAGAGCGACGGCAACGTCAAGAAGATATCGCAGCACATCAGCAAGAAAGTCGCCGACAAGCTCGAAGAGATGAGTAAAAATGAAGAATTAAGAATGAAGAATGAAGAATCGGCTGACGCAGAAAATAATTCAACATTCAACATTCAACATTCCTCATTAGCCTCAAAGTGGGACGACATCAAAATCTTCGTCCAGTACGGCATGCTGACCGACGAGAAGTTCTGCGAGCGCGCCATGAAGTTCTATCTGCTCAAAGGCGTCGACGGCACCTACTACACCCTCGACAGCTACCGCGAGAAAATCAAAGCCCTGCAGACCGACAAGGACAAGACCGTCTGCTACCTCTACGCCTCCGACGCCGAAGAGGAGCACGCCTATATCGAGAAAGCCAAGGAGAAAGGCTACGACGTGCTGCTCATGGATTCGCCGCTGGAGAGCCACTTCATCAACCTGCTGGAGCAGAAGATCGAGAAGACCCGCTTCGTCCGCGTCGACAGCGATACGGTGGAAAAACTCATCCCCCACGACGACTCCATCCCCGAGAAGCTCAGCAAGGAGGAGAAAGAGAAGCTGCAGCCCATCATCGAGGGCGAGATCGACAAGCAGAAGTTCACCGTGCAGCTCGAGAGCCTCGAGGAGAGCGACGCCCCCATGCAGGTCACGCAGAGCGAGTTCATGCGCCGATACCGCGAGATGGCGCAGACCTCGGGCGGCGGTATGGGCTTCTACGGCGAGCTGCCCGAGAGCTACAACCTCGTGGTCAACATCAACCACCCGCTCATCGGCCGCGTGCTCAACGAGACCGACGAAGCCAAACAGAAGGAACTGGTGCGCCAGCTCACCGACCTAGCCCTGCTGGGCAACGGCCTGCTGAAAGGCGAAGCCCTCAGCAAATTCCTGAAGCGCTCGGTAGAAATGATTTAAGCCCCGTAGGGGCGGCACATCTTAGCCGTGGGCACAAGCCCACGGAACATGTGGTCACCAAAACCTGAGCCCTGTAAGGGCGACACATCGTTTAACCAAGGTGTCGCCCTTACAGGGCTCTAAATATTATCCGTATAATTCACCGTGGGTTTCACCCACGGCTAGAACATATCGCCCTTATAGGGCTTTATGCTTTCGCTATCCGTATCACGGTGTTCTGGCCGTCGAGGAGTTCGACGGGGGTTCCGTCCTTCACCTCGGGCACGAGCGTGAGGCTGGTGCAGAGGGTCTCGGTACAGATGTATTCGCGGTGACGCTCCACAGCGCTGTCCCACTCGCCGCTCTGCAGCTCGATGACGATGCGGTCGGTGACGTCGAACTGCTCCTTGCGGATATTCTGAATCCTGTTCACCAGCTCGCGGGCTATGCCTTCGTCGCGCAGCTCGGGAGTGATGGTGATGTCGAGGGCCACGGTGAGGCTGCCGTCGTTGGCCACCACCCAGCCGGGGATGTCCTGCGTGGCAATCTCCACGTCGCTCAGCAACACCTCGCAGTCCTGTCCGTCAACGCTGACCACGCAGCGACCGTCGGCCTCGAGGGCGTTGATCTGCTGCTGGTCGAAGGCCATGATGGCGGCGCCGAGGGCTTTCATCACCTTGCCGTAGCGCGGGCCGAGGGTCTTGAAGTTGGGCTTTATCTTCTTAACGAGCAAGTCGTTGTCGGCCGCCAGGAATTCAATCTCCTTGACGTTGAGCTCCGAGCAGATGAGGTGCTGCACGCGCTCCACCTGTGCCTTCATGGCCTCGTCGCGCACGGGGATGACAATCTTCTGCAGCGGCTGACGCACGCGCAGGTTGCTCTTCTTGCGCAGGCCGAGCACCATGGAGCATATCTTCTGTGCCAGCTGCATGCGCTCTTCGAGGCTCTTGTCAATCATCTCCTCGTGCACCTCGGGGAAGCCGAGATGGTGCACGCTCTCCACGTTGTGGCGCTTGGTGACGGCGTTGAGGTCGAGGAACATCCTTTCGCTGAAGAACGGCGCTATCGGGGCCATCAGGCGGCTGAGCGTCTCGAGGCAGGTGTAGAGCGTCTGATAGGCCGACACCTTGTCGTCGCTCATCTCGCCGCGCCAGAAACGACGGCGGCAGAGGCGCACGTACCAGTTGCTGAGGTAGGCATCCACGAAGGTGTCTATGGCGCGGCCGGCGCGTGTGGGCTCGTAGTCCTCCATAGCCTCGCCGACGGTCTTCACAAGCGTGTTGAGCTCGCTGAGTATCCAGCGGTCGATCTCGGGCCGCTCGGCGATGGGCAGGTCTTTCTGCGAGTAGTCGAAGCCGTCGAGGTTGGCGTAGAGGGCGAAGAAACTGTAGGTGTTGTACAGCGTGCCGAAGAGTTTTCTACGCACCTCGTCGACGCCCTCGACGTCGAACTTCAGGTTGTCCCAAGGCTGACTGTTGGTGATCATATACCAGCGGGTGGCGTCGGGACCGTATTTGCCGAGGGTTTCGAAGGGGTCGACGGCGTTGCCGAGACGCTTCGACATCTTGTTGCCGTTCTTGTCGAGCACCAGGCCGTTGCTGATGACGTTCTTGAACGCCACCGAGTCGAAGCACATGGTGGCGATGGCATGCAGCGTGTAGAACCAGCCGCGGGTCTGGTCGACGCCCTCGGCGATGAAGTCAGCCGGGAACTCGGTAGCCTTCAGTGGCTCACCCATGTAGTGAATCTGGGCGTAGGGCATGGCGCCGCTGTCGAACCACACGTCTATCAGGTCGGGCTCGCGGCGCATGGGCTTGCCACTGTCGCTCACCAGGACCACGCCGTCGATATACGGACGGTGCAGGTCGAACTTGGTGTAGTCTTCGGCGGCGTAGGGGTTTTCTTTCATGAGGCCGGCGGCCACAGCCTTGTCAATCTCCTTGCGGAGCTCGGCCACGCTGCCTATGCACTTCTCTTCTTTGCCGTCCTCGGTGCGCCAGATGGGCAGTGGGGTGCCCCAGTAGCGGCTGCGACTGAGGTTCCAGTCGACGATATTCTCGAGCCAGTTGCCGAAGCGGCCTGTGCCGGTGGCCTCGGGCTTCCAGTTGATGGTCTTGTTGAGCTCGATCATGCGCTCCTTGAGGGCCGTGGTGCGGATAAACCAGCTGTCGAGGGGGTAGTAGAGCACGGGCTTGTCGGTGCGCCAACAGTGGGGGTAGCTATGGGTGTGCTTCTCGCTCTTGAAGAGCTTCTTCTGCTCCTTGAGCATGATGACAAGCTCCACGTCGAGGCTCATGTCCTTCTCGCCCTTGGTGGCGTCATAGGCGTTCTTCACATACTTGCCCGCGTATTTGCCGTATTCCTCCACGTTAACATTGGCTTTCACCCACTCGGGGTCGAGGTCCTCTATCGGTGCGAAGCGGCCTTTCTTGTCGACCATGGGCAGCTGCTTACCGTCGCGGTCGAAGAGCAGCAGGTCGCCGATGCCGGCCTTCTTGGCCACACGGGCGTCGTCGGCGCCGAAGGTGGGGGCGATATGCACTATGCCCGTACCGTCCTCGGTGGTCACGTAGTCGCCCAAGATAATTCTGAATGATGAATGATGAGTGTTGAGTGAGGAGTTGTTGTCATCGGCATTTAATTCCTCATTCCTCATTCCACATTCCTCATTTCTCTCGGTGGGTTTCACCCAGGGTATCAGCTGCTCGTAGCGCAGGCCTTCCAGTGCGGTGCCCTTGCACTCGCCGACAATCTTATACTCGGGCGACTTGCCTTCGGGAAACATCGAACCCACCAGGGCCTTGGCCATGATGATGCAGCAGGGCTGCTCGGTGTAGGGGTGCGTGGTTTCGAGGATCACATAGTCGATATTCGGGCCCACGCAGAGGGCGGTGTTGCTAGGCAGGGTCCAGGGCGTGGTAGTCCAGGCGATGGCGTAGGTGGGTAATGAAGAATGAAGAGTGAAGAGTGAAGAATCGGCTGCCGCACCTGGACATTTTTCATTTTTCATTCTTAATTCTTCATTTATTCGGAACATCGCCACACAGGTGGTGTCCTTCACGTCGCGATAGCAGCCTGGCATGTTCAGCTCGTGGCTCGAGAGGCCCGTGCCGGCGGCAGGACTGTAGGGCTGTATGGTGTAGCCTTTATATAGCAGACCCTTGTCATAGAGCTTCTTCAGCAGGAACCACAGGGTCTCGATATATTCGTTGTTGAAGGTGATGTAGGGATTCTTCAGGTCGACCCAGTAGCCCATCACGCGGGTCAGCTCGTCCCACAGCTCCTTGTACTTCATCACCTCCTCACGGCAGGCGCGGTTGTAGTCGTCCACCGATATCTTCTTGCCGATGTCCTCCTTGGTGATGCCGAGGTTCTTCTCCACGCCGAGCTCCACGGGCAGACCATGGGTGTCCCAGCCAGCCTTGCGGTCCACGAAGTAGCCCTTCTGCGCCTTATAGCGGCAGAAGACATCCTTGATGGTGCGGGCCATCACGTGGTGGATGCCGGGTTTGCCGTTGGCGCTCGGGGGACCGTCGTAGAATACGTAGGCGGGATGCCCTTCGCTAAGTTTCTGTCCTTTCTCGAAAGTCTCGTTCTCCTCCCAGTAGCGGCGCACTTCCTCGCCGATACGGGTCAAATTAAG
>JBGUZF010000147.1:0-3914 GCA_045222795.1 Bacteroidales bacterium
CACGATAGTGCTATATACATCTCTGGTGAATTGTATTCAGATGCTACTTTTGGTGACATAACGTTTGGTTTAAATGGCTTTTCTCAATCCGCCTATATCGCCAAGTATGTAGACCCGGCGCTGATGCTGCCGTATACAGGCGACACTGGCAATGTGAACATAACGTTGACACCAGATTTAGGGGTGTTCATAGCGTACCCCAACCCGTTCCGGCAGAGGGTGAACATCAAGATTGAAAACACAGAGCTGAAGACCGTTAACGGCACGGTCACGGCCATCCTCACCGACATCACGGGCCGCAGCGAGGAGGTGCGGCTCACCGTCGAGGGCGACGGACGCTACGTCCTCGACCTCACTTCACGCCCGCAGGCCTCCTACCTCCTCACCCTCACCACCGAGGACGGCCGCCAGCACACCATCCAACTCCTCAAGCAGAGCGACCGCTTCGGCGACCAATAATTCCGACCTTCATACCCCTCAGTCAGCCGCAAACGGCTGCCAGCTCCTCTATCGTTAGGGGAGCTGCTGGGCTATTTTACCTACCTCATACCCCCTGCAAATCAGGGTTGAACAGGGACCAACTCCTACTCAAGGCCTACTCATGGTTTTATCAAAGCCTTGTCAAAATTTAATTTAGTAAGCAATAATATACCGAATTGTACGTTATGATATGCGTTTAACAAGTTAATTACCCCTAGTTATGGCTAAACAGTCGGTAGGATACCTCGGAGGGTTCCAGGGAACTCTCGGACCTGCAATAGGTTACATGTGGAACGGCAAATGGTGCGTGCGCTCGAAGCCGGGCGTGGTGCGCAACCCGCGGACGCCCGAGCAGGTGGCGCAGCGCGAGATGTTCAAGCGCGAGGTGCAGCTGGCGGCGGACCTCGGCGAGACGGTGGTGCGCACGATGCGCGATATGTCGCGTGAGATGGGCATGACGAGCTATAATCTCTTCGTGCATGTTAATCAGCACGCGTTCAGCATGGTGCCATACTCCTCCACCAACGCTTCGCGTCGGTCCCCCTCCCCTAGCTTAGGGGAGGAGTCGGGGGTGTTTACCGTCGATTGGGCAAAGCTACGGTTGAGCATAGGCGACGTGCCGCCGGTGGAGTCGCCGAGGATGACGCTGACCGAGGACAACGTGCTGGAAATAAGCTATGAGAAGGGGCACGGCTACAGTCACGACCAGGTGTTCGCGGTGGTGTACGCGCCGGGGCTGAACAACAGCTTCATGTCGTACCCTGCCTTCCGCCGCGACAAACATATATCTATTGCACTGCCTAACAACTTCGCCCACGAGGAGCTGAAGGTGTGGCTGCTGGTGGAGAGCCCGGATAACAGGTGGAGCGAGAGCGTGTGGGTTGAGAATGAGGAGTGTGGAATGAGGGATGAGGAATTTATGGAGGACACAGCATACTCCTCCACCAACGCTGCGCGGGGTTGTCGGACAGAGCCGACGGCACACAACCCCTCCCCTAATGTAGGGGAGGAGCTGGGAATGCGTGCGGCGCCGCCGGAGTAAATCGGCTGGGCTTGACAGGTTCTGGGACGGCGGTCCTTTTCAACATTTGTTGTGAAAAACTTTAGTAAACTTTCCGCTGCCAATCGGCGGAAAGGTTGTAATTTTGCATCTCGAAAAGGGCCATGGTGCGCCACGGCGGACAATAGGGAATCGTGTGAAAATCACGAGCTGACGCGCAACTGTAATGCCATAGTCAGCGGGTGCAGATAGCCATTGGGGGCTACACCGACCCCGAGAAGGCGCTCCCGCAGTGGGCAAAGCCAGGAGACCTGCCATGGTCATATAAACAAAACGCGACACAACAATGGAGAACACGTTATCAATTACGAAGCGCGACGGTATCACCGAACGCTTCTCGCTTGACAAAATCATGAACGCCATCGTGAAGGCGTTCGAGAGCGTGCAGGAGCCCGTGGACCTGGGGTGCCTGTCGAAGATTTTGGCGCACCTGGACATCCACAACGGCATCACCGTGGAGGAGATACAGAACCAGGTGGAGGTGGCCCTGATGCAGGAGGGGCACTACAAGGTGGCCAAGAGCTTCATGCTCTACCGCCAGCAGCACACCGAGGACCGCGAGACCATGGAGAAGCTGCGCTTCCTGGCCGACTATGTCGACGCCGCCAACGCCGCCACGGGCAGCAAGTACGACGCCAACGCCAACGTGGAGCACAAGAACATCGCCACGCTCATCGGCGAGCTGCCGAAGTCGAACTTCATACGCCTCAACCGGCGCCTGCTCACCGACCGCATCAAGCAGATGTACGGCAAGGAGCTCTCCAACCGCTATATCGACCTGCTGACGCACCATTTCATATATAAGAACGACGAGACGTCGCTGGCCAACTACTGCGCCTCGATAACGATGTATCCGTGGCTGCTGGGCGGCACCGTCTCGATTGGCGGCAACAGCACGGCCCCGACCAAGCTGAAGAGCTTCTGCGGCGGCTTCATCAACATGGTGTTCATGGTGAGCTCGATGCTAAGCGGCGCCTGCGCCACGCCCGAGTTCCTGATGTATCTCAACTACTTCATCCAGAAGGATTACGGTCCCGACTACTACAAGGACCCCGACCGTGTGGTTGACCTCTCGCTGCGCAAGAAGACCATGGACAACGTGGTTACCGACTGCTTCGAGCAGATAGTATACAGCCTCAACCAACCCACCGGCGCCCGCAACTACCAGTCGGTGTTCTGGAACATCGCCTACTACGACAAACCCTACTTCGAGAGCCTCTTCGGTGAGTTCCGCTTCCCCGACGGCTCGGCGCCCGACTGGAACGGCCTCTGCTGGCTGCAGAAACGCTTCATGAAATGGTTCAACGCCGAGCGCACCAAGACCGTGCTCACCTTCCCCGTGGAGACCATGGCCCTGCTGTACAAGAAGGAGGGCGACACCGTGAGTTTCGCCGACCGCGACATGGCTGAGTTCACTGCCGAGATGTACGCGGAAGGACATTCGTTCTTCACCTACATCAGCGACAACGCCGACTCGCTCAGCAGCTGCTGCCGTCTGCGCAACGAGATTACCGACAACGGCTTCAGCTACACCCTTGGCGCCGGCGGCGTGAGCACAGGCTCGAAGAGCGTGCTCACCGTCAACCTCAACCGCTGTATCCAGTATGCCGTCAACCACGGCATGGACTACAAGGAGTTTCTGACCGACATCATCGACCTCTGCCACAAGGTGCAGCTGGCCTACAACGAAAACCTCAAGGACCTGCAGGCCCACGGCATGCTGCCGCTGTTCGACGCAGGCTACATCAACATCGCGCGCCAGTACCTGACCATCGGCGTCAACGGCCTGGTGGAGGCCGCCGAATTCATGGGCATCCCCATCAACGACAACCCGCAGTACCGCGAGTTCGTGCAGACCATCCTGGGCCTGGTGGAGAAGAAGAACAAGGAATACCGCACCAAGGATGTGATGTTCAACTGCGAGATGATTCCCGCCGAGAACGTGGGCGTGAAACACGCCAAGTGGGACCGCGAGGACGGCTATTTCGTGCCGCGCGACTGCTACAACTCGTATTTCTACATCGTCGAGGACACCTCGCTGACGGTGCTCGACAAGTTCCGTCTGCACGGCGCCCCCTACATCGAGCACCTCACCGGCGGCTCGGCGCTGCACTGTAACCTCGAGGAGCACCTGACGCAGCAGCAGTACATGCAGCTGCTCGAGGTGGCCGCCAAGGAAGGCTGCAACTACTTCACCTTCAACATCCCCAACACCATCTGCAACGACTGCGGCCACATCGACAAGCGCTATCTCAAGGAGTGCCCCAAGTGCCACTCGCACAACGTTGACTACCTGACGCGCGTCATCGGCTACCTGCGCCGCGTCTCCAACTTCAGCAAGCCCCGCCAGGAGGAGGCCTCGCGCCGCTACTAC
>JBGUZF010000148.1:0-11489 GCA_045222795.1 Bacteroidales bacterium
TTTAATACACTACAACCAATTGCCGATTATATCAAAGAATAAAATGATAGTTATGAAACGTATACTTATGATTACCCTGTTTGCGGCAATGGCCGCGGGGTGCGGCGGCGCACAGAATGGAAAGATTACGACCGTTGGCGTCGAGGAGTTTGCCAAGATTATGGCACAGAAGGACGTGCGGCTCATCGACGTTCGGACACCCAAGGAGTATGCCGAAGGACACCTCGCGGGGGCGGAGATGATTGACGTGAAAGCGGCCGACTTCGCCGAGCGCATCAAAGGCATCAACGGCACGGTGGCCGTCTACTGCCGCAGCGGCAAGCGGAGCCTTATGGCCGCCGAACAACTCGCCAAGCAGGGCTGCATCGTATACAACCTCGATGGCGGCATCCTCGCCTGGCAGAAGGCGGGTAAGCTGACCACCGCAATCGAGACCGACATCTTCGCTACAAAGAGCGGCAAGTTGGTGAGGATGCACGCGTTGCTGCATTCGAGCATCCGCATCGAATACGACGGGCGTGAGATTGAGATAGACCCCTGCAGCAATCTGCGCGACCGTACGGTGGATTACACCGCGATGCCCAAGGCCGACATACTCCTCGTTACCCACGAGCATTTCGACCACTACGATACTGCTGCCATCCGTCAGCTCACCAAAGAGAAGACGCAGTTAATCATGAACCCACGCTGCGTGGAGATGTACGGCAGTGGGGAATCGATGTCTAATGGCGACCGTCTGCAACTCTCCGACGACATCACACTCGAGGCTGTCCCTGCCTACAACACCACCAAAGGGCGTGAGCAGTTCCACCCCAAGGGTCGCGACAACGGCTACATCCTTACCCTCGATGGCTTGCGCATCTACATCGCCGGCGACACCGAGGACATTCCCGAGTTGTCCAGCATCAAGGACATCGACGTCGCCTTCCTGCCATGCAACCAGCCCTACACGATGACTCCCGAGCAGCTCGTCCGCGCCGCTAAGATAATCAAACCGAAAGTCCTCTTCCCCTACCACTACGGAGAGACAAACGTGAACGGCATCCCCGCTCAGCTCCCCGGCATCGACGTCCGCATCCGCCATTACGAATGAGCAACCTTTACATCGCTTTCGCGCCGCTGCAGGGCTATACCGATGCTGTCTACCGGCGGGTACACCACGAGTGTGTCGGCGGGGTGGACGAGTACTATACGCCGTTCGTGAGGATTGAGAAGGGCGAGGTGCGATGCAAGGACCTGCGCGACACTGATCCCGTTGTCAACGAGGGTGTGCCTACGGTGCCGCAGGTGATAGCCAAAGACGGCGACGAGTTCGCCCGACTTTGCGACGCGCTGCAAGGGCAGGGGTGGGGCAGGATAGACCTCAATATGGGTTGCCCGTTCCCCATGCAGGTTAAGGCCGGTAGAGGCAGCGGATTGCTGCAACATCCCGAATGGGTGGAGGAGATACAGAAAGAGATGCTCCGTCGTCCCGAGGTGACCTTCTCCGTCAAGATGCGTATGGGGCAGGAAAGCGAGGAAGAGGGGATGAGAGTGATGCCGATAATCAACGCAATGCCCCTGCTGCATGTCACGCTGCATCCGCGTCTCGGTAGGCAGCAATACAAAGGCGTGGCCGACCGTGAGGCGTTCCTGCGGTTTATGGGAAATATCACTCACCCGTTAATATACAATGGCGATATCTGCGAGTGGCCACTCAGTCACACAGACACTCAGTTACTCAGTCACTCCCAAATCAAAGGCGTTATGCTTGGGCGCGGGTTGTTGGCGCGACCGTGGATGCTCAGTGATAAAGAACCTCGCGAGGTCATCAAGGAAATGCATGCCGTCGTCTACCGCCACGCCACGGAGCACCTCTGCGGCGACAGCCAGATACTCTCGCACCTCCACGCCTTCTGGGAGTATCTCGACATCCCCCACAAGCAGAAGAAGGCCATCATGAAAGCCACCACGCTACCGCGCTACCGCGAGGCGGTGGCGGCTCTCCAAATGTAACAGATATTCTTTTTTCTCTATCCCGTAAGCGTAGCCGGTGAGGGAACCGTCGCTGCCGACAACTCGGTGGCAAGGGACGATGATTGCTATAGGGTTCTTGCCGACGGCTTGACCGACAGCTTGTGCCGACCGACAGCCGATGCGACTGGCCAACTTGCTATAAGAGATGGTCTCTCCGTAAGAAATTTCCAACAAAGCCTGCCACACGCGCTGCTGGAAGGCGGTGCCGCAAGGCTTCAGCGGCGGCAGGAAGTCGGGCCTCTGGCTGGAGAAGTAGAGGTCGAGCCAGCATCGGGTTCTGCGGAAGGTTTCTATGGAATCTATCGCGTCTATAGTATCTATTCCCTCTATGGCACCGAAGCGGAGGCCCGTTATTGCATTGCCGTCGGAGGCCAGCGTGATGGGCCCGAGGGGGCTGTCGTATATGGCGGTGAGCTCCATAGGATGGTCAGTATACGGCCTTGTCTGTCTTTTCCTGCCAGTGGCGGAAGGTGTGCAGGGCTTCGTCGCGCAGCAGGGGGATGATGGGGAGAGTGCGTTCTTTGAGGGACTTGCCGAGTTCGTCGTATATGAAGCCATCGGCGAAGTCGGCAGCGGCGGCATCTTCGCGTGTGTTGGCGTAGTAGATGCAGTCGATGCCAGCCCAGTAGATGGCGCCGAGACACATGGGGCAGGGTTCGCACGAGGTGTATATGACGCTCCCTTTCAGGTCGAAGGTACCCAACTGGCGGCAGGCTTGTCGGATGGCGTTAACTTCGGCATGGGCTGTGGGGTCGTTGTCGAGCGTCACTCTGTTTGAGGCACCGGCTATAACCACGCCATCCTTCACGATTACGGCGCCAAAGGGGCCTCCGCCGCTAGCCACACTCTCGTCGGCCAACCGTATGGCCTCGCGCATAAAACGTATGTCTGCTTCTGTTGTCTTCATGTTGTTCATTTTGTCGGCTCCACATGGAGCGTGATATGTGTGTCGGCACCGAAACGGGTCTTCAACGCCTGCTCAATCTCGCAGGTGCGGGCATGGGCCTCGGCCAGCGGCATACCGCCGTCCATGCGTATATGCAGTTCTATGGCGTAGCGGCTGCCTATGCGGCGGGTACGCAGGTGGTGCGGGTCGCACACATCGGGGAAGGAGGTTACTATATCCAATATCTCTTTCTCCACCTCGTCGGGAAGAGAAGCCTCCATCAGCTCGTCGAAGCCCCCTTTCAGCAGCTTCCACGCCACGCGGAGGATGAAGAACGAGACGACAAGTCCCGCTAGCGGGTCGAGCACCGTCCAACGGTCGCCGAGCAGTATGGCGCCGCCGATACCCACCAAGGTGCCGAGCGACGAGAGGGCGTCGCTGCGGTGATGCCAGGCATTGGCCTCTACGGCGGGAGAATTCAGCGCTTTACCTCTCAGCACGGTATATTGGTACACCAGTTCTTTGATTACGATAGAGACCACAGCCGCCCACAGCGCCAGCATGCCCGGAGCTGGAAGCGTGCCGCCGTGATACCAGAAGAGGAGCGACTCGATGGCTTTCCAGCCTATGCCCACGGCCACCGCCGCGAGGGCGATGCCTATGATGGTGGTGGCGAGGGTCTCGTACTTCCCATGTCCGTAGTCGTGTCCTACATCCTCGGGTTTGCCGCTGATGCGCACGAAGACAAGCACCACAGCGTCCGTCAGCAGGTCGGAGAGCGAATGCACAG
Source organism: Bacteroidales bacterium (assembly GCA_045222795.1). Taxonomy (GTDB): domain Bacteria; phylum Bacteroidota; class Bacteroidia; order Bacteroidales; family P3; genus Colimorpha. The sequence continues at coordinate 3,693 of JBGUZF010000148.1, forward strand.
CGTCGGCAGTCATAGCGGCACTATGCCCCACGATTCCTGCCACGAACTTGAACACCGTCAGCAGCACGTTCGCCGCACTGCCCACCAGCGTCACCTTGAATATCTCACGTTCTCGGTTTGTCTCACCTTTCATTTTCACTTTTCCCCTTAAGTGTATTGTCCTCTATCTCCCTCTATCTCCATAATTTTTCACTTTTCACTTTTCACTTTTCACTTTCACAGTATCTGCGCCGTATGGTTCTTGGTGTCTACCTTGCCGATGGCGTCGACGATGACGCCTTTCTCGTCGATGACGTATGTGGTGCGCAATGTGCCCATCGTCACCTTGCCGTAGTTCTTTTTCTCGCCCCATGCCTCGTAGGCCTTCAGGATGGTCATGTCGGTGTCGGCGACGAGATGGAAGGGCAGCTGGTATTTCTCGATGAACTTCTGGTGGCTGGCGGCGCTGTCTTTGCTCACGCCTAGCACATTATATCCCAATGCGAGGAACCGCTCGTAGTTGTCGCGCAGGTCACATGCCTCGGCAGTGCAGCCAGGGGTGCTGTCCTTCGGATAGAAATAGAGCACAAGCTTCTTGCCCTTGTAGTCGGCGAGGCTCACTCGCTCGCCAGTCTCAATCACGCCCTCGAAATGCGGGGCTTTGGTGCCAATCTGTAGCATATCTTTGAATGTGTGAATGCGTTAATGTGTGAATTCGTTAGTCTTTTATCAGCGCACAGTTTATATTGCCATAAACCATGTGGTTGCCGTCCTCGTGGCGTTTGATGTGAAAGTTTTCGAAGGCTATCAGTATCCGACCGTCGGCCGAGCGGTAGGTGCAGAGTTGTCTGCTATTTCTGTCCAGTTTGTCACTGTCGAGGTTGCTTTCCAGCGTGTAGCCAATCTTGCCCAGCTGCACGGCGAGCACCGAGTCGGCATCGAGGGTCGTGTTGCCGATGCTGATCTTTCCGTCGCCGAACCATAAGTTGGTGAACATCTTGCTGTATCCCTCAACGCCGGTGATTTCAATGGCTCTGTCGGCAACGACACCGTAATCCTTTCTTTCCACCACATTGTTGTCGATATCCTCCTCGTCGAGGTTTACCCAATAGGCTGTGGCATAGTCGGCTGTCGTCTTCGACAGGTGATCTATGTATTCCTCCTTGGTGATGCCGAAACGTTGCTGTACGGCGGCGGAGTCGGCGAGGTCGCTCTCGATATATTTTATGGCCTGATAGGCGGCGCGATGCTCCCGGCGGTAGGCGGTGTCGGCCTCGTTGCGCGGAGCAAGTGCGAGCCTGCCGTCGTCGGCCAGGATATTCAGTTTCTCGGCATACTGGCGCACCACCTTGGTCTGTGAGCGCAGCGATACCTGGCGTGCCGACAGCGGACCGCCCACGGCCAATATCAACACAACGGCAGCATAGCCGGCCAGGAACCAATAGCCTCCGCGGCTGGTCTTGAAGAGCGACAAAACGGCAAAGACCGACATCAGCACGCCGGTGGCTACCAGGATGCAGCGGTCGATGGTGAATCCATACTGACCTATGCGATAGCATGTGGCCACCCAGAACAGTGCCACCAGCGGCAGCGCTATCAGGCCAAACCAGCGGAAGTACCACCCCAGCGGCTGTTTCTGCAGCACCGGCCGCAGCCAGCGCACCGCCACAGCTACGCCGATGAATATCGACACCATCGTTGCCACCGACCCTTTGGGCAGGTCCCAGCGGACAACAATCAGCGCCAGATAGACATACAGCACCACGTTGTAAATCAGCAGTGCCGGTGTGAGCACCCAGTTCACCAGCACCTCCTCGAGGCGGCTGGCCTTAGGCCGCTCGTCGCTGCTCTCCATGCCTATGAACAGCATCGGAGTGAGCAGCACGAAGCAGAAGATGGCAATATACTCCTCGACATTATGCCACGACACAATGAAGAGTGTCTGTATGGAGGCGTCGATAAGCAGGAGCAGGACGAATGCCAACGCGCCTATGCCCATAGCTACCACCCCCGAGCGCACCATGCTGAAGAAACGGCCGTTGAAGTCTTTATGTCCGCGCGCCAGCAGATACACCGCCGGCAGCAGTGCCGTAAGTATTCCGTATTCGGTCGTCGAGTGCCACTCCACAGGCAGCAGAACCGTCAGCGCATACAACGGCAACACGGCCCAGTAGGCTATTGCAACCCAAATTTTTTTGCGATAGAACGACAGGCACAGCGCCGCCACCGTGGCAAAAGAGGCATAGTAGGCCGGCAGCTGCCACCAAATTGTTCCATGCACCATTGCCGACACTGCGGCATGCAGCAACACCAGCAGTTCCACAGGGTGGCTCGTAAGCCCCTGCCACAGTCGTGTCGCCCAGGCGGCGGCACGCTCCGTTAGTTTCCCTTTCTTCATCTCTTTATTGTTTTTTCAGACTGCAAAAATACGAATATTTTGCCATATCGCCAAATATTTGTAATTTTGCACATCGAAATCACAATGCTATGGAGACTATCGGTACATGGTTTACTAAGGCTATCGAGGCCGTCAACGGCTGGGTGTGGAGTCCGGCGCTGGTGGCGCTGTGCCTAGTGGCGGGTCTTTACTTCTCGCTGCGTACCCGTTTCGTGCAGGTGCGCCGCTTCGGCGAGATGTTCCGCCTGCTCTTCGGCAGCGCCGGCAAGGACAAGAAGAAGACAGGCATCTCTTCCTTTCAGGCGTTTGCTATGGCCCTCTCGGGCCGTGTGGGCACGGGCAACATCGTTGGTGTCGCCACAGCCATAGGCTTCGGTGGCCCCGGCGCCATAGTGTGGATGTGGATCATTGCCTTCTTCGGAGCCGGCAGCGCCTTTGTCGAGGCCACGCTGGCACAGATCTACAAGGAGGACCACAACGGTCAGTTCCGTGGCGGTCCGGCCTACTACATAGAGAAAGGTCTCCACAGCCCCTTCTTCGGTGGCCTCTTCGCCGTTCTGGCAGCTGTGGCCTGCGGCGTCTTCCTGCCGCCCATTCACGGCAACAGCATAGCCCTCAGCTGCTCACAGAGCTTCGGCGTGCCCGCCTGGACGGTGGGCATAGTGGTGGCTCTGCTGCTGGCAATGGTCATCATCGGCGGCGTGAAGCGCATAGCCAACGTGGCACAGATAGTGGCCCCCGTGATGGCAATGCTCTATATCATCCTCGCCATCGTGGTCTTGATAGTCAACTGGCAGGTGGTGCCCGACGTATTCATGCAGATGCTGCGTGGAGCCGTAGGCGTCAACGAGGTGGGTGGGGCCCTGATAGGCAGCACCATAGCCTGGGGCGTGAAGCGCGGCATCTACAGTAACGAGGCCGGACAAGGCACAGGAGCCATAGTGGCCGGCGCCGCAAAGGTGAGTCACCCCGTGAAGCAGGGCCTCGTGCAGGCTTTCTCGGTCTATATCGACACGCTGCTCGTATGCACTGCCACAGCCATGATGATTCTGGCTTGCAAGACTTATAACATCATCGACACCGTGCAGCAGACTCCTGCCGGCGCCGTTGTCACCTACCTCTACCAGAACCCCGGCGCCCCGGAAGGCGAGCCGGGCGTCTTCTACACCACCCGCGCCATAGGCACCGTTGTTGGCCCCCGCGCGGGCGACCTCATAATCTCTGTGGCACTCTTCTTCTTCGCCTTCACCACCATCATGGCCTACTATTACTACGCCGAGACCAACCTCGTATACCTCTTCAACCGCTGGCGCCGTCGCGTCTACAAGAAGCACCCCGAGCGGCTCGACGAGTTGGAACGCGCCGACGAGCGTTTCGGCGACGACCGCGGCGAGAAGATAGTCATCTGGGTGCTGCGCATAGCTTCCATCACCGCCGTCTTCGTGGCTTCGCTGCAGAGCAGCGGATTGGTGTGGATGCTGGGCGACATAGGCGTGGGTATCATGGCGTGGATCAATGTCGTAGCCATCCTGCTCCTCTCGCCCAAGGCTCTGCGTTCGCTCAAAGACTACGAGCGGCAGAAGAAGGCCGGCCAAGAGCCCCAGTTCGACCCCGAGGCGCTGGGCATCGAGGGCTCCGACTACTGGACGGCCGATAAGTAGAAAAACTGTTCGAAATATCCTATCCGCACCGCCACCGTATCATCACCACCGATGGGTGAGGAGGGGGTGAAGTGGATGTGAAGCGGATGTGAAGTGGATGTGAAGTGGATGGGATCTTTCCGTTGATTATCAGTGGGTTAAAATGTTAAAATATGCATAACTTATTGTAAACGTGTCGGGTATGGTGTGAAAAAATGCCATTTTTGTGTATACTTTTTCTTGAAAAAAGACGTTAATCAAATATGAAAATCGAGCCAAAACATAACCCGTTTATTATTTACAACGCTTCGGCGGGTGCCGGCAAGACCTACGCGCTTGTGAAAGAGTATCTTAAGATGGCTTTCTCGCTGGGTCCCGACCGATTGGAGGAGGGCTTCCGCTCCATCCTCGCCATCACTTTCACCAAGAAGGCTACTGGCGAGATGAAAGACCGCATACTGGACGACCTAGAGAAGATTGCCCGCAAACCTGCGGTGCCCAAGTCGGGCGGCATCGCCGCCGACGTGTTCGACGGTCTCGTTGAAGAGGGCGTCTCCATCACCCCTGAGCAGTTGCAGCAGATGGCCGCCAAACTGCGCAGCACCATACTGCATCACTACAGCGACTTGTCGGTGAGCACCATCGACAGTTTTATGCACCGTATCGTGCGCACCTTCGCCCGCGACATGGGGCAGCCGATGAACTTCGACGTGATGGTGGACCAGCAGAAGATGATCGACGAGGCGGTGTCCCAACTGATGTCGCTGGCCGGCACCGACGGCAAGGAGCAGCTCACCGACGTGCTTAAGTCGTTCGCCGAGAGCAATATGGAGGACAACGGCCGCTACAATGTGGAACGCATGATGGGCGACCTGGCCAAGCAACTCTTCAAGGAGAACGCCGGCGAACACCTGAAGCAGCTGGCAACGCTTGACCTGAAGGACGTCGAGAAAATCCAGAAGGGCTATGTGGAGGAGATGCGCAAGTACGAGAGCACGGTGCGCGGCAAGGCTGCCGAGATGCTCGACCTGCTGCACGCAGCAGGTCTCGACTGCGACACGGCGCCCTACGGCAAGGGCGGCTACTACGGCTATTTCAGCAATCTGGCGGACGGCAGCGTCCTCGACGAGCCTACGGCACGAACGGTGACGGCCTTCGAGGGCGGCAGGATGACCTATGCCAAGTGCCCGCCGGCGCTGTCGGCGGCCGTGAGCGCCGCGATGCCGATGCTGACGGCTAAATACAACGAGATAAAGACCCTCACGGTCGACGGCAAGGCGCGCTACAACACCTGCCGCATACTGCTGCGCAACCTCTACGCTGTGGCCCTGCTGGGCCAGCTCGACAAGCAGATACGCCTCTATGCCCGCGACAACGAAGTGCTGAACCTGTCGGACTTCAACAAGATGATAAACGCCGTGGTGGAGGACGAGGCCAACCCCGCGCCGTTCGTCTACGAGCGACTGGGTAACCGCTACAGCCACTTCCTCATCGACGAGTTCCAGGACACCTCCATCATGCAGTGGCACAACCTGGTGCCGCTGCTGGAGAACGGCGTGAGCCAAGGGATGGAGTCGCTGGTGGTGGGCGACGGCAAGCAGTCTATCTACCGCTTCCGTCAGGGCGACGTGCAGCAGTTCGTGCGCCTGCCAAAGGTGGATGGCATGAAGCATCACGGCAAGACCCTCCCGATACCGGGCAACTTCCGCATGGAGAAGTTGAAACAGAACAGGCGCAGCGCCAGGTCGATAGTGACCTTCAACAACCGCTTGTTCAACTACTTGGCCCGCGATGTCTTTACCAACAACCCCCTGCTGCAGACAATCTACATAGGTCGCGACAAGGACGGCAATCTGCTGCCCGACGGCGAAGAACTACTGTATCAGGAGCAGTTCAAGGAGTTTAACGGACATGTGGAGGTGAACTTCGTGGCCAAAGCCGACGTCAATGAGGGCGGCTTCGCGGATGTGAGAGAAGCCATCTTCGACGGTGTGATGCGCACCATCCAGAGACTCGTAAGCCACTGCGGCTATGCCTACAAGGACATCGTGGTGCTGGCGCGCTACAACTCACAGCTGGCGGCGATAGGGCGCTATCTGTCGGAACACAGCGACATCCCGCAGACCTCCACAGAGTCGTTCTACCTCAGCGAGAGTCACGCCGTGATGGCCGTCATCGCCGTGCTGCGTCTGCTGCACGACGGCGCCGACCGCGGCGCTGAGGCCGACCTCATGTACCGCCTCGCGGCGCTGGGTATCGACGGCGGCCGCTGGAGCAAGGTCTGCGACCAATGGGCCGATGCGCCATACACCGTGAGCGCCGACCGTCTGCCGGCAGGTCTCAACCTGCCATATCTGGCTTCGCTCGACCTCTACGACTGCTGTGAAGAGATAGTGCGCTCGCTGCAGCTCGACGGCATCGACACACTCTATGTGGCCTCGCTGCTCGACAACGTGGCCGCCTTCACGGCGCGCCACCGTCAGGATGTGGGAGAGTTCCTGCAGTGGTTCGACGAGCAGAAGGACCTCTCTGCCGCGTCGTCGGATGAGATCGACGCCGTGCAGTTGCTCACCATCCATAAGGCCAAGGGACTCGGCAAACCCGTGGTGATATGCCCTCAGTTTTATTTGAATGAAAAAAATCCCGAGTTGTGGGTCGACGTGCCCGAGGAACTGAAAGGTTTGCCCGACACCCCGCCGTTGCCCACGGCCTATGTGAAGCTGTCCCCCAAGGAGCGCACCCTCTTCGACAGCCAGCGGAATGAGGAATCCTTGCTCAAAGAGATTGACGAGTTCAACGTGCTCTATGTGGCCTTCACGCGACCCAAGGAGCAGCTCTACATCTTTTGCCCCGACCCGTCGGACTTCAATACCCTGCGCGCCGACGACCACCGCAACCCCACCTTGCTCTACCGCTTCGTGAATGAGAAGGGCTACGACAGCGGCGACGACGACTTTCAGCATGTCGTCGATGAGGATGAGAAACCGCCCAAGAGGCAGGAGCGTGTGCAGCGCCTTAGTTTTGCCGACTGGGCCGAGCGGGTGCTCATAGCCTCGCCCTCGGAGAAATCTATCACGCCCCTGCAGGAGGAAAAGATACGCTTCGGCATATACGCCCACGACCTGCTGTCAGGCGTGCGCCACGCCGACGACGTGGAGGAAGCCGTCGAGCGCTTCCGCGTCAGCGGACAGGCAACCGACGAAGAGATGCAACGCCTCGCCGAGTTGGCCCGCAAGGTGGTGAGCGACGAAGCCACACGACGCTTCTTCGCGCCCGAATACGAGGTGAAGAACGAGTGCGAGCTGGTGGCAGGCGGCACTCGCCACAGACCCGACCGCGTGGTGTTTACCCCGCAGGAGACCTGGGTGGTGGACTTCAAGACCGGCGAGCACCTCGACGGCTATGAAAAGCAGGTCAACGACTACTGCCGCGCCCTGCGCGACATGGGTTACCCCAACGTCAGCGGCTGGCTGCTGTATCTGCAGCCGGCGGTAGAGGTGGTGGAAGTGAAAGGTGCATAAAAAATATTCGCACGGATACAATAATAGAGGCACAGGCTCGTTATAAGCAAATAAATATCAATTGACAGATGAAGAAAATCGTACTTCTCTTAGCGGCAATTGCCGTTTTGACGACCGCAGGCGCACAGGTGGTGTTAGGCCTGCAGGGCGGATATTACCAGACGAAGACCGTCAACTCGTGGAACGACGACTATTTCAAGTCGAGCACCTGGCTCGGTGGCCTGCAGGTGGGCTATATGATTACGCCGAAACTCTATGT
>JBGUZF010000149.1:0-11959 GCA_045222795.1 Bacteroidales bacterium
CGACACAATCTACCGCAACGACACCATAGTAGAGAACAGCCTCCCCTACTCTATCGAGGGCGGCATTACGTTCAACAGCGACGCCGACACCACGCTACTGCTGCAGAACGGCGAGGGCTGCGACAGCACGGTGCACTACAGGCTAAAGGTGTGGAGGAATGTAGAGACGAGCTACGACACCACGGTGTGCGACAATGTGTGGCCGCTCGAATGGAGGGGTTACAACTTTCTCGGCGGCGGTCCGGCGCGGCTGAACCTGCACGACATGCACGGAGCCGACAGCACGGTGTCATTCTTTGTGGCGGTGAACCCGGTATACGACACCACCATAACGCCCGAGATATGCGACAACGGCAGCTACAGTCTTGGTCCACTGACCATTAACCGCACAGGGCACTACGAGCACACCTTCGCCACCGTAGAGGGTTGCGACAGCCTGGTGAGGGCCGACCTCACCGTGTGGCCCACCTATGAAATAGACCACTATGACACCGCCTGCTACTCGGAGGGTATCGACGTGGGCGGCGTGCGCTACTATGAGTCGGGGGTACTGCCCTACATGTACACCACCGTGCTGGGTTGCGACAGCCTGGTGACGCACAACCTGCACATCAAGGGCACCTACCTCAGAGCGCGCGCCCATATCTCGCCCGAGATAGTCACCACTGGCAACCTCGACATACGGCTCGAAGACATCAGCCGCGCCGCTATCGACCGCCTGTGGCTTATAGGCGACGACTACACCTCCACGGAGACGAAGTTCACCTACACCTATCCCGAAGAGATGGACACCGTGCCGCTGCAACTTATAGCCTACAGCAGCGACGGCTGCACCGACACCGTGCACAGGATACTGCAGATAGACCGCACGGTCATATACGTTCCCAACACCTTCACCCCCTCGCTTGAGAGCAACAGCCGATGGTTCATCTACACGCAGGACGTCACCGACATGGAGGTGTGGATATACAACCGACAGGGCAACCTGGTGCACCACTACCTGGGCACCGACGGCTACTGGGACGGCACCTCCGACGGCAAGAACTGTCCGCAGGGCGCCTATGTCTTCAAAGCCGAATACCATTCGCGCGCCTATCCCGAACGCCTGCAGGCACTTACAGGCACTATACTACTACTGCGATGAAAGAACTGATAGAGAAAGCATGGGACAACCGTGAGCTACTCAACGACCACGCCACACGGCAGGCCGTAGAGGAGGCAATAGCGCTGATAGACAGCGGCAAACTGAGAGTGGCCGAGAGAGTGGAGAGCGGAGAGTGGAGAGTGAACGAGTGGGTCAAGAAAGCAGTCCTGTTATACTTCCCCCTCTGCGGCATGCAGACATTGGATGCAGGTCCAATGGAATACCGCGACAAGATACCCCTGAAGCGTGGCTTCGAGGAGAGCGGCGTGAGGGTGGTGCCGCCGGCAGTAGCCCGCTACGGATGCTACCTGGCTCCCGGTGTGGTCATGATGCCGTCGTATGTCAACATAGGCGCATATGTCGACAGCGGCACAATGGTCGACACGTGGGCTACCGTGGGCAGTTGTGCGCAGATAGGCAAGAATGTGCACCTGAGCGGCGGAGTAGGCATCGGCGGCGTGTTGGAGCCCGTGCAGGCGGCCCCCGTCATCATCGAGGACAACTGCTTCATAGGCTCGCGCTGCATTGTCGTAGAAGGTGCCCATATAGAACACGAGGCGGTGCTCGGCGCCGGCACAGTAATCACGGCCAGCACAAAGATAATAGATGTTACCGGTCCGGAGCCTGTCACCCACATAGGCCGTGTGCCTGCCCGCAGCGTCGTCATTCCCGGGAGCTACACAAAGCACTTCCCTGCCGGCGACTACAGCGTGGGGTGCGCGCTCATCATCGGACAACGGAAAGAATCAACCGACAAAAAGACATCCCTCAATGAAGCACTGCGATTATTCTAAGTTCATCATTCATCATTCATCATTCATCATTGCAACAGTACTTTTGCTCGTCTCCTGCGTGAAGCACGACGAGGTGGAGTTCTCCGGCACGGTGGTCGATGTGCGCTCCTGCTCGGCGGTCACCATCTCCATGGACCGCAACCCTGCATATATCGTCGTCCTCGACTACCCTGCTTCCGTCGGAGGACAGTATTACGACGACACCAACGTCGTAGCCCTTTACGAGCCCACGCGCCGCATAATGGTCGACGACCACATACACGGCACCTTCTACTTCGACGACAAATACTCGAAGACCACCTGCGACTGGCACAACACCGACTACGAAATACCAGAAGGAGTCTTCACCGAGACCGTTGTTGATTAACTGTGGATAAATTATCCACCGCACCGCCCGCCGTTCGCCATTTTGTTCGTATTTTTGCAAATCGATACGAATAGAAAATAAAACACTAATAACATGAAATTCATAGTCAACAGCCAGCAGCTGCTCAAGCAGTTGCAGTCACTTAGCGGTGTGCTTACGAGCAACAACACCATGCCCATCATCAACTGCTTCCATTTCCATCTGGAAGAGAACGCCCTTACCATCAAGACCACCGACCTCTCCACCACCCTCGTGGCCCGCATGGAGGTAGAGACCGGCCGTATGGAGAAGGCCGAAGAGGTGGCCATCCCCTCGAAGATGTTGCTCGAAATACTGAAGAGCTTCGACGATGTGCCCATGACCTTCAGCGTCGACCAGTCGAGCTACGCCATCGAGCTTTCGAGTGGCGAAGGTGAGTATCACCTCGCCGGCATGGACGCCGAAACCTACCCCACCATGCCCACCGCCGAAGGAACCAGCACCGTGGTGATGAGCTGCTCGGCCCTCGTTTCGGCTATCAACAAGACCTATTTCGCCACCTCCAACGACGAGATGCACCAGCAGATGAGCGGCATCTTCTGCGAGATGAAGCCCGAAGGCGTCACCTTCGTGGCCACCGACGCCCACAAACTTGTCCGCTACCGCCGCAAAGACATCTCCTCGCCCGAGGCCACCAGCTTCATCCTGCCCAAGAAGCCCATCACCATCGTCAAGAACATCCTGGCTGCCCGCAAGGACGACGGCGACATCACAATAGAGTACAACAACACCAACCTCTTCATCACCTTCGACAACTTCTACATCGTCTGCCGCCTGGTCGACGGCCGCTACCCCAACTACGAGGCCGCCATTCCCAAGGACAACCCCAACAAGCTCATCCTCGACCGCCAGTCGTTCCTCAACACCCTGCGCCGCGTCAGCATCTTCGCCAGCGAAGCAACCCGTCAGGTGCGCCTCTCCATCTCGGCCAGCAAGGTCGACATCTCGGCCGAAGACCTCGAGTTCTCCAACAAGGCCCACGAGACCATCCCCTGCCAGTACGAAGGCAGCCCCATGGACATCGGCTTCAACGCCAAGTTCCTCACCGAGATGATTTCCAACCTCGACACCGAGCAGGTGCTCATCGAACTCTCGCACCCCTCGCGCGCGGGTATCATATTCCCTTACGGCGACGAAACCGAAGGCAAGCAGGACGACATCCTGATGCTCGTTATGCCCGTCATGCTGGCAAATTGATAAAGGTTAATGGTTAAAGGTTAATGATTAAAGGTTTAAGGTTTAACGTTGAAGAACAAGGTTAATCTCTGGGGAACACACGGCGCCACCGTGCTCGGCATCACCCTCGTGCTGCTGATGCTTGGCCTGCTGCTTGCCATCGAGTACCACTCCTACCGCATCACTCACGACGCACAGGAGCGCATCACCTATAAGGTCGACCTCTCGCCCGAAGTCACCGACTCGCTGGCCCTCGCCAACCTCAACACCGTGGCGGCAATGCCCTACGTCAAGCACGTCGACTATATCTCCAAGGCCAAAGCCGCCGAGATATTCACCGAAGAGCTCGGCGAGGACTTCGTGGGCTTCATAGGCTACAACCCCCTCTACCCCTCGCTGATGGTCAACTTCAACGTCAGCCTCCTGCCCGACAACTCGACACAGGTGCTCGACAACTTCTGCGCTGAGGTCGGCGCCCTCGAAGGCGTCACCGGCGTGGCCTATCAGGAGAATGTCGTCAGCGAGCTCCGAGAGGTGTTCTACAAGCTCTCGTGGTTCCTCATCGTTTTTGTGGTCTTGCTGCTGCTCATAACCATAGTGCTCATCGGCAGCCTCATCCGCATAGCCATCTACGCCCACCGCGACACCATCCACACCATGCGTCTCGTCGGTGCCACCGCAGGCTTCATCTCACGCCCCTTCCTCTGGCGTGCCGTCCTCTACGGCGCCCTCGGCGGACTCTTCGCCTCGCTGCTCACCGTGGCAGCCCTCTGGGTGGCCTCCAACGAACTCGCCATCGATCTTATGGCATCCATCCACTGGCCCTGGTACGCTGCCATAGCCGCAGCCTTGGTGCTCGTGGGCATCGTCATCACCCACCTCGCCACAGCCATCACCGTACATCGTTACATAGCAAACAAATAACAACCATACTATGGATAAGTTAGAAAGCAAACAGGACAACAACGGCCTCGAACTCTCCTTCGGCCTCATCAACTACATACTCATGGGCGCAGGTCTCCTGCTGCTGGCCCTTGGATACATCTTCCTCGCCGGTGGCGGCAGCGACGACCCTAACGTCTTCAACCCCGCCATGTTCGACGCACGCCGCCTCTACGTGGCCCCCATCCTCATCGTGCTTGGCTTCGTGGTGGAGATTGTGGCGATAATGTACAAAGGCAAGAAAAATAATGTTTAATGATTAACAGTTAATGATTAACGAAACTTGCGCAGGATTGCGTCAACTCCATTAATCTTTAATCTTTAAACTTTAAACTTTACTACATGGAATGGTTTGAAGCACTGATTCTTGGCATCATCCAAGGACTCACCGAGTATCTGCCCGTCTCCTCCTCAGGCCACCTGGCCATCGGACAGGCTCTCTTCGGTCTCAACAGCGGTGAGGACAACCTCGCCTTCACCGTGCTGCTCCACATAGCCACCGTCCTCAGCACCATCGTCATCCTGTGGCGCGAGATAGTGTGGCTCTTCACCGACCTCTTCAAGTTCAAGTGGAACGAAGGCACCAAGTATATCGTCAACATCATAATCTCGATGATTCCCGTCGGCATCGTGGGCCTCTTCTTCAAGGACAAGGTCGAGGCCATCTTCGGCAGCGGCCTGCTCATCGTGGGCATCTGCCTGATGGTCACCGCCACCCTGCTGGCCTTCAGCTACTGGGCCAAGCCGCGCCAGCGCGAGCACATCTCTCCTTGGCACGCTTTCGTCATCGGTATCGCCCAGGCCCTCGCCGTGCTCCCGGGACTCTCGCGCTCGGGCAGCACCATCGCCACAGGCCTCCTGCTGGGCAACAAAAAGGAGAAGCTCGCCCAGTTCTCGTTCCTCATGGTAATCCCGCCAATCCTCGGCGAAGCGCTGCTCGACGCCAAGGATATGGCCGAAGTGGGCGTCGCCGCTTCCCTCGGCGGAATCAGTCCCCTGTCGGCCCTCATAGGCTTCCTCGCAGCCTTCATCGTAGGCTGCCTGGCATGCAAGTGGATGGTCGACATCGTGAAGCGCGGCAAACTCATCTGGTTCGCCCTCTACTGCGCCGTCGTCGGTCTCGCCACCATCATCATCCCGCTCATCTGATGCTCACCCTCGAACAGCTGCAGGCCGGCATCGTCATCCCCGTCGACAAGCCCCGCCAATGGACCTCGTTCCAGGCAGTAAATAAAATTAAGGCCGCAGTGCGTAACGCCTACGGCCTTAAAAAATTCAAGATTGGTCACGCCGGCACCCTCGACCCACTGGCCACAGGCCTGCTGCTCGTATGCGTCGGCAAAGCCACCAAGACCATCCCTCAGCTGCAGGACGGCGACAAGGTCTACACCGGCACCATCGTCTTCGGCGCCACCACCCCCTGCTACGACCTCGAGCGCCCCGTCGACCGCTACTATCCCTACGAGCATATAACCCGCGAACTCGTGGAAGAGACCGCGCGCCGCTTCACTGGCACTATCCTCCAGGTACCGCCCATGTTCAGCGCCGTCAAGGTCGCCGGACAAAGGGCCTATGAATATGCTCGCATAGACGACCCCTCCGTCACCATCCAGCCCAAGCCCGTCACCGTCCACAGTTTCGAGATAACGGCCTTCCGCGAAGCCTCCAATACAACTAGTGCTACTAGTACTACTAGTGCTACTAGAACTACTAGAGCTACTAGCTCCACCAAGAACCTCTATAAAAATCCCCTCGGCGAGGTCCCTCCGCATCTGCCGCAGGCCGACTTCCGCATCCACTGCGGCAAAGGCACCTACATCCGTTCCCTGGCCCGCGACCTCGGTGAGGCCCTGGGCTCCGGAGCCTTCCTGGCCTCGCTACGCCGCGAACAGGTAGGCACCTACAGCGTCGCCGACGCCATCCTCCCCGACCAGGCCGCCGACTACCTCGCAGCCCTCTGACCGCCCCCGTCACTTCCGACTCACCCCTCCCCTTAAGGGGAGGGGTGGTGTGCCGTCGGCTCGGCCGACTGCTATGGCCACCGACTTTATGGAGGTAACCAGCTGCAAGCTGGTGGAGGAGTACAACCAACACATCATTCACCATTCATCATTCAACATTCATCATTCAACATTAACCTCCCCTCCCCTGTTACTTCTTTTGTTGAAACTTTTATCCCTCCACTTGCAGGGTTCAATATTTTTTCGTACATTTGCACTAATGGTGACAGTGTCGCCATTGCTATAATTATCTGATAATAAATCATAAACGTAATACAAAAACCGACGAGCCATGAAAAGATTTCTACTTTCGGCCCTACTCGCCGTGTCGGCACTCGCCCTCGCCTCGTGCATACGCAGCGAGGAATGGGAGATGCTGCGCCACCCAGTGCATGTGCGGGGCACCCTCGACCCCACCTTCGGTACGCCCATAGCCTACGGCCAGGTGACCATCAACGACGTGATGCACATGTTCAACGCCGACTACAACGGCCTGCTCGACCCCGAGAACGAGACCCTGACCATCAACTTCGAGAGTGAAGGCAGCGACTCCATCCTCGCCCGCAGCATGCTTAGCAAACGTCCCGGCACCAAGGGCACCTTCATGTCCAAAGACACCACTATCTCCTACAACGTCAATATAGGCCTCTTCGAGAACGTGACCCTCAACGAGATTCTCAACGGCAACATCAACATCAACCACCTCTGGCTCGATTTCCAGGCCGATGTCCATGGCGAATGCCCCGACTCGGTGCGCCAGTTCGTCAAACAATATGTGCACGCCGTCTTCGACAGCCTTGTCGTCAACTACACCGACCACAACGGCGTCGAACAAACCTTCCCCGCCGTCTCCATGGAACCCATGCTCTTCGACAGCGTCCTGACCACCCAGCACCTGCAGTTCGACAGCATCGACCTGGCTGATATCGTCAACAGCATGCCCAGCAACGTCAAGGTCTCCTTCCGCTTCCGCTTCGAACTCGACGACGCCCTCTTCGCCGAAGACCTCGCCGACCTCTACTTCAACCAGCTTCTCGACCGCATCAAGATGACCAAGATCTTCTACCGCGCTCATATCAAGGTAGCATTCCCATTCGAGGTCAAAATCAACTCTCTGCCCTACAGCTTCGACGTCGACCTCGGCGACGGCCTCTCGCAAGTCGACATCGACCGCATCCTCGACAGCATCGGCGAAGGCGTCGACGTCGACATCAAGGACTCCTACCTCACCATCGGCTTCACCAACGGCATCCCCCTCCGGCTCGGCATCACGGGCACCATGATCGACAACAACGACCTCCCCATAGGCCTGCCGCTCTTCGCCGACACCATAGCGGCGTCTCGCACCGCCCCCTCGCCCGACGACCCCAACACCGAGGTCACCGTCGAAGGCACCCGCACCCCAGTGGTCATCGCCATGAACCGCCAACGACTCAACCAGCTCCGCCGGGCCAAGAAGATCCGCTTCGACATGGTGATGTCCACCTGCGACAAGCACGTCACCATCCGCCGCTCCGACTACCTCGGCATCAAGATCTACCTCAAGCTGCATCCCTCGGCTGAAATCGACATTCCCATCTCAGGAGCTTTCATGAACTAAAACAGAGGAGGACACGACCATGAAACACAACAGAATCATCGCCATTACCGCCGCCCTGCTCTGCCTCGCAACCGCACAGGCACAGTACAACGAGACCAACAACCTCTTCTACCACGCCTTCCGCACCCCGCAGTCCAACCAGCTCAACCCAGCCTTCTACCCCACCAACAACACTTTCTACCTCCAGCTCCCCTCCTTCGGCGTACGCTTCGGCAGCCCGCTGGCCATCAACGACATCGCCCGCCTCGACACCAACGCCTATGGCGACGTCACCACAGTCATCGACATCAACCGCATGCTCGCCGCCATCACCGTCAACAACGACTTCCGCGCCGCCACCGACTTCAACATCCTCGGCCTCGGATTCAAGAAAGGCAGCAACTTCTACACCGCCAACCTCCGCATCATCAACGACATGTCCGTGGGACTCCCCGTCAGCACCATCAACGCTCTCCTGCGAGGCAACGTCGACGGCTACGGCAACCCCATCTCCGAAGTCAACCTCATCGACGGCGACCTCATGCTCTACACCAACTACCTCGAGGCCTCCCTCGGCATGGGCCACCACTTCGACGATCTCGGCCTCACCGTCGGCGGCCACGCCAAGCTCCTCTTCGGCCTGGCCAACATGCAGACCGAAAACACCCGCGCCGTACTCCTCACCGACGATGACTTCGAGAGCGTCGGCGTCGACATCTACTACGAGATTCAGGGCGGCTCCGCCTACTCCGTCGACACCAACGGCGAACGCATCAACAACAGCTTCCAGCTCGGCAACTTCGGCCTCTCCTTCGACATCGGCGCCCGCTACGCCAAAGGCCCCTTCTCCTTCTCAGCCTCCATCAACGACCTCTCCGCTGGCATCCACTGGCGCAAAAATACCAGCGTCATCACCCCCGAAGGCGGCCACACCGTAGTCTCCTTCGACGGCCAGGAAGTCACAGGCCTCCTCTACGGCGGCAACCTCAACGCCGACTCCCTCACCGCCTACTACCAGCAGGTCCTCAACGGCCTCACCCCCTCCGAAGACACCGAGTCCGACTACTGGTCCTGCATCCCCACCAAGCTCAACCTCGGCGCCTCCTACAACTTCGCCAAGATGTTCCGCATCGGCCTCCTCCTCCACGGCCAGTTCGACCGCGGCCTCCTCTGCAAACGGAACAAATACGCCGTCGACCTCTCCAACGGCGTCTCCAACACCTTCCGCTTCAACACCACTCTCACCTTCGGCGTCGACCTCTTCAACTGGGCCGAAGTCCTCGTAGGCTCCTCCATGGTCTACGACGGCCAGAAACTCGACTTCTTCAACCCCGGCATCGGCCTCGTCCTCTCCCCCTTCCGCTTCTTCCAGTTCCACATCATGGCCGACTACCTCAGCAGCATCTACCTCGCCGACGCCAAAGCCTTCAACGTCCGCCTCGGCCTCAGCCTCCTCTTCGGCGACGGCGGCAAAGACAAAATCACCCAAGACTGACCCCACACATAATTCATCACTCATCATTCTTCACTCATCATTCACTAAATGAACATCATCGCCATAGTAGGACGCCCCAACGTCGGCAAGTCCACACTCTTCAACCGCCTCACCGAGAGCCGCAACGCCATCGTCGACGAGACCAGCGGCGTCACTCGCGACCGCCAGTACGGCCATTCCGACTGGAACGGCAAGCACTTCTCCATCATCGACACCGGCGGCTATGTCATGGGCGGCGACGACGAGTTCGAAGTCGAGATTCGCCGTCAGGTCTCCCTCGCCATCGACGAGGCCGACGTCATCCTCTTCGTCGTCGATGCCCGCGAGGGGCTCACACCCATGGACGAGGACGTCGCCGAGATGCTGCGCCGCTGCCCCAAGCCCGTCGTCCTCGCCGCCAACAAGGTCGACAACTCCGCACAGATGGACTCCCTCTCCGAATTCTACGCCCTCGGCCTCGGCGACCCCTTCCCCATCGCCGGCATCACAGGCTCCGGCACCGGCGACCTCCTCGACGCCCTCGTCAAGGACTTCGACGAGGGCGAGGCCGACCCCACCGACGGCCTACCGCGCATAGCCATCGTCGGCCGTCCCAACGTCGGCAAATCCTCCTTCATCAACACCATCACCGGCGAGCACCGCTCCGTCGTCACCCCCATCGCAGGCACCACCCGCGACTCCGTCTACTCCCGCTACAACCTCTTCGGCTTCGACTTCAACTTCGTCGACACCGCCGGACTCCGCCGCAAGAGCAAGGTCTCCGAAGACCTCGAGTTCTACTCCGTCATGCGCTCCGTCCGCGCCATCGAGGCCTCCGACGTCTGCATCCTCATGCTCGATGCCACACAAGGCCTCGAACAGCAGGACCTCAACATCTTCTCGCTCATCAACCGCAACCACAAAGGCGTCGTCATCGTCGTCAACAAATGGGACCTCATCGAGAAGGACACCAACACCCACCGCGACTTCGAGCGCCTCATCCGCGAACGCATCGCACCCTTCGACGACGTCCCCATCGTCTTCACCTCCGTCATCAACAAACAGCGCATCTTCAAGGTCCTCGAGGCCGCACGCGCCGTCTACGAGGCCCGCTCCCGCCGCATCTCCACCGCCGAACTCAACGACACCCTCCTCCCCATCGTCAAGGAGCAGAACCCGCCGCCCTCCGTCAAAGGCAAGTGGGTCAAGATAAAATACATCACCCAGCTCCCCACGCCCTATCCCCAGTTCGTCTTCTTCTGCAACCTCCCCCAGTACGTCCGCGACCCCTACAAGCGCTTCGTTGAGAACCGCATGCGCGAACTCTGGGACTTCCACGGCGTCCCCATCTCCATCTTCTTCCGTGCAAAATAAATTAATATGGGAGTTAAGGGAAGATAAGAGAAGTCAAGGGAAGTTAAGAGACAAATGTGCAAGACGAAACTATTGTCTTTAACTTCTAGTGAGTGTAGCGAACGATCTGCCCTTTAGGGCCTTGAGCTCCGCTGAAAATATATCAAATTAGCGAAAAACTCCCTTTAACTTCTTTAACTCCCCCAAAAATAAATCAAACAATCAAACAATAAAAATCATGCAAGTAACAGAACAAAACTTCGACGAGTTCATGGCCAAAGGCCTGCCCGTCATGATCGATTTCGGCGCCACCTGGTGCGGTCCCTGCAAAGCCCTCGCCCCCCGCATCGAGGAAATTGAAAAAGAATACGAAGGACGCGCCATTGTTGGCACCGCCGACGTCGACGAGTGCTCCGACCTCGCCGCCCGCTTCCGCATCCGCAACGTCCCCACCGTCCTCTTCTTCAAAGGCGGCGAAATGGTCGACAAAAGCGTAGGTCTCGTAGCAAAAGAGACTTTGACCGAAAAGCTCAACGCCCTGCTTTAGTAGTTAAGGAGACAGTAGATAAGGAGATAAGCCAATTGTGCCAACCGCGGTATCGTCTTATCTCCTTATCTCCTTAACTCCTTATCTCCTCAAGTCTATGGACCAATCCCAAATCTCCCGCTACCGCTCCCTCGACTTCTTCGCCCGCCAGGTCGTCGAAGGCTTCATCACCGGCCGCCACAAAAGCCCCTTCCACGGCTTCTCCGTCGAGTTCTCCGACTATCGCCAGTACAACACCGGCGAGAGCACCCGCAACATCGACTGGCACCTCTATGGCCGCACCGACAAGCTCTACGTCAAGCAGTTCGAGGAAGAGACCAACCTCCGCTGCCAGCTCGTCATCGACCAGAGCTCCTCCATGCTCTTCCCACTTGAAGGACAAGGTGACATAGACCACCCCAACAAACTCACCTTCAGCGTCTATGCCGCCGCCGTACTCATCGAACTCCTCCACCGCCAGCGCGACGCCTTCGGCCTCACCCTCCTCTCTGACCACATAGACCAGCACACACAATGCCGCAGTAACGCCATCCACCAGCGCTAC
>JBGUZF010000150.1:0-6918 GCA_045222795.1 Bacteroidales bacterium
AAGACTGATGTGGAGGGCGCAGACGCCGCAGGCGTTCAGATTGCCGCTGATAAGAGACGCTTACCAGAGGGCGCTGCAGGACCCGCAATTTGCTGCGACGGACGACTGCGGAGTGGTGAGGAAGTATATGCCAGGGGTGAAGATTGCCGTGGTGGAGGGTGAGGAGAGGAATATGAAACTAACATGCGCGGAGGATTTGTCCGTGCTGAAAAACTATATGAAATAATGGAAAGGAAGACTGTGTATGTAGGCATGAGTGCCGATATGATCCATCCGGGTCATCTGAACATAATACACGAGGCTGTGAAGCTGGGCTCGGTTACCGTTGGTGTGCTGACCGACGCCGCCATAGCGAGCTACAAGCGGCTGCCGTACCTGACGTATGAGCAGAGGGCCGAGATAGTGAGCAACATTAAGGGCGTGGACCGAGTGGTGCCGCAGACGACACTGGACTATGTGCCGAACCTGAGGGAGCTGAAGCCCGACTATGTGGTGCACGGCGACGACTGGAAGGAGGGTGTGCAGGCGAAGACGAGGCAGAGGATAATAGAGGCGATGGCCGAGTGGGGCGGACAGGTGATAGACATCCCGTACACGCAGGGTATCAGCAGCACGGCGATGAACCAACGCCTGAAGGAGATTGGCACGACGCCGGAGATAAGGATGAAGAGGCTGAGGAGGCTGATAGGCGCTAAGAAGATTGTGCGCATACTGGAGAGCCACAGCGGACTGACGGGACTGATAATAGAGAACACCTCGGTGACGGTTGACGGCAAGAAGGAGGAGTTTGACGGCATGTGGGCAAGCAGCCTGACGGACAGCACGAGCAAGGGCAAGCCCGATATCGAGGCTGTGGACATAACGACGCGGTTGCATGACTTGAACGATGCGTTGGAGGTGACGACGAAGCCTGTAATCTTTGACGGAGACACGGGCGGCAAGGTGGAGCATTTTGTGTTCACGGTGCGCACGTTGGAGCGTTTGGGTATTTCGGCGGTCATCATCGAAGACAAGGTTGGGTTGAAGCAGAACTCGCTGTTCGGCACGGATGCCGTGCAGACGCAGGACACGATAGAAGGGTTCTGCGCGAAGATAAAGGCCGGCAAGAACGCACAGATTACGGAGGACTTCATGGTGATAGCCCGCATTGAGAGTTTGATAGCGGGCAAGCCTGTGGAGGATGCGCTGGAACGTGCGCATGCATACGTTAAGGCCGGTGCCGACGGCATAATGATTCACAGCAAGAACAAGGACGGCATGGACATCAAGGAATTCTGCCAGAGGTTCAGGGAGAAGAATGTGGAGACGCCGATAGTGGCGGTGCCGACGACGTACAACCAGTTTACCGAGGATGAGCTAGCGGAGTGGGGCGTCAATGTGGTGATATATGCGAACCACATGCTGAGGGCCGCATATCCGGCGATGGTGAACTGCGCGAAGAGCATACTGGAGCACAAGCGGAGCCTGGAGGCGAGCGAAGAGTACTGCATGCCGATAAAAGAGATACTGACTTTGATCCCAGGAACGAAGAAATGATAAGACCTGAATTCTTTATAGAAAAACTAAGGGCAGAGGGTGTGGAGTTCTATGCAGGGGTTCCCGATTCGCTGCTGAAGAACGTGTGTGCATATATCACCGACCATTTCGACAAAGAACACAATATCATTGCTGCCAACGAGGGCGGCGCCGTTGCACTTGCGGCCGGCTATCACCTGGCTACCGGCAAGGTGGGGTGTGTGTATATGCAGAACAGCGGAGAGGGCAACGCGGTGAATCCGTTGGCCTCGCTTACAGACAGGGATGTGTACCATATCCCGCTGCTGCTGCTGATAGGATGGCGCGGACGCCCCGGCGTGCACGACGAGCCGCAGCATGTGAAGCAGGGGAAGATTACGATAGGGCTGCTGGATGTGATGGGTATCGGCTACAAGGTTTTGTCGAAGGAAGAGGAAGCGGCAGCAAGGCAGATAGAGAAGGCGATGGGGAGTATTCGCGAGACAGGCGAGGCATTTGCGCTTGTGGTGGAGAAGGACACCTTCGACAGCTATATGTTGCAAAACATGGAGAGGAATGAATACACGATGAGCCGCGAGGATGCGATACGGATGGTTGCCGCCAGCATTCCAGAAGATGCAATAATTGTCAGCACCACGGGCATGATAAGCCGTGAGCTGTTTGAATACCGCACGGCGATGGGGCAGGGGCACGAGAGAGACTTCCTGACGGTGGGCTCGATGGGTCATGCTTCGCAGATAGCATTGGGGATAGCTTTGCAGCATCCCGAGAGGAGAGTGTATTGTTTCGACGGCGACGGCGCCAGCATAATGCACATGGGCAACATGGCCATTGTGGGCAGTAGGCGGCCGAAGAACTATGTGCATGTAGTGTTCAACAACGGGGCCCACGACAGTGTCGGCGGACAGCCGACGGTGGGCCACGAGATAGACCTTGTGGAGATAGCAAAGGCGATGCGCTATGAGCGTGCAGTGCGGGTGTGTAACAAGGAAGAACTGGAAGAGGCGCTCGGAGACAGGAATGCCGAGGGGCTGCGGCTGATAGAGGTTAGGGTGAAGAAAGGCAACCGCAAGGACCTTGGCCGCCCGACCACCACGCCGATACAGAACAAAGAAGCGTTGATGGCATTCTTGGGTAATGGTTAAAGGTTGATGGGTTATGGGTTATAGGTTATGGAGTAATGAATTATATGGGATTATGCAGAAGATTCTTGAAGGATACAGTAACATAGAAGCGGCCTTGAAAGAGGTTTCGAGCCGGAGATATATGCTGGTTTGCGACGCGTCGTTCCCGTTTCTGCCAATAAAAGATATGTTTAAGCCTGCGGTGGTTTTCGACCAGTTCACACCTAACCCACTGTATGAGCAGGTGTGCAAAGGGGTGGAACTGTTCAACGCCAACGGGTGCGACGCCATTGTTGCTGTGGGCGGCGGCTCGACGATTGATGTGGGTAAATGCATAAAGCTTTACTGCAAGATGGATTCGGCGAAGAACTATCTGGAGCAGGAGTGCAAGGACAGCGGAGTGCCGCTGATCGCGGTGCCCACCACGGCGGGTACGGGTAGCGAGAGTACGCGCTATGCGGTGATATACTATGAAGGCAAGAAGCAGAGCATAACGCACGAGAGCATTGTGCCCAACTATGCCATATTGGAGCCGACGTTGCTGAAGAGTCTGCCGCTGTATCAAAAGAAGTGTACCATGCTCGACGCCCTGTGTCAGGGTATTGAGTCGATGTGGAGCGTCAACTCGACCGACGAGAGCATGATATACAGCAAGATTGCCATTGATATGATAATGTATCACTGGCACGGGTATATCGAAGACAACAGCGAGGAGGACGCAAGACAAATCATGCTGGCGGCCAACTATGCCGGGCGGGCGATAAACATCACACAGACTACGGCGCCACATGCGATGAGCTACAAGCTGACTTCGATGTACGGGTTGCCTCACGGACACGCTGTGGCGCTGTGCCTGCCGGAGGTGTGGATGTACATGCTGGAGCACAAGGAGAAGTGTGTCGACCCGCGCGGAAAGGACCATCTGGAGTTTGTATTCGAGTGGTTGGGGAGAATAATGCATTGCGACAGTGCATACAAGGGTTTGATGATGTTCAGGGCGATTATGTTTGCACTGGATATGCCGCAGCCGCAGAGCAAGGGTCTGGAGGCGGATTTGGAAGTGTTGACAACGTCGGTCAACCCAGTAAGGCTGAAGAACAATCCAGTTGCTTTGGATGAAGAGACGATACGTTCCATATATAGGCGAATCTTGGCAGTGGATTAGGTTCTGATAAACATCCGTGAACACGAAAAAACAAACAATAGAGATGATAAAAGTAACAATTGCAATAGCCGTCTATAACGTAGAGAAATACATTGAGAAATGTATTAGTACCGCGTTGAACCAGGACTTCGAGGACTACGAAATACTTGTGGTTGACGACCGTGGCCCCGACAACAGCATCAGTTTGGTGGAACAGATGGCCAAATCGCATCCGAATGGTGACAAAATAAGAATCTTTCACCATGAAAATAATCTCGGAACAGGAGGTGTCCGCAACACCTGCATAGACGAGGCAAGAGGAGAATATCTCTTTTTTATGGATGGAGATGACTATTTGGGCACCAATTCGATACGAATGTTGTATGATGCTATGATGTCCAATCCTGCCGACATTGTAATGGGAAATTATCAATTGGTTTCTCCTGACGGGAAAGTGATAAGTACCTCGAATTTTGCACCTGGACGGATAGAATCGGAATATGCGATTGCCAACTGGATGAGCAACAATAAAACCAATTTTTATCCTGTAGCCACATGGAACAAACTCTTCAGGACCTCGTTTCTGAGGGAAAATGGCTTCAGGTGTGTTCCGTGGCATAGGCAGGAAGATATCCTCTTCGCCCTGGAAACAGCCTTTGTGGTAAAATCGATTGTCACCATACCGGAAGTGACCTATTATTGGATTCAAGTTCCGGGTTCCTGCCTGCATCAGGATACTAAGGAGTGGCATTTGAACCAGTATCTGGATATTTTCGACAAGTCGATTGCCCTTTTTAAAGATATGGAACATGAAAAGGCGGGCAAACTGCCCAAGGAGGTGTATTGGATTGTAAGCTCCAGGTACCTGTCGGGATTTGTCACCACTAATGTTTGGAAGTCGTCGTCGCTTTCCTACAAACAGAAAAACGACTACTTGAAGCATGTGAGGGAGATTACCGCTTATATAAAGAAGAAGGATGAGTATGACTGGAAGCAAAGATTCTTTTATACGTTAATCGAAATGCCATTCCCCTACTTGATAATAAAAGTGTTGAGTTCGATTGCGCATTTATTGAAAATAAAAATATGATGAAGAGAATATTAGTAACAGGAGGTGCTGGATTTATTGGGTCGCACCTGTGTGAACGATTGGTAAACGAAGGGCATGATGTGATATGCCTCGATAATTTCTATACAGGCAGTAAGGAAAACGTCTGGCATTTGATAGGGAAGCCAAATTTTGAGATTGTACGTCATGATGTATGCCAGCCTTATTGGGCGGAGATAGACGAGATCTATAATCTGGCATGTCCCGCATCACCTATACATTATCAAAACGACCCTATTCAGACAACCAAAACTTCCATCTTTGGTGCCTATTACATGTTAGGTCTGGCGCGCCGAACTAAGTGTAAAATTCTGCAGGCATCCACCAGCGAAGTATATGGAGACCCCGATATTCATCCCCAGCCCGAGTCGTATTGGGGCAATGTTAACAGTATCGGATTGCGCAGTTGTTACGACGAGGGGAAACGTTGTGCCGAGACTTTGTTTTTCGACTATCACCGCATTCATGGAGTTCGCATCAAAGTAATACGCATTTTCAACACCTATGGACCGAGGATGGCTGAGAATGACGGTCGGGTTGTTTCCAACTTTATTATGCAGGCATTGCGCGGGGAAGATATTACAATTTATGGAGACGGTAAGCAAACACGCTCTTTCCAATATATATCGGACCTCGTTGAGGGTTTAATTCGTATGATGGACAGTAGGGAAGATTTCACCGGCCCTGTCAATATTGGAAACCCCGGCGAGTTTACCATGTTGGAGCTGGCCGAGAAAATCATCTCTCTGACAGGGTCAAAGAGCAAGATAGTATTCAGACCGCTTCCGTCGGATGACCCACAAAAGCGCAAACCGGATATAACGCTGGCCAAGTCGGAGTTGCACTGGGAACCTAAGGTGCCGCTAGATGATGGATTGAAGGAAACTGTTGATTATTTCAAGCATCGCTTGTGAATTGTGAGAACTGAAAACTGAAACTAAAAACTGAAACCATGAGGGAAATTGCCGTAAAAATAGCATCCTTTTTGGGAATCTATAATTGGTTGATGAAGATAGACAACCGCTTGGAAACAAGACGGCAGAACAAGGCTTTTAGGAAATATGGACTGGAAGCTTTGCACGAAGCTGTTGTGGCTACCGAGGAATGCGGCGGGAAACTGTTCCTTGCTTTCGGTTCGCTGCTGGGAGCCTATCGCGAGAAAGGATTCATCCCCTTCGACTACGACCTCGATCTCGGACTGCTTGCCGCCGAAAGGCGTGATGATATAGTCGCAGTTATGCGGAGTCACGGTTTTGTGCTCATGCGTCAGTATTTTATCAAGGCCACTGGACGCATTTGTCTCGATAAGTACGAATACAAAGGTGTGCATGTGGATGTGCACTATTTCTACCCGACAACACAGGGCGACATATACTGCGACCTTTGTCTGCCGCACGAGAGCAAACCGTGGCGCGAAGCCAATGCCACCGACGGTTTCCCGACAATTATCCGCACTGTTCCTGCCAGCACTTTCTCGAAGCACGACTTCCTCGGAGTGCAAGTGTACGAGCCAGATAAGACCGTAGAATGGCTCAAAACGCTCTATGGTGAGCACTTCATGACGCCCGACCCCAAGTGGACTATGGGAGATCATAAGAAACGCTCGCAGACCAACGGCGAGCGCATGTATCGTCGTCAGAAAGTTTAATTCTCCAGCACCTTGCGGAATTTATCCACCATGCGGTCGGCGGAGTATTGGGAGACGAATACTTCGCGGCTGTAGGTGTTGAAGCGTGGACGGGGATGGTCGCAGAAGTCGCGGATGGCGGCGATGAACTCGTCGGCGGTGAAGCAGCTGGCACCGGCCTTTGAATAGTCCAGCTCGTAGCCGCTCCAAGCCTCGGGAGTGCCGATGATGTTCTTGCCGAACATGAGGCTTTCGCAGGTCTTCACCTTCATGCCGCTGCCTTTGAAGATGGGCAGCACCATGAGGTCGGCGGCCTCGAATAGCGGGTCGAGATTGGGCACGTTGGAGAGCACCTCGATGTCCGGACGCATCCAGTCGGCATCTTTCAATTTTTCCATTC
>JBGUZF010000151.1:0-2745 GCA_045222795.1 Bacteroidales bacterium
GAAGCCCGGGTCGGTCTTCTCGACGATGAAGGCGCTGATGCCCTTGGTGCCGAGGCTCTTGTCGGTCATGGCGATGATGATGAACACATTGGCGTAGCTGCCGTTGGTGATGAATATCTTGCTGCCGTTGAGCACCCAGCAGTCACCGTCCTCGACGGCCGTGGTCTGCTGACCTGCTGCATCGGTACCGGCGTTGGGCTCGGTGAGACCGAAGGCGCCGATCCACTCGCCACTGGCAAGTTTGGGCAGGTATTTCATCTTCTGCTCCTCGGTGCCGGCCTCAAGGATGGGGGCGCAGCAGAGGGATGTGTGGGCGGAGAGGATGACGCCCGTGGTGGCGCAAACGCGGCTGAGTTCCTCGACGGCCATGCCGTACATGATGTTGGTGCCGCCGGCTCCGCCGTACTGGGTGGGGATGGGAATGCCCATGAGGCCTATCTTGGCCATCTTCTGGACAGTCTCCATGGGGAAACGCTCCTCCTCGTCGACTTCTGCGGCGAGGGGCTTCACTTCCTTCTCTGCAAACTCGCGAATCATCTGCAGGAAGAGTTCTTCTTGTTTGGTGAAACTGAAATCCATTGTTGTTTTATTGTTTGTTTATTGTTTTATTTGCTTGTATAGCCGAAATATCGGTCCATCCGCTCGATGTTGCTGTGCAGGAAGGTTCGGATGATGGCCACCTCCTCGTCGAAATGTTTGCCGTCGTAGTATGCCTCGCCGTCTACAGGCCACAACTCTTCGTTGTCCTTCACAGCCTTGACGATAGATTTCCTGTTGTCGTCAATCATTTCGTTCAGGACTTTCTCAGAGACTATGCCGACCTCGCGGAGATTGTGCCAACGGTCGGTAAGCAGCTGACGGTATTCGGGCCATTCCATCAGTCGGCGCAGCAGCACCGAGCGGTTGCAGTCAACAGTGTCCGAAAGCATGTTGTATTCGTTGTCGCCGTCGCGACCGAAGGAGTGGTCGTAGTCCCATGGCGCAACACGGAAGGGCGTTTGGTCATCGACCTTGTAGAGGAAGAAGTTCTTCAGCATGCCGTCGGCGTTGTTGCTGAGCATTATCAGCAGCTGCCAGTCGGCTATGTTGTCGAGGTCAAACTGCGATGCCGCCTCAGAACGGAATTTTTCGTCGTTGCTGTCAAACAGGAATGACCGCAGAACCTCTATTTGTGCCGTTCTATCTTGCTTGTGTTTCTTGGGGAAGGTTTGTTGGTAGTAGTTGTCGGAATCCTGTGGCACAATCCGTTCCTCATACAGCAGAGGAGGCTCCTTGAAGATTACTGCGCTGCTGTCTTTTTTGGCAATGCCGAGGGTCGAGGCGTCAAGTTTCTGCATTACTACATATAAACCCTGCTTCTCGCCGTTTACCGACAAAGTGGCGTAGGCACACAGCGGTGCGTGGTTCACCTCTGGATTCATGCGGCGGAAGAGGTCGTAGCTCATCTTGTGCCGCATGAAAGTCTTGTCGATATAGTTGGCGTTGAGAATCCAGTCCTTGTCCTTCGGAAGACCGCAGAGTTCACGCTTCTCGTCCAACTTTATTGCCAGCGAATGCTTTGGGTAAGCCGACGAGATGCCACCGCGGAAATGGGTTCGGGCGTCGAGGGTGTCGCCGTTGGCGACTAACTGCACAGGTGTCCATCCGTCCCATGTGATGTCGCCCTCCGCGCAAATCTCCAGCGCGGGTAATTCGGGCTTGCTGCTGCACGAAATCAGCAACAGTCCCGACAACAGGGCTATCATCAAGGAACGAGGCATCGTGGCGTTTTATTTCACTGCGATGGTCTCTATTTCCACCAGCACGCCCATGGGCAGACCTTTAACGGCGAAGGCGGCGCGGGCGGGGCAGTCGGTGTTGTAGTACTTGGCGTAGACCTCGTTCATGGGCTTGAAATACTCCATGTCGGCCAGCAGACAGGTGCTCTTCACCACATCCTGGAAGGTGTAGCCGGCCTCGTCGAGGATGGCCTTGATGTTCTGCATCACCTGCTCGGTCTGGGCGGTAATGCCTTCGGGCACGGTCTTGGTGGCGGGGTTGATGGGAATCTGACCCGAGATGTAGAGGGTGTTGCCGGCCTGGACAGCCTGGCTGTAGGGACCGATAGCTGCGGGGGCGTTGGGGGTGTTGATGATTTTCTTCATGTTATATTGTTTTTAGTTTATTCTACGAGAGTGCAAAGGTACGAAATATTTTTGATATAAGTGGAAATATTAATAAAAAAATCGTAACTTTGCACCTGTAAAGGATATTGTTGACGCATATAACTGTTTTGATATGATAATTTTAGGATTGATGTCGGGTACGTCGCTCGACGGAATAGACTTGGCTCTGTGCGACATCAGTGAAAATGGCTACAAGGTGTTGGCGGCCGAGACAGTGCCCTATTACGAGGAGTGGCGTCAGCGGCTGGCTACGCTCGAGAACGCGTCGGCCTACGAGTATGCCCTTGCCAACGTGGAGCTAGGTCACCATTTTGGAAAAGTTATAAACCGTTTCCTGAAAGGGAAGGAACGTCCCGAAGCCATAGCGTCACACGGCCACACAATCTTCCATCAACCGCAGTTAGGACTTACTACGCAGATTGGCGATGGCGATGCTATAGCCGCCGAGACGGGACTGCCGGTGGTGTTCAATTTCCGCACCCTCGACGTGGCTCTCGGTGGGCAGGGGGCGCCGCTGGTTCCAATAGGCGACGAATTGCTCTTCGGCGACTATGAGGCCTGCCTTAACCTCGGTGGAATA
>JBGUZF010000152.1:0-5603 GCA_045222795.1 Bacteroidales bacterium
CCTCGGCTTCCACTACACCACCAGCGACTACATCGCCCTCCTGCTGGTCATCTTCGCCTCGGTGCTCATCATGGCCTCGGCTGTCAGCCTCCTGTCGGCACTGGCCAAGGACGTGAAGAATGCCGGCACCATGGTGACGCCTTTCATGCTCGTGGTGATGCTCGCAGGTCTCCTGCCGATGTTCCAGACAGGTGCTTCCATCAACATGCTGGTGTACCTCATCCCCTTCTACAACGCCATAGAGGTGATGACGGCAGTCTTCAGCCACGAGATGCAGTGGACCACGGTGTTCGTCACGCTGGTCTCCGACATCGTCTACACTGGCATCGCCGTCTGGGGCCTCACGCGTATGTTCAACAGCGAAAAGGTGATGTTCAGCCGATGAAGAAGAACTTTGCATTGCGGGTCGACTCTGAAGTCTACGACGCCATTGAGAAATGGGCCGCGGACGAGTTCCGCAGTGCCAACGGCCAGATAGAATGGATCCTCAACGAAGCGTTGAAGAAAGCCAAACGGATGCCGAAGAAAGGAGTTAAGGAGACAGGAGATAAGGAGTAAAGGAGATAAGACAAATGAAGAAGATTGTATTAATCTGCGCAGGCCTAATTTTCAATTTTCAATTTTCAATTTTCAATTCGGCAAGCGCACAGTGGTTTACCGGCATGAGCCAGAAGACAGGCCTCGCGCTGTGCATACACCTTACCGACTCCGCCGCCGAGCTCTACAGCCCCATGCAGACCGCCGACCCGATACCCGTCAGCAGCTGGTCGCTGCGCAACGACACTCTCCATATCGAGTGCAAGGGCATCGGCCTTAAGGTGAACGCCGTGCGGCGCGACAGCACATTCGTGGGCTACTGGAAGCAGAGCATCATCAAGGAGGACATCACCTTCTTCCCCACCGACACCCTCTTCACCCTGCGCCGTCCGCAGACCCCGCAGCCGCCATACCGCTTCGACGAGGAGACCGTCACCGCCGACTACACCGACTCCCAGGGCAACAAGGTGCACCTCGAAGGCACCCTCAGCTATCCCAAAGGCGGAGGCTCCTTCCCCTGTCTTGTACTCGTCTCCGGCAGCGGACAGCAGAACCGCGACGAGGAGATCATGCAGCACAAACCGTTCCTGGTGCTGGCCGACTATCTCGCCTCGCGCGGCATCGCCGTGCTGCGCTACGACGACCGCGGCGTGGGCAAGAGCACCGGCGAGGTGGAGAAGGCCGACACACGCCTCTTCGCCGAAGACGCCGAAGCGATGTTCCGTTCCGTAAGGAAGAACAAGCATGTCGACGCCAAGCGTCTCGGCATCGGCGGCCACAGCGAGGGCGGCGCCATAGCCCCTATGGTAGCTGCGAGGAACAAAGATGTGAAGTTTGTCGTCATGCTTGCCGGACAGGGCTGCACGGGTTTTGAGGTGCTCCTGCAGCAGAACGAAGCCCTCTTCCGCAGCGCGGGAGTCGCCGACAGCCTTGTGGCCCTCCGTGTGGCCTGCATGCGCGACCTGCTGCAACTGCCAGAAGGCAGTAAGAAGAACGCCTATCAGGAGATTATCGACCGCCACACAGCGGGCTTGACCAAAGAACAGAAGGAGACTATAGGCTTCGGCAAAGGCAGCGCCTATCAGATGAAGCAGCAGCTCGACCTGCCTTGGATGCGTGCCTTCGTGGCGCTGGACCCCGCCGACTACCTGCCCAAGGTGAAATGTCCCGTGCTGGCACTCAACGGCAGCAAAGACTGCCAGGTCGTTGCCGAGCCCAACCGGCGGCGCATTAGGCAGCTGTGTCCTGCGGCCGACTGCCGCGAGCTGCCGGACTTAAATCATCTCTTCCAACATTGCACCACGGGCTCCGCCAGCGAATACATCCTCATCGAGGAGACCTTCGCTACTGAAGCAATGAAGACTATCGCCGACTGGATACTTACCATTAAACCGTAATTAAGTATTGTCTTAACTACTTAACTACTAAAAAGAATTAGTTGTCCTCTACGGCGCCTTTGATTTGCACCTTTGTGAAGCCTTCGTCTATCACCGGTTGGACGAGGGCTTTCATTTCCTGCGGGCCGAACTTCTCGAGACCCTGCATGGGTGTGGCGCGGTCGATGGTGTAAACCATCCATTCGCGCGGCCGCAGCAATCGCACGATGTCCATAAGTCCGTTGACCACCTCGGGCTTAGAGGAATCAAATCCGTTACCGCGCAGCATGCAGGTCTGTAGCACGAAGTCGCCCTCAAACTGCTTCAACGCCTCTATAACACGCTGCACATCATAACCGGGAGCCGGCATATTGATTTTCTCTATCAGTTCGTTGGTGGGGGCGTCAATCTTCATGATGGGGTTGTCTACCTTGCGGAGGGCATTGAAGATTTCGGGGATATGCACGCGTGTGGCGTTGCTGAGCACGCTGACTTTGGCCTTGGGGTAATATTTGTCGCGCAGGCGCAACGTGTCGTCGATAATCTGTGGGAACTCGGGGTTGATGGTAGGCTCGCCGTCACCGCTGAAGGTGATGCTGTCGACAGGGGTAGCCTCTTTGGCAAGTTTTACGAGCATGCGCTCGAGATCTGTGCGCACCTTCTCGGCGGTAGGGAGTATGGTGTCGTTGCGGCCGTCGCGGTTCCATCCGCATTCACAGTAGATGCAGTCGAAATTGCAAATCTTGCCCTTCTCGGGCAGCAGGTTGATGCCCAGCGAGCTACCGAGCCGCCGGCTGAATATAGGTCCGAAAACAGTCTCTTCGCGTATCATGTTATGATTGCGTTATTGTTTGAGTTTTATTCTTCGTCATCCATCTCTCCCGGTGCGTTGCGGAAGAGGAATATCAGCGACACCAGTAGTGCTGACAGCACTCCCACCAGGGCGGAAACCACAGGGTTGTAAGCACGCATGACTATCGGCAGCATGATGTTGATGATCATCGGCACCACGATGTAGAGCACCATGATGGTGCTCAACGGCTTCACGTCGTCGTGGAACAGTCTCACCGTCGCCACGATGCCTGCAACAAACATCACAAAGCCAAAGGCAGCTGTCACGGCGGTCGCCGTTTTAACTTCAATCGGGATGAACGGTTGCAACAGCGAGTAGACAGCATCGAGCAGCATCACGATGAAGAAGACGAGGAACACCGTCGACTTGCGCTCCTGCCACCGCGCCATGCGGTAGATGCACCAGAGTGCCCACAGCACCACGGCGTTATACAGCACGTTGGCGGCAATGAAATAGACCCGCGAGGCTGTCGCAGCGGCATCGAGTGCGGTGTTGCCAGTTATGGCCAGCACCACCCTGACAATTGCCAGCAGCAGCGGCACAGCAGCCACCGCCCACTCCCAAAACTTGAATTTCTGTGTCTTCACAACAAAATCATTGTTATTATTTCATTTGCAAAAGTACACATTTTTTTTCAATTGGCATTTTTTTCGTACCTTTGCATCTGGAAACAAACTCATCAACCAATGGCAAGATATATCCTCACCTTGATGCTCTGCATGCTTATTGGCGGCGCAGGAGCATCCAACAGCGGCGGCAACCTGAACAATTACCTCTGCCGTAAGTGCGGCACTTTGGTGAAATCGACCTCCTCGCCGTCGTCGCTCAACTGCCGCGCAGGCGGCTCGCACAGCTGGACCAATCTGGGCGAAGTAGGCGGCGAGAACTATGCCTGCAAGAAATGCGGCCTCTGGGTCGAAAGTAAACGCACCCCGAGCAGTCTCAATTGTCCGGCCCGAGGTTCGCATCAGTGGAACCACCTCGGTCATGTGGGCGACAAGACTTACCAGTGCAAACGTTGCGGCTTGACAATCAACAACGACCGCACCCCTTCCTCTCTCGGTTGTTCACAGGGGAGCTCCCACCAATGGACTAAACTATCGCGCTAGAAACAAGAAAAGCACCTCTCGATGAGGTGCTTCTTGGTGGTCTGTGGGAGATTCGAACTCTCGACCTCTTCCGTGTGAAGGAAGCGCTCTAAACCAACTGAGCTAACAGACCGCTTGGGGGTTAAAAGCGGGTGCAAAAGTACAAACATTTTTTAATACGGCAAAATTTTTCTTCAAAATGAAGGATAAAAAACAGGGACTCACTCACTCGCAAACTATTGGTATCGTCTGGTTATCAATAGTGTTGCTGATGGCAATAGGGGCGCTGTTTTTTTATCGCGGCGGTGGTCTCCCACAGACCACAAACGATACCGCCGACAGTAGCGGAATGGTTTTTTTGACACAAAAAGAGGACTCGGTATATCATTCACGCAGGAAAATCTCGGCAACTAACAGAAGGACAGTATATTCGCACAATAGAAGATGCACCTCCGAACGATATCCGCGACTTGACAGCAGTTACTACAGCACAACGCTTCCGGCCGGCAGAAGGCAGCCGCTCGTCGTCGAGCTCAACAACGCCGACACGCTGACCCTGCAGCTGCTGCACGGCATCGGTCCCGCCTATGCCCGACGGATAGTGAACTACCGCGAGAGGCTTGGCGGCTTCCGCTCCATCGACCAGCTGCTCGAGGTCTACGGCTTCACGCCCGAGCTGCTGGCGCACATAGCGCCGCACCTGACCCTCGATACCAGCGACATCCGCCGTATACCGATAAACAGCATAAGGTTGAAGCAACTCGCCAAGCACCCTTACATAGAATACTATCAGGCGCGCGATATCGTGAGGTTGCGCAACAGCGGTGTCGGCTTCCGCTCGGCCGACGACCTCCGCGCCATTCCTTCGATGGCCGACAGCACCCTCATCCGGCTGCTGCCGTATATCGACTTCGAGCAGAATTATTCGGCTGATGCACAATAAACAATGGCCGACGACGTTATTTGAACCAGATTGAACTGCGGAATATGCTCGGAGACAAGAAAGAATGGGTGGCGGTGATGACCCAGCCGGGGAAGGAACTCTATGTGGCCAAACGCTTTGAGGTCGACGACGACCCCAATGGGCAGAAGCCCATAGAATACTACCTGCCGATGCTGGCTGTCCGCGACAAGCGCCACAAGGACGACATGCAGGAGAAACCCATGTTCCCCTGCTACATCTTCGCGCATATCAACAAGAAACAGATTCTCGCCACCCGCTCCACCAAAGGCGTCTACTTTATCGTCACCAACCGTCACGAAGTCATCACCATGCGCGACAGTGAGATAGAAGCCATACGGCGCTTCGAGGCCACACAGCGTAACTTCCAGATTCGCGAGACCGCCAAGCTGGTCAAGGGAGCCCGCGCCAAGATTCTCAGCGGTGAGTTCGCCGGATTGGAAGGGGTGCTGGTGAAGGACGACAAGGACGGCAACTTCGCCATCAACATCGAGGTGCTGAACAGTTCCTTCCTCGTTCACATCAAACGCAGCGAACTGAGGTCGGCCGATGATGCGAAACAAGAAAAAGAAGACGAAAGACTGATGAATATCAAATGAAAAGAGGCAACCAAATTTGGTTGCCTCTCTCTGTGATCTGCACAAGATTTGAACTTGTGACCTCTTGCCTGTCAAGCAAGCGCTCTAAACCAACTGAGCTAGCAGATCAAACTGTCAATTTTTTAACTCTTAACCTTTAACTCATAACTGTCAAAAGCGGGTGCAAAAGTACAAACATTTTGGAAACTG
>JBGUZF010000153.1:0-5212 GCA_045222795.1 Bacteroidales bacterium
GAGCTGGCCAAGATCCGTGCCGGCAAGGCCAATCCCGGAATGCTCGACGGAGTGAAGGTTGACTACTACGGCACCATGACCGAAATCAGCCAGGTGGCCAACGTCAACACCCCCGATGCCCGTAGCATCATCATCCAGCCGTGGGAGAAGACCATCCTCGGTGCTATCAACAAGGCTATCCTCGACGCCAACCTGGGCTTCACGCCGCGCCATGAGGGTGAGATACTGCGCATCGTCATCCCGCCGCTCACCGAAGAGCGCCGTAAGGAACTCTGCAAGCAGGCCAAGACCGAGGTGGAGAACGCCAAAGTCAACGTCCGCAACGTGCGCCGCAATGTGATGGACAAGGTGAAGAAACTGAAGGACAAATCGGTTCCCGAGGACGAGGTGAAGCAGGTGGAGAAAGACCTTCAGGACATCACCGACAAGAACATCGCCGAGTGCGACAAGATATTCGCCGCCAAGGAGAAGGAAATCATGTCCATTTAATTGAAAATTGAAAATTGAAAATTGAAAATTCAATCTTCAAGATTCATAAGTTAGACTCTGTTGAGTCGACTAACAAGTATTGTGAAGCCCTCGACCTTGCGCAGGTTGAGGACTTCACTTGTTATTGGGCTTTGGTGCAGACCGCTGGCATAGGGCAGAGGGGAAACCATTGGGCGTCGGCGCCCGGTGAGAACCTCACCTTCAGTCATGTGCTCCACCCCACGTTCCTTCCCGCCGACCGCCAGTTCAAGCTGACGCAGGCCCTCTCGCTGGCAATAGTCGATGCACTAAACACTAAACGCTTAACGCTAAACACTAAAATCAAGTGGCCGAATGACATATATGTTGACGGGAAGAAGATCTGCGGCACGCTCGTAAGCACCCGCCTTGTGGGTAATAGCATAGCTTCCGCTGTGTGTGGAATAGGTTTTAACGTCAACCAATGTAAGTTCCCCGACTGGGTGCCCAACCCAACATCGTTGAGCCTGCTGACGGGGGAGCGATATGAATTGGAGCCGCTTCTGCGTCAAGTGCTGCAATGCATCGAGGTGCGATATAACGCTCTCAAGACCGGCAATGACACAGAACAAGAGTACCTCGACCGTCTGCTGAATCTTGGCGTTCCTGCACGCTATAAATATAATGAAGAGGAGATTGTTGCCACCATCACCGGTGTCGACCCTCATGGTCGCCTACTTTTGACCACTTCCGACGGCCGCCACATCAGTTGCGGCATGAAAGAGATAGCGCTGCTATCTTGAATTGTGCATGATTTTCTTTACGAGGCGGGTGACGACGGCGTCGTACTGTTCCTCGGTGTCGGCGCAGAAGACGTAGACGGCGCGACTGAGGTAGGAGATGCCCATGTAGCAGCTGGCGGCGATGTCAATTTGTTCGTTCTTGATTGGGGCGCTAAGGCCAGGGTTGCTGCGGCTGCGGCGGGCGAAGAGCACTACGTCGCTGCCTTCGCGGAGACCTTCCTGCTGCTCGGCGCTGAGGTCGGCGATGCCGAACTCGCGGCGCATCCAGGCCCATCCTGCGTCGTCCTCGGCGGCGATGACTGTGACGTCGACCTGCGACGTGCTGTCAATGGCGAAACCTGTCACCGACGCCACTTTGACGTTAGGCTGCGAAGCATAGCGGCTGTAAAGCTCGGTCTGGGCGGTTGCTGCGAGTGAAGCGAGCAGCAGTAATGGTAGTATCAGACGCTTCATGCTGTGAGGAATTTCCAGATGTCGTTGATTACGGAGTCGGCCTCGCACTGGTTGTTGCACATCACCGTTGGGTCGGTGCGGTGGGTTTCCGCTGCCTGCGGCACGCTCTTGGCAGGCTGTGCCTGTGCGACAGCGGGCTTGGGCGCTGTAGTATGTTTGGATGCAGCGGGCGTGGTGGGAACGGCAGGAGTGGCAGGGGCTTCGACGGATTGGGGCATATCTTCGACGACGACGGGCTGCGGGGCGGGCTGCTGCTGAGCTACGAGTGGCATTTCGTTCTTGGGGACCAGAAGGGTGATGCCGAAGACCGCTACGGCCACAGCCACCAGGGCCACTGAGGAGGTAATCAGTCGGCGGCGGCGCACGATAACTGTGGCGGCCTGCTCGGCGGCGGCGACGACCTCATCCTTGTGGGTCAGACGGTTCAACTCCTCCAGCTCGCTGTCGGTCAGCGTGCCTGCCTGCCGTTTGGCAAGCAGTTGTTGAATGCTGTCTTGTTTCATATCGTTGTCTCCTTTTTGTTTTTCAGTTCTTTTTTCATCTTGACGTGCACTTCATTCAGTCGGCGGCGTATCGTCATGCTGCTCATGCCTGTCAGTTTTGCCAGCCTCTCGTAGCTGAGACCTTTCTCGTCGTGCAGTATCACCAGCGCGCGGAGTGCTGAGGGCAGTTTGTCGCGCAGATGCGTGGCGCGGTTGAGCAGCTGCGAGTAGCTGTCGTTTTCGACGGGTTCATCCTTCGCTATTTCGTCGAGCATCTGACTCTCGAGGTGCACGAAGCGGCTGCGGTGGCGTATTATGTCGATGGCCGAGTGGCGCACTGCCTGGTAGCAGTAGTTCATCGGGTCGTCGATGCGCCTTTTGGCCATAGTTTGTGTCAGAGCCTCCTGCACAGCGTCGCGCGCGTCGTCCTTGTCGGCGAGCATGGAATATGCCAACGTGTAGAAATCCAGATAATGGTCTACGAGTTGTTGACGTATTTCCGCCTTTAACATATATATATGACGACGAGGTGGCGAAATCTGTTCACCTTTTAACTTTTTTTATGAAATGACGGTATGTCGGGAAGTTGTGTGAGGGTGCCTTCGGCGAGGTTGACGGCGACCATAACCAGCTGACGGCCATTGGTTAGCAGCAGGTAGGGTACGCGGAGTACGGTGTTGTAGCGGCAGGCCTGGTCGCAGACCTTCTGGGTGATGGCTACCTCTGGCTTTTTGCATTCCACGATCATCTGAGGTTGGCCGTCGGTGTTGTAGAGGACGATGTCGCAGCGGCGCGTCATGCCGTTGAGGGTGATGGCGCCCTCGACCTGCATGAGTTCGAGGGGGTAGTTGTAGTGGGAATGGAGCATGCGGATGGTCAGTTGACGCACCTCCTCTTCGGGGGTCAGCGCAACCCAACGGCGGCGAACGGGGTCGAGCACCTCGCGGCGACCGTCTTCAAGAGTGCGAACATCAATATTCATCGCCGCCACTGTTGCCCTCGTCGATGTCGTCGACCTGCTTGCGTGTTGCTTTCAGGCCGTTGTTGATCTTGTAGGAGAAGCCGATGGTGATGAAAGGTGAGATGCGGCGGGCGCGGAACTCGCGGTCGAGCTGGCTGTTGTGGGTCGAGTGGCCCCAGCCGGCGGTGCAGAGTATGTCGGCGACGCGCAGGGTGACGGTGCCGCGACGGTTGAGCACGTCTTTCTTGACGGCCATATCCAACCAGAAGGAGGCTTGCATGGTTGTCTGCAGGTCTTCGAAGGGCGATCGGTACTGGCCGCTGAGTTGCACCGTCCAGTCGTTGGGCAGGTTCATGTAGGAGTTCAGTTTGCCGTCGACGCGGAACATGTGGCTACTGGTGTTGTCGAGGAGGTCGGTGCCCTCGATGTAGCTGTCGTAGGCGTTGAGGCTGACGTTGAGCTTCCACCACTTGGTAATCTGCTGGTCGATGATGAATTCGAAGCCGAAGTTGATGCCGCGGCTGAGGTTCTGCCAGGTGCTTGCCCAGTAGCCATCGTATTCGGGGTTATAGGTCATCCAAGGCGAGTAGCGGGAGACGCTGGTGGCGTCCCAGACGAAGCCGTAGCGGGTCATCATGCTGTCGGTCTGGCGGAAGTAGGCCGAGGCGAAGAGGTTGGTGTTCTTGAATCCGAGGTTGTAGCTGAGTTCGATGGCGTTGGTGAACTCGGGGTCGATGTTGGGGTTGCCGAAGCTCATCTCCATGCCCTGACGGACGTCGATGTAGGGGTGCAGGTCGCGCATGCCCGGGCGGCGCACGCGGCGGCTGTAGCTGATCTGGATGCTTTCGTCCTTGCGGATCTGGTAGCTGGCGTGCAGGGTGGGGTAGAGGGCGGGGTAGGCCTTGCTCACGGGCGTGCCTGCGTGGGCTTCGTCCTCGCCGTTAACGGTGGCGTATTCGCCGCGGAGACCTGCCTGTGCGGAGAGTTTGTCGGTGGCTTTCCAGCCGAGGGTGACGTAGGCGGCGTGCACGTGCTGGTTGTAGATGTAGTGCATCGACGAGTGGTTGTCGAGCGTGCGCGGCGTGCTGTCGGTGGTCATGTAGTATTTGTAGTCCTGGTCGGTGAACTGCATGCGGCCCTCGTAGCCTGTCTCGAGTTTGAGGCTTTTGCTGAAGGGGTGGCAGTAGTTGATTAGGATATTGATGGCGTGGCCGTTGTTGTCGCGCACCGAGTTGCGCAGGTAGTAGCGTTCGTGGTTTGCGGTGGGGTCGTCGTACATCTGGCGCTGGTTGCCGTCGCCGATGCTGAAGCGGCGGCTGTAGGTGAGGTCGATGTTGAGTTGCTGCTCGGGGCGCGAGAAGCGCTTGATGTAGCCGAGGTTGAACGAGTGGTTGGTATGATTGTTGAAGTTGCTGTCGATCTGGTGGTAGTTGTACAGCCCGTCGGTGAGGAGGTCGGTGCTGTAGACGTTGATGTTGCGTATGTGTTCACCATAATGCAGTTGGTAGCCGACGATGATGGAGCTGGTGGTGTCGATGTAGTATTCGAAGCCCAGCTTGGCGCTGCCCATGTGGAATGGCGTGAGGTTGTACGACCGCAGGCTGTCATGCGAGTTGAGCGAGTGGTTGTGACGGTAGATGTCGCTCTCTGAGCGCCCGATACGAATACGCTGTCCGCCGTCGGCGCTGAAGGTGATGTTGTATTTTTCTGTGGTGTAGTTGAGGTTGATGCTGCCCATGGCCGTAGGCGTGAATTTAGGCAGCGGGTCGGGGATGACGAAAGGCGGTGCGAAGCCGAAGTTGGCGTTCACCACACCGTTGAGGCCCAGGGCGCCGGCGGTACGGTCCTTGAGCTTGATGTTGATGATGCCGCTCATGCCCTCGGGGTCGTATTTGGCCGAGGGATTGGTGATAACCTCCACGTTCTCTATTGTCGAGGCCGGAATTTGCTCGAGGAGTGATTCGAGGTCGCTGGAGATAAGCTCGCTGGGACGTCCGTTGACCAGTATCTTGACGTTCGTCGAGCCGCGCAGCGTCACGTTGCCGTCGTTGTCGATAGCCACGCTG
>JBGUZF010000154.1:0-10331 GCA_045222795.1 Bacteroidales bacterium
TAATGTTGCAATTATAGCCCACGTCGACCACGGCAAGACCACCTTGGTCGACCGCATGCTCCATCAGGCCAAGCTTTTCCGCGACAACCAGGAGACCGGCGAGCTCATTCTCGACAACAACGACCTCGAGCGTGAGCGCGGCATCACCATCCTGTCGAAGAACGTCTCGGTGCGCTATAAAGGTTACAAAATCAACATCATAGACACTCCGGGCCACAGCGACTTCGGCGGCGAAGTGGAGCGCGTGCTCAACATGGCCGACGGCGTCCTCTTGGTCGTCGACGCCTTCGAAGGCCCCATGCCGCAGACCCGCTTCGTGCTGCAGAAGGCAATCGAGCTGGGCCTGAAGCCCATCGTGGTGGTCAACAAGGTCGACAAGCCCAACTGTGACCCTGAACTGACACAGGAGGCCGTCTTCGACCTTATGTTCAACCTCGGCGCCAACAACGACCAGCTTGAGTTCCCCACAGCCTACGGCAGTGCCAAGCAGGGCTGGATGGGCGAAGACTGGAACACTCCCACCGACGACATCAGCTACCTGATGGACCTCATCATCGAGCATATCCCCGAGCCCAAGGTCGAGGACGGCAACACCCAGATGATGATCTCCTCGCTCGACTACAGCTCGTACCTCGGCCGTATCGCCGTGGGCCGTCTGCACCGCGGCACCCTGCAGGCCGGACAGAGCATCACCCTCGCCAAGCGCGACGGTGAACAGATACACAGCAAGATTAAGGAATTATATACCTTCGAGGGCCTCGGCAAAGAGCGCATCAAGACTCCCGTGGAGGCCGGCGACATCTGCGCCGTGCTCCTCGAGCTCGACAAGAACGTGGCCTTCGAGATTGGCGACACCATCTGCGACAACGAGAACCCCGAACCCCTGCCCCCCATCAAGGTCGACGAACCCACGATGAGCATGCTCTTCACCATCAACACTTCGCCGTTCTTCGGCAAGGAGGGCAAGTATGTCACCAGCCGTCACCTACGCGACCGCCTCTTCGCCGAGCTGGAGAAGAACCTCGCCCTGCGCGTCGAGGAAACAGGCTCGCCCGACCAGCTGCTGGTCTACGGCCGCGGCATCATGCACCTTTCGGTGCTTATAGAGACCATGCGCCGCGAGGGCTATGAGCTGCAGGTCGGCCAGCCCAAGGTCATCATCCGCGAGATTGACGGACAGAAATGCGAACCTATCGAGCAACTCACCGTGCTGGTGCCCGAGGAGTTCAGTTCCAAGGTCATCGACGTCGTCACCCGCCGCAAGGGCGAGGTGGGCACCATCGACACCAAGGGCGATCGCGTGCAGCTCGATTTCACCATCCCCTCGCGCGGCATCATAGGCCTGCGCAACACGCTGCTCACCGCCACCAACGGCGAGGCCATCATCGCTCACCGCTTCCTCGAGTTCCAGCCGTGGAAGGGCGACATGGACGACCACAAGTACGGCGCCTTGATTGCCAAGGAGACCGGTGAGGCAACAGCCTACAGCATCAGCAAGCTGCAGGACCGCGGACCCTTCTTCATCGAGCCCGGCGACCACGTCTATGCCGGTGAGGTAATAGGCGAGAGCCTGCGTCCCGGCAACGACATCGTCATCAATGTCGTCACCGCCAAGAACCTCACCAACATGCGTACCAAGAGCGCCGACGAGAAGAGCACCTGCTCGCCGGCCATCAAGATGAGCCTCGAGGAGGCTATGGAGTACATCCGCGAGGACGAATACCTCGAGATTACCCCCAGCAACCTCCGCATCCGCAAGATTATCCTCGACGAGATTGAGCGCAAACGCGCCCGCATCGCCGCAGGATTCAAGGACGAGTAATTAAAGATTGTCCCAGAACACCTGGGGCAGGTAGACATTCTCCAACGAGGTGGCTTCACGGAACAGTGGGGCCACCTCGCTCGCTGTATAGCCGGCGATGCCGCAGCCCACGGCGGTGACAAGGAATGTCAGCGTGGGGTGCGCCTTGGCACAGGCTATGAAGTTCTCCACGGCACGTTTCAGCGAGGCCTCGCCCTCCATGGTGGGCAACGCATAGGTGCGGCCTGTGAGGCCCTCGCCCACTCCCCACTCGGCACCGAACTTCTTGTGGGCATACCACGCGGCACCGCCGCCATGGGCACCCTGGATGTTGCTGCCAAAGACAAAAATCTCATTTGCGCCAAGGTCGGCGATACGGTCCGATGCCACACGGCGACCATTGATAACACTTGTGTTTGCCATATCTGTTACTGTTTATTTTCCGACTGCAAAGGTACGAAAAATAATAAAACGGCGAATTAAACGAATTAAACGAATTGTCACAACATATACAATTACAGGCGAATTACTCGAATTATTATACTGATGGAATTCGAGTAATTCGCAAACAATTGACCTGCGTAGCTTCGTAAAATTCGCAAAATTCGCCGTTAAACTGGAAAAAATATCGTATCTTTGCAGTGCTATGGCGATGCACATCGAAGACATTAAAGCACTGGCGCAGA
The DNA here is from genome assembly GCA_045222795.1 of Bacteroidales bacterium. GTDB lineage: Bacteria > Bacteroidota > Bacteroidia > Bacteroidales > P3 > Colimorpha. The sequence goes on from JBGUZF010000154.1 coordinate 2,488, forward strand.
GTGCCCACAATGACGCTAAGGAGCGCGAGCGGCTGTTCCGCACCATGCTGGAAACGCGGACGTCCTCGTCCGCCGATGGACGTGAGGCCTACTACGCCGCCTGGGCTCTGACGCACATGCCTGCCGACGACAACATATATATAAATATGTATCGCGCGAAGCTGACCGACTTTGCCATCTCCACGTCCGACACCTCGATGCGACGGCTGGCGCTAGTACTGCTTGAACGGTTGGAATGGGGTATCGACGATGTGCGTACCGACTTGCTAGACTTCTGCCTCGACCACATGATGCTGCCCACGGAACCCTATGGTGTAAAAGCCCTGTGCATAAAACTGGCCTATCTACAATGCCGCCACTACCCCGAGTTGAAAGCCGAGCTGCGCCAAGCCCTGCTGCTCATGGAGCCCTCGGAACTCGGTGCCGGAGTGAAGCACACACGCAAGAAAACCCTAGAAAGGCTATAATACAATATTTCGTCGCAAAGCACGTTACTATTGACATATTACAAACCACCAAGAATCAAGTTATGGGTATTATCATCACCATTCTCATCGGTGCACTGGCAGGTTTTCTGGCAGGCAAACTCATGAAAGGCGCCGGATTCGGCTTCTGGATTAACCTCCTTGTCGGTATCGTTGGCGGCTTTATCGGCGGCAACGTACTGTCGTGGTTAGGCATCCACTGGGGTTCAACCATCGTTGGCCAGATTGTAACTTCCGTCATCGGCGCCGTCATCCTGCTCTGGGTCATCTCGCTGATCAAGAAGAAATAACCATACTTTGACTTTCCACCACACAGGTGGCCAAAGAATATGAACATCACAGAACGACTGTTCGAATTGCAGGACGTTCGCTATCGCGATTTCCATAAATCGCTGGTGCCTACTGCACCCGAAGGTTATGTAATCGGTGTAAGGATGCCACTGCTGCGGCAGCTGGCCAAGGAGATAGAGCCAGCGCCGTTCCTCGCCACCCTGCCCCACCGCTACTACGAGGAGAACCAGTTGCATGCCATCATTCTCAGCGGCATCAAAGACTATGCCCTCTGCTTGCGCGAGGTGGAATGTTTCCTGCCGTATGTCGACAACTGGGCCACCTGCGACGGTCTGCGCCCGCGCTGCTTTGCCAAGCATACCGATGACGTGCTGACACACTTACAGCAGTGGCTGATTTCGGAACACGAGTATACGGTGCGTTTCGGTATCGGGGTGCTGGAGGCTTTCTATCTCGACGGGGCCTTCAGTCCCGAACAGTTGCAATGGGTAGCCGACATAGACCGCAAAGAGTATTATATAAGAATGATGCAGGCGTGGTATTTTGCCACCGCCCTCGCCAAGCAGTGGGACACTGCCCTGCCCCTTGTCCCTGATCTCACCGATTGGGTGCGTCGCAAGACCATACAGAAAGCCTGCGAGAGCTACCGCGTCAGCGATGAGCACAAGACTCTGCTCCGCAGCATGAAATAAACAAGGGGCCGCGCGAAGTGCGGCCCCTTTCTAATAACTCTTAATTCGTAACTTTACATCGCCATCTCCTGCAGGAACTTGACGCTGCTGTGGATGTGCTTGTACATGATCTGGTCGATGTCCACGAAGTTGACCGACTTGCGGTAGTCGGCAACCATCTTCTCTATCTTCGTGCTGCTCTTGAGGCCTTCCTGGTGACGGAAGTCGAGAGCCTGAGCCGCGTTGAAGAGCTCGATGGCAAGCACGCGCTCGGTGTTCTCGCATACGCGATAGCACTTGGTGGCACCGTTGCCTCCCATGCTCACCAGGTCTTCCTGATTCTGGCTGCTGGGGATGCTGTCGACACTGGAGGGCGTGCAGAGCTGCTTGCTCTGGCTGACGATGGCGGCGGCGGTATACTGCGGAATCATGAAGCCGCTGTTGAGGCCAGGCTTGGCCACGAGGAAGCTGGGCAGACCACGTTTGGCGTCGATGAGCTGGTAGGTGCGGCGTTCGCTGATGGCTCCGAGTTCGGCGACGGCGATGGCCAGGAAGTCGAGCACCATGGCGAGGGGCTCGCCGTGGAAGTGACCGCCACTGATGACCATATCCTCGTCGGGCAGCACAATGGGGTTGTCGGTGGTGGAGTTAATCTCCGTCTCAACGACCGAGGCAACATAGCGGATGGTATCCTTGGCAGCACCGTGCACCTGCGGGGCGCAGCGGAAGCTGTAGGGATCCTGCACATGCTCTTTGTGACGGCTGATGAGCTCGCTGCCTTCGGTCATCTCACGCACGGCCTTGGCGGTCTCGAGCTGGCCCTGGTGCGGACGCACCATGTGGAGGCACTCGTAGAACGGCTCGATGCGGCCGTCGAAAGCGTCGAGGCTGAGGCTGAGTACCATGTCGGCCTGACGGCTGAGGCGCATGGCCTTCAGCAGGCTCCACACAGCGTAGCTGCTCATGAACTGGGTGCCGTTAAGAAGGGCAAGGCCTTCCTTGCTCTGCAGCTCGATGGGCTGCCAGCCCTTGGCGGCATAGACCTCCTTGACATCGCAACGGCGGCCTTTCCAATATACGTCGCCAAGGCCAAGGATGGCAGGAAGCATGAGGTTGGCCAGAGGACAGAGGTCGCCGCTGGCGCCGAGCGAACCCTGCTGGTAGACCACAGGAAGCACGTCCTCATTGTAGCAGTCTATCAGGCGCTGCACAGTCTGCAACTGGGCTCCACTGTAGCCGAAGCAGAAGTTCTGGGCCTTGAGCAGCAGCATGAGGCGCACCACCTCGGCGGGCACCTCGTCGCCCACGCCGCAGGCGTGGCTCATCACCAGGTTCTTCTGCAACTGCGAGAGCTGCTCCTTGCTGATAGAGATGTTGCACAGCGAGCCGAAGCCGGTGGTGACACCGTATATGGGAACCTTCTGGGTTTCCATCTTCTGGTTGAGATAGTTGCGGCATTTCTCGATGCGGCGCTTGGCCTCGTCGCTCAAGGCGAGGGTCATCTTTTTATCAACAATCTCTTGTATCTTGGCAAGAGTGAGTTTCTCTTCGGGATTGAAATAGTGAGTCATCTATCGTGAGTTTTAAACTGTGAGTTTTAAGTATTAAGTGGGCTGTCGCGACACGTTTGGTGCAGACACTTAAAACTTAATACTTAAAACTTAGCACTAATATTTATTTCTCCAAGTTGGCTTTAGCCTTGGCGGCGATGTCGTCGTCGACGAGGATGCGGCCGCAGTTCTCGCAAACGATGACTTTCTTGTGCATCTTGATTTCCATCTGACGCTGCGGGGGGATGTGGCTGTAGCAACCGCCGCAGGAGTCGCGGTCGATGGTCACAACGGCCAAACCGTTGCGGGCGGCGCCGCGGATGCGCTTGTAGCCGGTCAGGTAGCGCTCGTCGATGAACTGCTCCTGCTCTTTCGATTTCTTCAGCAGGCGCTGCTCGTCCTTCTCGGTCTCGGCGATGATGGAGGTCAGTTCCTCGCGTTTGGCCTCGAGGTCCTTCTCGCGGTTGGCAAGCAGCTGCTTGGCGGCGTCGATATGCTGCTTCAGCTCGCTGATCTTGGCCTTGCCCTCTTTGTTCTTGCGCTCGCAGAGCTGTATCTCGAGCTGCTGGAACTCGACTTCCTTGTTCAGCGACTCAAACTCGCGGTTGTTGCGCACATTGTCCTGCTGCTTCTGGTACTTCTTAATCTGCTCGTTATGCTCCTCAATCTCGGCGGTGCGGGCCTTGTTGGCGGCCTCGGTGGCCTTGATGTCGGCGGTGAAATTCTCGATGCGGGTGTTCAGACCGGCAATCTCGTCCTCGAGGTCCTGCACGGCCTGCGGCAGCTCGCCACGGATAATTTGGATCTTGTCAATCTCGCTGTCGACGCTCTGCAGGGTGTAGAGGGCCACAAGGCGCTTCTCAACGGCCTGGTCGACCTCGTTGCGGATGATTACGGGCGCTTCCTGTGCTTCGTTTGCTGCTTTTTTGGTGCTGACTTTCTTTGCCATATTATTATATATATTTATGTTTTACAATCAGATATACTTCACGACACCCTCCTGGGTCTCGGAAATTCGGCATGCAAAATTACTAAATTTTTCCAATATGGCGCGGAAAATTATTTCTTTGGCAAACTGCTCGCTCTCGTAGTGCCCGATGTCGGCCAGCACCATGCGGCCGTCGGTGCGTTGGAAGTCGTGGTACTTGAGGTCGGCGGTGAGGTAGATATCTGCCTTGGCAACCTTGGCATCGCCTATGAACTCTGAGCCACTGCCACCACAGATAGCCACACGGCGCAGGCGTTTTTTAGGTTCATGCTCCGAGCAGCGCACCACAGGCAGTCCCAACACCGCCTTGACACGTTGCAAGAAGACATCGCACTCCTCGTCACACGACAACTCGCCAACCATGCCGGCGCCAATGTTGTCGTCAGTGTCGAACGGCTTCAGAATGCGTGTGTTCCGCAGTCCCAACTTCTCGCCGAGGATGCCGTTCACACCCCACGGCAGGTTATCAAGATTCGTATGCGCCGCATAAACGCTTATACCATTCTGTATCAGCCGCATGGTCATGCGACCGGTCTCTGTGGCATCGGTGAGCCGCTTTACTCCTGTGAAGATGAACGGATGGTGTGTCACGATGAGACTCGCACCCATCGCCACTGCCTCGTCGACCACCGCCGGCGTGAGGTCAAGGGCTACAAGCGCCCCATTATAGTCGCTTTTAGCATCGCCGAGCAGGAAGCCTGCATTGTCGTAATCCTCCTGATATTCAGGATGGAATGTACTGTTCAGATAGTCTATTACTTCTCTTGTTACCATGCTGCAAAAATACATATATTTTCCAAACCGCGAACAAAATGTTTTCACACCCTTCCCTGTCGGTGTTAACAAGCAGTGTTCAACAGCGGTTCTTATTCACGATAACAACATGACAACAGATACAGCGCCTGCGGCCGTGCGTGGGCGTGGATGCGTTTGAGTTTTTACTTTTTACCTTTTACGTCTCTCCAGGGCACAGAAAAGCAGCCCTCTTTCTCAATCGTTTACCGGTTGTTCTTCAGTTGTTCTTCAGTGAATGACTGAAGAACAACTGAAGAACAACTGAAGAACAGACGAAGAACAACCGAAGAACAGACGAAGAACACCTTTTTTCAAAAAAAAACTTTCGGCTCATGTAGTTTTTTTCCTTTTTGTTGCGTTATTATACTTGTGAAGCCACAGGATCCGTTTGAAGCTTTGCTGCACCATTACCGCGGTCTGCTGTTCACTCTCTGCAGTCGATTCAGACACAGAGGGATGGACATCGACGACCTATTGCAGGAGGCAACCATAGCCTTGTGGCGCAACCGCGAGCGCCTACTGGCTCTGGGCAGCGTGCAGCAAGCAGCCCTGACCTGGAAGGTGGCACGCAACGCCGTAATCGACGCCCTGCGGCGCTACGAGGACACCGACGAGCTGCACGAAGGGCACGACGAAGCCGACGAGGACCGTAGCCTGATGCACGAGCTGCACGAAGCCATTGGTCGCCTGGAAGAACCCGACCGCACGATAGTACGGATGCAACTCGAGGGCTACAGCTACGAGGAGATAGGCAAGCAATTGGAGATGACAGAGAAGAACGTGAGCGTGAGGCTAGTGCGGGCAAAAGAGAAACTGAGGAAAGCGATGGTGGCTAGTGGGGAGTGATTGGTGATTAGTGATGTGTGAATTGTGAATTGAAAATTAAGATAATAAAACAATAACATGGACGACAAACGTTTTGACGCATTGTGGCAGAGGGCCGAAGCCGAGAGTTACGCCTCGCGGCTGGCGGCCGAATACCCTGCCTGGCGCACACGCCGCCGTAGAACAGCAGGCATCATGTCTGCCATGGTGCTGGCCATAGCCGTGGCAGCACCGTTGGTGTACCACCCTCGCCCCTCGGTACACATCTATTGCAACAACCCGGCTATCAGCGACAATCACTGGACCGAGATGGCCGATGCGCTATTGATGGAGGCGTGATGAATGTTGATAGTTGAAAGATGAAAATTGAAATGAAACGATTGTTAATTTTATTAATGGTGCCACTGATGTTGATGGTGGCCTGCGCGCCGGAACCCGACGAGGGAAGCCTCTATCACCGCTACTCTGACCGCAAGGGGCTCACGGTGGCCGAAGTCGATGGCTTCAGCCTGAACGACAGCGTTATGATCGACGTGGTGATGCTGCAGGCCGAGAGCGACGAAGAGTGGCAAAACCTCTGCAATGAGTTTGATATCCGTGGCGACGAAGGCACGGTGAGCTGGCTTGGCGAAACCGACAACCCCTCGATTCGCACCGAATGGGACGGCGGCGCCGTGATGCGCGTCATCGCCTCGCATTCACGCCGCACTATTGGCCTCTACCGCATCGACAACGAGGTTCAATACGACGCCTTGATTGACTACCAACTCAACAAGGTTAAAAATTAAATATTAATATTTATAGATTAATACTATGAAAGCCATATATAGATTTGCCTTATTGCTTACGGCACTTGCATTCACCTTCGCCGCCTGCGAGAAACCCGACGACCCCATCAACGGCGGAAACGGGAACGGCGCACAAAAAGAACGCGACATCATCTACTCGGTAGGCAACAACGAGAGCCACCGTACACTCACAGCCGAGGCCGAGTGGGATGCCATGCTGGAACTATTTTGCAACCATGCACTCGCTGGCGAAGAAGTAACCTTCTACAACACCAGCCAAACCACCTACCTGCATAGCAACGCCAAGGAAAACAGGACCATCAATACTACCGACCGCAATGAAATCAAGGCCTGGATGAAAGCCATGGAAAAAGAAGGACGCACCGTCCGAATCACCTACGACGACAACACCGGCACATGGCACGGCGAAGCCTATGCCACAGCACCGACCGAAAACACCTCCGATATCCTCATAGGCACATGGCACTTCAACTGCATGGTGGTGACCCATGTGGGTACCGACGGCAACCTGATAGGCAGCGACTTGTACGAACCTGATGCCGGCGGCGGCACAATGTACTACACCTTCACCGACGACGGCACCGTTACAATGACCATGCACGGCATCGATGGCACTACCGTCACCGACAGCAGCACCTGGACCCTCTCGGCCGATGGCGTGCTTTGCAGCGAACTGATGCCCAACGGCGGCTGCTGGAACGTCAACTGGGCTACTCCCAGCACCATGATCATCTCGCGCTCCGACATTGGCACCGAGAATGGCGACATCCACTATCAGCTGCAGTTCGAAGCAGTTACCGATGCCAAATAACTTTTTTCTCACCCCTCTGTAGTTTTTCGGCATTTCGATACGTTCTTATTAGCGAAAACAACAAAACAAACAATAACAAACACATTAAACATTATTCAATCATGAAGAAAAACATTCTCGTAATCGCTGCTGCCCTGGTGCTCAGCTTGACTGCCTGCCAGAAAGAAGACATCATCACCCCCGGCACCAACGTGACCCCCGGCAACGGTGGCAACAACGCCGCCAAGGTGCAGACCACCTCTGACCTGCACAACACCGACTGGACCTACAGCGTGACCTACTTCGAGTTCCTCAACAACCTCGGCATCGACACCACCTGCATGCAGGGCATGGATGACGAGACCATGACCTTCGGCCTGAACTTCGACGGTACCTACGCCCACTTCTCCTTCCCCGACAATGTCATGGCTTTCGGTGGCGACGAGGGCTTGCTGGAGCAAATCTACGGTGTCAGCTATGAGTACAGCTACGACGGTGCCACCCATACCGGTTACCTCGACGGCGTTGCCGACGACGAGAACGACAACCCCGGCCAGCTGCAGTTCACCTACAACGATGCCACCGACATCATCACCTTCAATCTGGCAATGTTCTACCCCGAGGACAGCACCGCCGTCTC
>JBGUZF010000155.1:0-54506 GCA_045222795.1 Bacteroidales bacterium
GCATAAAAAAAGCAGGACTGACGTCCTGCTCACTTTTGATTTAGGTAGCGGGGGAAGGATTCGAACCGACGACCTCCGGGTTATGAGCCCGACGAGCTACCACTGCTCTACCCCGCACTCTGTTCTTTTCCTGCGAAAAGCGAGTGCAAAAGTACGAACTTTTTTCGAATCCACCAAATGTTTCGCTAAATTATTTTGCTATAGTTTGATTATTCGTGTGTTGTATCGTCCTTCGGCGGTGAGTACAAGAACCGTATAGGCGCCAGCAGGCAGCCCCTCAAGCGAGATTTTGGCCTTGCCGCCGACGGTGCGGTGCTCGATAACTACACGTCCGTAGGTGTCGACGACGGTAATGGAAGCCTCGGCATCATTCGAGAGGCTCAGGTTGATGCTCTCGCTGGCCATCTTGGGCCACACGGCGACGACGTCCTCGGTGCTTGTCTCGATGCTTGCGGTGCCGGGCAGTCCCCATATGGCGTAGACGAACGTGCTCTTGCGGATGGGCATGGTGTCGCCGGGGTGGTAGAGGATGTCGTGGCCTTCCGAGTCGAGACACCAGCCGCGGAACACTTTGCCCGGGCGCGTGAAGGTGCATGCGGGCAGCACAAGGCCGCGGATATTGCAGAAGGAGACGGTCTTGGTGTTGCCTTCACCGCCGTTGGGGTCGAGGTAGGCATAGCGGGTCTTGCCTTTTGCAAGGTGGATATTGTAGACGGTCTCGAGATGAACGACGGTCTTGACGCCTTCTGAGGCCGGCAGGGTGTATTCGTAGAATACATAGGATGGGTCTGTGGGACACACAGTATCGTAGATATCCACGGTGTCGAAGTACTGCGGTATGGGTTTTACACCGAAGATGGCCGTCTGGCCGTTGTTGAAGGTATAGGTGGAGTTGCCACCGGCGCCACCGCTGCCGGGGGCTATGTTGTTGATGGTGTAGTATCCGTCGCCGTGACCGGCCCAGCCCATGTTGAAGTGGTAGCGGCCGTTGGTGTCGGCGCCGTCAAGCACGAAGGCATGTCCGCCCGAGTTGTCGTGACCGGTGTAGAGGATGGGATGGCCGGCTACGAGGTCGGTGTCAATCATGCCGCGCCAGACGCTGTCGTTGAAAAAGTAGCGCTGCTCACCGTGCAGGGAACGGTCGTAGCGGAAAAATTCCTTGAGGGCTGTTTCTGAGCATGCCATCTCCGGGTTACCGTAGTCAATGGTGTATGCTCCGCTGCCCGAAGGGCTGTACATCATCTCTACCGCCACGCCGCAGTGGTACGACAGTATGCTTACGGCGTCGATCTCATTGTTGTGGCTGACCATCGACAACAAATCGGGCATGTATTGCCAGATGTAGGTGGTGTTGGCAAAGTCGGCAGTGAGGTTGCCGTAGGGGTAGGATGCATAGCCGTCCAAGGCGTCGGCGTAATAGGTGTGGCTGCCGGTGCCGCAGGAGGGATGGTTCCAGTATTTCATGACCTGTGCCATGGCTGTGGCCACACATCCCACCACGGCGGTGGCATGCTCTACGGTGTCGTAGGGACAGTAGCGGTTATATGGTTCGCTCTGGTTCCACTTGGTGGAGAGCATGGTGGGTATAGCCGTGAGCATCTTGGGCGTGGCTGGCGGTGTCTCGGTGAGCAGGGCTTTCCATGCCGCCTCGGTGGACGACTCGATATTGAGTTCCACGGCTTCGGCTATCTGGGCGTTGTAGCCTTCGAGCCAATAGCGCAGCGTGGGGTGCAACTCCTCGGGCATCGGACTGTCGAACGAATAGGCAGGCACGGGTATGGCACGGTCGTCGGCCGACACTATCACGAAGCCCTGCTCGCCGTTGGCGAAGACATGCAGCCACTGGATACCGGCGTAGGTCATCGGCGTCAGGTCGGCGGCGTCCACAGGCTTGACATCCAGCGGACGGTAGGTGTTCCAGAAATTGGCTGCCACGCTGCGTGCCGCATCGCGTTCGACGGGGGCGGCATTGAGGCCGAGGGTCAGCGCGGCGAGCGCAAGAATGGAAAGAACGGTCTTTTTCATCGTATGTATTCTCTGTTATTTTTTCTTGTAGTTGTCTATTCCTTCGTTGAGCCAGCCTACGAACTTCTGCACGTCGCGGTCATACTTGTAGTTCTCCTTGGTCAGCACGCGGCCGTCGGCATCGATGACCACGTAGTAGGGCTGGGCGTTCATATTATATTCAGTCTTCTGAAAGTTCAAATTCTTGCGTCCGAGGGTCTTCAAAGTGCGACCTTTCTCGTCGGTGACCCATTCGTCCTCGGGCAGCTCGATGGTGTTCTCGTCGGCGTAGAGCGACACCATGACGTACTCCTCGTTGAGGATGCGCTTCACCTCGGGGTCACTCCACACGTAGTGCTCCATCTCGCGGCAGTTGGCGCAGGTCTTGCCCGTGAAGTCGATGAAGACGGGCTTGCCGTGCTCGCGGGCGTAGGCTTTGGCCTCGTCGAGGTCGAAGAAGGCCTCGAAGCCTAGCGGCACATGCAGCTTGTCGGCATAGCGGCGGTCGGCGGGCAACTTGCCAAACGTGATTGTCTGATTGCTTGATTGCTTGATTGCTTGATTGTTCTCGGCAACTATCTTTTCGATGTTGAAGCTCTGGCTCTCCATCGGCGGCAGGAAGCCGCTGATGCCCTTGAGCGGAGCGCCCCACAGACCGGGAATCATGTAGACCACGAAGGCGAGGTCGGCGATGGCCAGGAAGAGGCGCAGGGTGCTGATCTGCTTCACCTCGTCGTCACCTTTGAAGCGCAGCTTGCCGAGCAGGTAGAAGCCCAGCAGGCCGAAGATGACTATCCAGAGTGCCAGGTAGGTGTCGCGCGGCAGCAGACCCCAGTTGCAGTAGAGGTCGGCCTGCTGGAGGAACTTGAGGCCGAAGGCCAGCTCGAGGAAGGCGAAGACCACCTTGACGGTGTTCAGCCAAGAGCCCGACTTCATGTTCTTGAGGAACTGGGGGAACATGGCCAGCAGGGTGAAGGGGGCGGCGAAGCCGATGCCGAAGCCCAGCATGGTGACCAGGGAGACCCAGCGGTCGGTCGAGCTGGTGGTGAGACCCACGAGGGCGGCGCCGAGGATGGGACCGGTGCAGCTGAAGGAGACCAGCACAGTGGTGAGGGCTATGAAGAAGGGGGCCAGGAGGCCGCCTTTGTCGGCCTGCTCGTCGCTGCTGTTGATCCACTTCTCGGGCATCTTGATCTCGAAGAGACCGAAGAAACTGAGGGCGAAGACGAAGAAGATGATGAAGAAGATGAGGTTGGGAATCCAGTGGGTGCCGAGGGTGTAGAGTGCCTCGGGGCCTAGGAAGGCTGCCAAGATGGCACCCAGCACGGCGAAGAGGAACACTATGGAGAAGCCGAAGAACCATGCCTGACGGCGGCCCTTGGCCTTGTTCTCGGCGCCACGCATGAAGAAGTTCACAGTCATCGGTATCATCGGGAACACGCAGGGGGTGAACATCGTCAGCACTCCGCCCAGCAATGCAAGGAGGAATACGACAATCAGCGACTGCCCTTCTTTCTTGACGGGGGCTTTTTCGGCCTCCACGGCCGCCAATGCTGCCGTATCGGCTGTTTCTACGCCTTCCTGCACTTGGTCGGCCTCGGTGGGATTGGCATCCATTCCTTCCAACCATCCCTCTGGTAAATCGTCGAGTTCTTCTGCATTTTTTGCAGCCTCAGATACATTGTCGGTTTTTGCACCCGGCACTTTGAAGCTGAAATCGTGGTCCTCGGGGGCTATGCAGCTGCCGTCGTTGCAGAGCTGGTAAGCTACGGTACCCTTGACGGTGAAGTCCTTTTCGGAGAGGCGTTTCACCTTTTGGCGGAAGACCACGGTGCCGCTGAACGACTTGACGATGCAGCTGAATATCTCGTCCATCTCCTCGTGGGGCTTGGGCTCGGCGACCTTGCCGATGCGCTGGTAGTCCTTGCTGTCGGCAAAGGAGAACTCGATGGCCAGCGGGCCGTCGGGCGAGGTGTACTGCGAATAGAGGTGCCAGCCGTCGTCGAGTTTGGCGGTGAATACCAGCTCGGCCTCGGTGGCCGAGGTCTCCTTGACGCTGTAGCTCCACTTGACGGGGTCGAGCTGCTGGGCGTTTAAGGTGAAAGGTGAAAGGTGAAAGGTAAATAACACCAAAAATATGGCTAATGCTTTCGTCTTCATATCTTGTTTTCTGTTGTTCGTTTGTGCTATTGTTTTTTTAGTTTTTCACTTTTCACTTCTCACTTATTTAAGGTTGAATTTAATCTTCTTCTCGCCGCGGACGGTCTTCACACCCACGGTGTACATGCCCTTGGCCATGCGACCAATGTTGATGCGCTGGCCGTTCTTGTAGCTGGGCACGGTTTTCACAACCTTGCCGTCGGAGTTGGTGAAGGTGACGGTGGCTGAGGGGCTCTCGATGCTGATGGTGATGTAGCCGTCGGCGAGGTGCGGGTTGATGCGTACCTTCTCGTCACTGGAACCTTCCGAATGTTGTGAGCTGCCGCCCGAAGAGGCTGGCTTGTTGCTGGAGGCGACTGCGGGCCTGGCGGCCGCTGCTTTTTCAGGCATCACGAAGCCACTGAGCTTGGCCAGACCCTTGTTGTCGTTGCCGAACCAGTGGTTGCCGTTATTGTCGTTGGCCACCTTGTAGATGTTGCCAGCGGGCAGGGGACAGTTCTTGGAGGTGAAGACAGCCCAACGGTCGACGCCGTCGAATACCGCCGCGCCACCGCTTGTGGCTATCCACATCAGACCGTCGTTGTCGATGGCTATGTCGTTGACTTGGTTTGCGGGCAGGGGAGAGTTGGAGGTGTTCCAGGTGCGCCACTCTTCGCCGTCGAAGGAGCAGAGTCCGTTGAGGGTGCCGAACCATTTGACGTTGTCCTTGTCGATGGCTATGGCAGGCACGATATTGTCGGGCAGACCGCTGTTCTGTACGGTGTAGTTCACCCAGCGGCGGTCGTTGTATACGCCCACGCCCTCGTTGGTGGTTATCCATTTGCGGTTGGCACGGTCGACGGCGAGGTCGAGGATGAAGTCACTGGGCAGTCCGCTGTCATCGGGGGTGAATTTCTCCCATGTGTAGCCATCGTAGCGCACGATGCCGCCAAGGGTGACGCCTATCCAATAGACGCCGTCGTTGTCCTGCACTATCTCTTTGATGAATTTCATCTTCAGGCGGCGTGTCTCGTCGGCATGCTCCGTCCAGTGGGTGCCGTCGAACTCGATGACGCCGTAGTCGTCGGTGCCTATCCATACCACGCCGCGCTCGTCGACCTTAAGACAGTTGACAGACTGGTCTTTGAGCTTATCATTGAACATCGAGTAGTCGAGCCACTGTCCGTTGCTGAGGCGGCTGAGGCCCTGGTAGGTGCCCACCCACACGCCTTTGTTGTCGGCAGCTATGGCCGATACGTTGTTGCCTCCGATATCGGAAGTCCGTGTGTCGTAGATTATCCATGCGCCATTCTGCGCTTGTAAGGTGAAAGGTGAAAGGTGAAAGGTATTGCTAACGCAATCACGGCTTTCGTCAAGAAAGGTATTATTTTCATACTTGGTTCTTTTTCGTTTTCAATGTTGTCACAAGCATAGCAACAAGTTCCCCTAAATCTTTGCTAGCAGAAACAAACTCCTCTTCTGATATATAACCAGTCATTTTCATGAGCTCAAACCAATAAGCTGTTTCGTCAGCTTCTTTTAATGCTATTGACAATTTACTGATAAAGTCAGCATCACTTTGTGCATTTCTGCTTTCGGTGATATTAGCACCAATGCTTGTGCTGCTCCGCAACATTTGTTTGCTTAATACATACTCACGTTTGTCTTCAACAATACTCCGATACATGTTTACGCATCGTACCGCAAACAATAAACTCTTTTCTTGTAGAATACTCTTACTCATATATGATTATGCTTGAAGTTATATTTTGCTCTCATTTTATTGATTTATCTTTCACCTTTCACCTTTCACCTTTCACCTTGTTAAGTTTTGTGTTTTTCTTTCTTTGCTGCGGGGAACAATATGTTGTTGAGGATTAACCTGTATCCGGGGGAGTTGGGGTATAGCGAGAGGTCGGTTGGCGGGTCGCCTACAAAGTGGCGGTAGTCTTCGGGGTCGTGTCCGCCGAGGAATGTCCACGTGCCTTTGCCATATTCACCATGGAGGTAGCGCACCTCGCCGAGTTCTTTGTTCTCGGCCAGTATGACGCAGCTGCTCTTCACATGCTCGCGGCGGAAGGCCGTGGTCTGTCCCATGAAGGCGTGCACCACGCGAGTGTGGTTTTGCGTGAGCATGGTGGGTATCCAGTCCCATTTGGCCGAGAAGTCGAACAGCACGAAGAAGTCGGTCTTCTCGTTGACGGCGCGCTGATGGGCACGTTCGTCGATGTCGATGGACGATATCTCGTACTCCGACGGGTTTGTGCTTATGCGGAAGTCTTTAAAGGCAAAGCATTTGCTGTAGTCCAGCATTTGCTGGGCGTTGGGTTGCATGGGGTCGCCGTCGAACATCTCGGCGCAGATGTCGACACCCTCGGCGGCGAGGGCCACGTCATAGCTGTCGGGTGCCGAGCACATGGCGAAGAGAAAGCCGCCGCCCATGACGAACTCGCGTATCTTGTGCGCCACGGCGAGCTTCAGCTGGCTCACCTTGCTGTATCCCAGCTTGGCAGCCATGGCTTCTTGCTGGCGCACGTCTTCGATATACCACTGCTGGCTCCGGTAGTTTGCCCAGAACTTGCCATACTGGCCCGTGAAGTCCTCATGGTGCAGGTGCAGCCAGTCGTATTTGGGCAGCACACCTGCTGTCACCTCCTCGTCGTAGACCACGTCGTAGGGTATCTCGGCGTATGTGAGCACAAGGGTCACTGCGTCGTCCCACGGCAGTTTGTTCTTGGGCGAGTAGACGGCTATCTGGGGGGCTTTCTGCAGCCTTACGGCATCCATGTTGACACCGGGGTCGGCTATATGGCTGAGGATGGCGCTGCTCTGTCCGTCGGCTATTACTTCACAGGTTACGCCCCTTAGGCGGCACTCACGCTCGATGCCTTCTGCGTATTTGGTCATGAAAGAGCCGCCGCGGTAGTTGAGAAGCCATGTCACCTCTGCCTCGCGCTGCAGTGACCAGTAGGCCACGCCATAGGCCTTGAGGTGATTCTTCTGCGCCTCGTCCATCGGTATCACGATGTAACTCGCGTGCGCGTGCGCGATAAAAAAAAGTAAAAGAAAAAGAGTGGATAGTGGGTAGTGGATAGTGGGTAGCATACGATGCTTTATGCTACCAACAGTCCTCTGACCTTTATTCGCTTTTTTTCTTTCAATCATAATAATTCCAACAATATACTATCCACTACCCACTAACAACTACCCACTCAAAAAAAGTGCGGATAGGGGGGCTCGAACCCCCACTCCTCTCGGAACAAGATCCTAAGTCTTGCGCGGCTACCAATTACGCCATATCCGCATCTCGTATCAGCTACATCAGAGATCCAACTCTCCAGCAGCAGCAGCAAAAACTATAAGACCGACAATTACTAAGATAATTGTAACCAATGCTATGCTGCTCAGCACAATGCCGATTATCGATGTCACTTTGCCAGCACGCAGCATACCGTCTCCGGTATACATCCCTGGGTTCGCATTCATCTCGGCCAGTCCTTTGTTGCTGAAGATTAAACCAATGATGCCAAGTACCAAGGTTATGCCCAAACCGCTTACGACAAGCGAGGAGATGCCTAACACCATCGACGCTACTGCATAGGGGGCTGTTTGCTTGGGCCCTGCTTGCGGTGTATATTGCTGATTATCTTCCATAAGAAGTATTATTTGTTGTTAAATCGTAGCGGCAAAAATACGAATATTATTTCAATTGGCGATGGTTTTATGATTTTTTATTAGCTTGACGAGCCATTTCGAACAGGGCTTCAGGGAGATGACAATAGCCGTCTGGATGTTTGTCGAGGTAGTCCTGGTGGTATTCGTCGGCGGGTTGGAACAGTGTCAGCGGTTCAATCTCGACTGCTAATGGGGTGGAGTAGAGGCGTTGCACTTCGTCGAAGACTTCGTTTATGGTGGTCAGGTCGGCTTCCGAAGTGTAGTAGATGCCGGTACGGTATCGCGTGCCGCGGTCTTCGCCCTGCTGGTTTATACTCACAGGGTTTATGCTTTTGAAATACAACTCCAGCAGTGTGCGCAGTGGCAGCACGTCGGGGTCGTAAACTACGTGCACAGCCTCGGCGTAACCAGTCTTGTCTGTGTACACTTGCTGGTATGTCACATCTTTGATGGTGGTGTCGCCATTGGCAAAACCAGTCTCTGTCTCTAGAACGCCGTTTATTTGTTTCAGATAGTGCTGTGCACCCCAGAAGCATCCTGCGGCAAGGTATATTGTCTTTTTCATGCCTAAGAAACGTGACGTATATAGAATTATTGTATGTCTTTTTTTTTGTGTATCTTTGCAGGATATGAATTATGCTATTGTTATTGCCAATAGGTTGGAACTCAACCAGCGACAGGTTGAGAAGACCATAGAACTGCTCGAACAGGGCGCCACAGTGCCCTTCATCGCCCGTTACCGCAAGGAGGTTACTGGTAGCCTCAACGAGGTGCAGATTGCCGCCATCCGCGACCTCCTGCTTCGTTTCAAAGAGCTCGACAAGCGCCGCGAGGCGGTGTTGCAGTCTATTGAGGAACAGGGCAAGCTGACTCCCGAACTGCGTACTCAGATAGAGTCCGTGGAGACGATGACTGACCTCGAAGACCTCTACCTGCCATATCGTCCTAAACGTCGCACACGTGCCACGATAGCCATCGAGAAGGGTCTCGAACCCTTGGCAGACAGTATCATGCGTGGGATTGTGCCCAATGGTGTTTCTGACGATGACCTGCAGGGTGCACGCGACATCATTGCCGAGCGTATCAGCGAGGACGCGGCAAGTCGCAACCGTGTGCGCAACGTCTTCCGCCGCAGGGCGATGCTGTCGTCTGGTCTGGCGCGTGGTGTTGACGAGAACGACGAGCGTGTGGGCAAGTTCGAGTCGTGGTTAGACTGGAAGGAACCTATCAATCGTGCTCCGTCGCACAGAATACTGGCGCTCTTCCGCGGCGAGGAGGCTGGCGTGCTCAAGGTGCATGTGCGTCCCGAGAAGGACGACGAGTGTATCGAGGCGCTTACTTCGCGGCGACGTCCGCAGGGCAAGGCAGGCGAGCAGTACGACTTGGCAGTCGCCGACAGCTACAAACGCCTTGTCGGTCCGTCGATAGAGACGGAGTTCCGCAACATGCTTAAGGAGAAGGCCGACCGCGAGGCTATACGTGTCTTCGCCGAGAACCTGCGACAGCTGCTGCTGGCAGCGCCGATGGGGCAGAAGCGCACCTTGGCCATCGACCCGGGCTTCCGCACAGGCTGCAAGGTGGTCTGTCTCGACGCTCAGGGACAACTCCTGCACAACGAGACTATTTATCCTTTCACCTCGGTGCGCGAGGAGCGTGCCGCAGTGTCCAAGCTGGAGGCTCTCGTCGAGGCTTTCCAGATAGAAGCCATAGCCATCGGTAACGGCACGGCAGGCCGCGAGACAGAGGAAGTGGTGCAACGTTGCCACTTCAAGAACAAGGTGATTGCCGTGAGTGTCAGCGAGGCTGGTGCCAGCGTGTACAGCGCCAGTGACGTGGCGCGCCGCGAGTTCCCCGACTATGACGTCACCGTGCGCGGTGCCGTAAGCATAGGCCGCCGCCTGATGGACCCGCTCTCCGAGTTGGTGAAGATAGACCCCAAGAGCATTGGCGTGGGACAGTACCAGCACGATGTGGACCAGAAGATGCTGGCCGAGAGCCTGTCCGACACCGTGGAGAGCTGCGTCAACAGCGTGGGTGTGGAGTTGAACACGGCGAGTCGAGAGCTGCTTTCGTATGTCAGCGGCATCGGTCCTGCGCTGGCCGACAAGATAGTGTCGCATCGCAACAAGAACGGCGCTTTCCAGTCGCGCGAGGCACTGCACGACGTGAAGGGCCTTGGTGACAAAGCCTTCGAGCAGTGTGCAGGTTTCTTGCGTGTGCGCGAGAGCGAGAACCCGCTCGACCGCAGTGCCGTGCATCCCGAGCGTTATGCCCTGGTGCAGAAGATGGCTGCCTCGGTGGGCACCGACGTGCAGACGCTGATGAAGGACAAGGAGCTGCGCTCAAAGATACGCCTGCAGGACTTCGTCACCGCCGACTGCGGTATGCCGACATTGCAGGACATTATGAAGGAGTTGGAGAAGCCCGGCCTCGACCCCCGTGCCAAGTTCGAGGTGTTCGAGTTCGACAAGAACGTCACCCGTATCGAGGACGTCAAGGAAGGCATGGTTCTTCCTGGTATTGTGACCAATATCACCGCCTTTGGCGCTTTCGTTGACATCGGCGTGCATCAGGACGGCCTGGTGCATGTCAGCCAGATGGCCGACCGCCGCGTCAACGACCCCGGGGAGATAGTGCATCTGCATCAACACCTCAAGGTCAAAGTCCTTGAAGTCGACCTACGTCGTCATAGAATTAGTTTGACACTAAAAGGTTTGGAATAGTATAGCCCTGTAAGGGCGATAGATTATAGCCGGGGGTGCCAACCCCCGGACTGCGAACAACAAATGTTTTGAGCCCTGTAGGGGCGACACGTGTCGCCCCTACAGGGCTCGATGTTTTGAGATTATAGTCTACCGTGGGCTTGCGCCCACGGCTAAGCAATGTCGCCCTTACAGGGCTCAGTCTAAAACTATGAACGGCAGTCGTGCCTGGAGGCCTTCGGCGGTGCTGACATACAGCAGGTCGTCCTCCATGCGCGAAAATGCTTTCCACTTTCCACTTTCCACTTTCCACTTCCTCGCCAGTCGCATCTTGGCCAGCAGGTTGAGGTCGCTGTCCTCGTCGTCGCCGAAGAGTTCAGCCAGTTGCTCCCAAGTGTCTTTCTCGGCGGGGTAGTCCTTGACGGTGTATTTGTCCACTCTGGCCTTCTCGGCGGCAATGCGCAGTGCCAGGTCGAGTCCGCCGAGGGTGTCCACGAGACCAATGCCGATGGCGTCGGCACCCGTCCACACGCGTCCACGGGCAATCTGGTGCACCTCGTCGAAGGTCATGTGACGGCCTTCAGCCACGCGGCCCACGAAGGTCTTGTAGAAGTCCTCCACGTTCTTGGTCATCATGGCCATGGCGGCGGGAGAGAGGGGACGGAAGATGGTGAGACCGTTTGCATTGCGGTTGGTGCTCACGGTGTCGGCGTTGAGACCCAGCTTCTGCTGCATCAGTTTCTGCACGCTGGGGATGGTGCCGAAGACTCCGATGGAGCCAGTGATGGTCATGGGCTGCGCCACGATGATGTCGGCCATGCAGCTCATCTCATAGCCTGCCGAGGCGGCGAGGTCGCCCATGCTGACGATGACGGGCTTCTTCTCCTTGGCTTGCATCACGGCATGCGTCATGCTCTCGCTGGCTGTGGCCTGGCCGCCGGGCGAGTTGACGCGCAGCACGATGGCTTTCACATCCTTGTCGTTCATGGCCTGCTTCAAGGCTTTCACTATATCGTCGCCATAGACACCTTGTCTGAAGCCCTTGGCCGAGCCGTCCACCACGTTGCCTTCGGCATAGATGACGGCGATGCGGTCCTTGACTTTCTTGTCGGCTTTCTTCTTGTTCTTGGCATATTTCTCGATGCCCATCAGGTGCTTGCCGCCATAGGTCTCCTTGAGCATGGCATGTACGTCCTCTTCGAAGCAGAGGGTGTCGACCAAATGCTGGGCACAGGCGTCGTCGGCAAGGAAGCCGCTGAGGTTGTCGGCGATGGTGTTGAGTTCGGCAACTCCTATGTTGCGGCTGGCGGCAATCTCCGCCGTAGCGGTACGCCAGATGCTGCCTATGTAGGCGCGTATCTGCTCGCGGTTGGCATCGCTCATGTGGCTGAGCGTGTACACCTCGCCGGCGCTCTTGTAGGCGCAGCTCTCGGGACGTATGAGCTGCATCTCCACACCGAGTTTGTCGAGCAGGTCTTTGTAGTACAGCACTTCGCCACCCATGCCACGGAAATCGACCATTCCGGCAGGGTGCAGGCTCACCACGTCGCTGGCCGTGGCTAGGTAGTAGCCAGACTGCGTGTAGCTGGTGGCATAGGCTACCACAGGTTTGCCGCTCTGGCGGAACTCCTCGATGACGCCGCGTAGTTCCTCGAGCGAGGCCCACGAGACACCCGTACCGTTGTCCTTGACGAAGAGTCCTGTCACCTTGTCGTCATCGGCAGCTTTGCGGATGGCATCGATGGCGGAGATGAGACCTATGGTCTTGCCCTCGCCGAAGCTCTGCCTAAGGCTGTTGCCACTGCGGTCACCGCTGATCTTGCTTAGGTCCACCGTCACAAAGGTGTTGTTCTTTACCATGACGGTTTCGTCGTCGCCCATGCTGGCGAGGGAGGCCACCATGACAATCATTGAGATAAATGTCAGCAGTCCGCCGACCACCGACACGATAACCACGCCCAGCGCCGAGGCTAGCATGGTCATTCCGAAAGATAAAGGTTTTCTTTCCATTTCTTAAAATAAAAGTGGGTAGTGTGCAGTGGATAGTGCGTAGCGCTTGACCACGTGTGCTACCCACTGCCCACTATCCACTACCCACTATAAAAGATTACAATTTGTCGTTACTTCCCAGCACATTCACAATCTTGTGGATGTACATCTTCTTCATGCTCTCGCGGGCAGGCTTGAGATACTGGCGCGGGTCGAAGTGGTCGGGATGCTCGGCCAGGTGCTTGCGGATGGCGGCGGTCATGGCCAGACGGCTGTCGCTGTCGATGTTAATCTTGCAGACGGCACTCTTGGCAGCCTTGCGCAGCTGCTCCTCGGGAATACCCACGGCGGCCTTCAGGGCGCCACCGTTGGCGTTGATGGTGTCCACCTCGTCCTGCGGCACCGAGCTGGAGCCGTGGAGCACGATGGGGAAGCCGGGGAGCTTCTTCTCGACGGCTTCGAGCACGTCGAAGGCCAGGGGAGGAGGCAGCAGACGACCAGTCTTGGGGTCGACGGTGCACTGCTCGGGTTTGAACTTGTAGGCGCCGTGGCTGGTGCCGATGCTGATGGCCAGCGAGTCGCAACCGGTGCGGGTGGCGAAGTCGATCACCTCCTCGGGTTTGGTGTAGTGGCTCACCTCGGAGGCTACCTCGTCCTCTACGCCGGCCAGCACGCCGAGCTCGCACTCGACAGTGACATCATATTTGTGGGCATACTCCACCACCTGGCGCGAAATCTTGATGTTCTCTTCGTATGGCAGGGCGCTGCCGTCGTACATCACCGAGCTGAAGCCCATGTCGATGCAGCTCTTGCAGGTCTCGAAGCTGTCGCCGTGGTCGAGGTGCAGCACAATCTGGGGGTTGGGGCAGCCCAGCTCCTTGGCGTACTCGACGGCACCCTCGGCCATGTAGCGCAGCAGGGTGGGGTTGGCATAGTCGCGGGCACCCTTGCTCACCTGCAGGATGACGGGACTCTTGGTCTCGACGGCGGCCTGGATGATGGCCTGCATCTGCTCCATGTTGTTGAAGTTGAAGGCGGGGATGGCATAGCCACCGTCCACTGCTTTACGGAACATCTCGCGGGTGTTCACAAGTCCGATTTTCTTGTAGTCTACCATAATATTAATGTTTGATTGTTTTATTGCTTGATTGTTTGATCGATTTTGGATTTGCAAAATTACGAACAATATTTGACGTGACCAAATTTATTTTTGGAAGACAAAGAAAATGCCCCGCAGGAATGAGTTCCAACGGGGCATTGCGATGGCATTAGACTGCGTTCTATGGCAGGACAACTTTCCTGGCAGGTTGGTTCCCGACCTGCACCAAGTAGACACCTGCCGAAGGCAGCGGGATGGCGCAAGAGCCGTGGCATACCGTCTCGGCAATGGTACGTCCTTCGATATCCATGACTCGTACCATCTCTTCGTTGCAACCGTCCACTATGATACATCCGTCGCCTGTGGAAATAACTATCTCCGAAACTTCAATCCCTGGCACAGAGCTGCAATCTTCCTCGATGTTTTGGAAGTGGCTCCAGTTTGGGTCGTTATAATAATATTCACTGCTGTGGCACGGCACTGTGAGCCGCAGACTCGAGGGCGTGCCGTCGAACGAATTGTCGCAGGCTTGCGGCGGCATGGTGGAGAGGCACGTCATCTCGCCTATACGGTAATCACCATAGAAAGCCCACGGACCGATATTGGTGAGTCCTGTGGGAAGCATGAGCTTCGTTACCTTAAACAGTTCGGCCATAGCTGCTTCGCCTATATAGACAACCGACTGTGGAATGTTCACCTCCTCCAGTTCGGTACAGCCGTGCAGCAGCTCGTTGCGGATACTGTCGAGCCCCTCTGGTAAATGGACTTTCTTCAGTCGGTTGAAATAGTTGTAGCAGAAAGCGCGCGGTGCGATATAGGTACAGCTGTTGGGCACGATAATGGAATCAATCTTGTCGCATGTGCAGAAAGCATCGCCGCCTATGGAAACGACGCTGTCGCCCATATCCACATTGCCCACGTAGCTGTAGGCGAAGGCTCCATTGCCTATGCTGCACTTTGCATTGGCTATTGTCACCGTGGAACTGCCGTCTTCCTTGAAGGCGGAGTAGAAGGCGTGTTTGTCGATGTGTTTCACTGTTGAAGGGATTACTATGGACTCCAGCTGTCTGCATTGCTGGAAGGCACTGTTGCCTATAGTGTCGAGACCCTCGGGCAAGTTGACGGTGGCTAGTGTGGTGATGCCGAAGAATGCGTATTGTCCAACGAAACGCACCGAGGCAGGTAGGAGAACCTGTGTCATGCCGTGGCGACAGCCGGTGACACGAGTGCGTGTGCTGTCGGAGTAAAATAGGCCCCCCTCCTCATAGGCATTCAATGTCAAGGCTCCCCATGGGGCTCCTGCGGCGGTGCCGTGGTAGATGACATTCTTCACAAGGTTGAAAGCCATGGGGCCGATGGTGTCTACGCTGTTTGGCACCGTCAGCTCCACTGTCTGTGTGCCCGACAATGCAAAGCGACCGACGGCCGTTACCGTGGACGGGATATTCACGGCTAGTATTTCGTAGTGGCTGCAGAATGCGCTGTCGGCCAAGGAGGTGACGGTGTACTGTTCGCCGTTGTGCTCCACTGTGGCTGGGATAATAAGCGTGTCATTGTATCGGATGTAGGGTGTGTTCCACACCACCTCGTCGCCGCGCACGCTGACGTGATGTTGTACCGAGTCGGTAATGGTGCAGAAGAGGGTGTCGCCCTGTTGGGTGACACTTTGGAAATCGTGTGCCACCTGGGCTTGGGTGGCGGTGGCCAAGGCCACCATGATGGCTGCCGAAGCGGCCGCTCGTTTTGCTATGCTCATACTGTCGTGTGTTTGGGTTACGTCGAAATAAATGTCTGGCACATTGTACATTGTTGCCTTGATAGTGTGACCGCCGCGGTTGCGGAAGAAGGTGACGGTACGGGCCTCGCGGTTGAAGGTCATGCCATGGCCAGATGTGCCAACCCATGCCTCTGGACCCAGGTAGTTCCAGTCTACCAGCACATAGGGCTCTGCCGCGTTGTCGGCTTTCGTCTGTAGGGCAGTAGAGTCCTGTGTCTCGGGTACGGTGTCGAGGGCTGACGGTGTGCTGAATACAGCATGTCGCCATTGTGGTACCACGGCTACAGCCACCGTCGCTGCCAACAGCACAGCCAATAGCACCACTAACAACTTGCGAAGCAGGGTCACTATGCGGTGCCAGCGTTGGTAAACGCTGTCTCGGCTAATGCCCATCTTCGTGGCAATTTCCTCAGCCGAATAGCCATCCAGACGCATCTGCACCAGCATGCGGTCGTTGGGCTGCAGTTGTGCCAGCAGGTCGTCGACCGTGGCGCGCACTTCGGCATCGGCAGCTTCCTTTTCGTCGGCTTGCTCGGGTAGGTTCTCTGTCGGCGTGGGGCGTATGCGTCGGGTGGCATGTTCAAGTATGTGGCGTGTTTGCCACTCTACCCACGCTCGCTCCTCATGTGGCTGGGCGTCGTGGCGCAATTCGCCGAGGTGTATCCACAGGCGTACGGCTACATCCTGGAACAGGTCGCGGCACCGTTCGCCGTCGCCTTGCGCGGCGTTGCGGCACATGGCCCACACCACGGCGGCATGGCGTCGTAGCAGGTCGTTGTATGTTCCGTGCGCATCCATACATTAATACATTACCCCTCGAGGGAGCAAAATCTGACAGTATGATAAAAAAAAGTGTGTCTATCGTCGGAAGATGCCGAAGACGGCGGCGCCGGAGCCGGTCATGGAGGCGTAGAGGGCGCCGCGCGCGTACATATCTTCTTTGAGGGCGGCGATGGCCGGGTGGGTGGGGAAGACCGAGGCCTCGAAGTCGTTGACGATAAGGTCGCGCCATTCCTCGATGGGCCGCTTCACGGCCTCGGGAAGTGAGACGTGAGACGTGAGACGTGAGAGGTCAAGGCCGGCATAGGCCTCCTTGGTGCTCACATGCTCACCCTTGGGAATCTCTATCTTGATGAGGAATGAGGAATGAGGAATGAGGAATTTGATTGGTTCGAGATGGTCGCCGATGCCTGTGGCGTAGGCGGGTTGGTTCTTGATGAAGATGGCACAGTCGGCGCCCAGCTTGGCGGCGCGGTGCTCCAACTCGGAGTCGCCGAGGCCGAGGGAGAACATCTCGTTGAGCATCTTCAGTGTGAAGGCTGCGTCGCTGCTGCCGCCGCCGAGGCCGGCACCAAAGGGGATGTTCTTCTTGAGGTGTATCTGCACCGGCGCAATGCCGAACTCGTCGTGCAGCAACTGCCAGGCACGCAGGCAGATGTTGTCGTCGGGGGCGTTGTCGAGGGCGAGGCCATCCTGTATCATTGTGGGCGAGCCGTCCGCGCTCCCAGGCACTATCTCCAGCTCGTCGCATAGGTCATGCACAGGCACGAAGATGGTCTCCAAGTCGTGGTAGCCGTCTGGACGTTTGCCCACAACGTGCAACCCTAGGTTTATCTTACAATTGGGAAAAGAAATCATTTGTCTTAACTCCGTATCTCCTTATCTCCTGTCTCTTTGGCAATATTGTCGTATGCCTTGATAATATCTGTCACCAAGCGGTGGCGGATGACGTCGCTGTTGTCGAGCTCGATGACTTCGATACCTTTCACGTCCTTGAGGATGTTGACGGCCTGCAGGAGACCGCTCTGCTGGTGGCGCGGCAGGTCGACCTGCGTGAGGTCGCCGGTGATGACGAACTTGGCGTTGCGTCCCATGCGGGTGAGGAACATCTTGAGCTGCGCCGAGGTGGCATTCTGCGCCTCGTCGAGGATGACGAAGGCGTTGTCCAATGTGCGGCCGCGCATGAATGCCAGGGGGGCAATCTCGATGGTGTTGTCCTCCCAGTAGGAGAGGAGCTTCTGCTGCGGTATCATGTCGCGCAGGGCGTCGTAGAGGGGCTGCAGGTAGGGGTCGAGCTTGTCGCGCAGGTCGCCGGGCAGGAAGCCGAGGTTCTCGCCTGCCTCGACGGCGGGACGCGTAAGGATGATGCGGCGTATCTCTTTGTTCTTAAGCGCGCGCACGGCCATGGCCACGGCGGTGTAGGTCTTGCCGGTGCCCGCAGGGCCTATGGCGAAGACCATGTCGTGGTCGTAGACGGCGCGCACCAGGCGCTGTTGGTTGGGTGTGCGGGCTTTGATGAGCAGGCCGTTGCGGCCGTGCACCAGCACCTCGTCGCTCATCTCGGCCTCGGGACTGCCACCGCTGCTCTCCATGATGCCCATGATGGCGTTCTCTGTGATGCGGCCGAACTTGTCGTAGTAGGTCATCATGGCCTGCAGCTTGCCCTCGAACCACGCTATGTCGTCTTCCGAGCCGATGGCTTTCAGCATGTCGCCGCGGGCGATGATCTTGAGTTTTGGGAAAAGCAGTTTGACGAACTCGAGCAGGCGGTCGTTTTGACCCCAAAAACGCGAGTAGTCAATCTCTTCCAACGAAAATATCTTCTCTGTGGATGTCTCTGTCATGGTGCAAAGATACTAAAAAAAATGAATCCGTTATCCTAAATACTTCGATGTGGCTAGTCTATGGATTGCTGATGACTAGTTCATTTCTTCGGTATTTCTTCGGTGTTTCTTCGGTATTTCTTCGGTCATCCACTGAAGAACGTCTGAAGAACGTCTGAAGAACAACTGAAGAACAACTGAAGAACAGAGGGTGTTGGCACCTGTATCGGGTCTATTTACAGGGGTGCGAAAATGTTAAAAACAGTTGTTGGTGATAACTTTTTTCTTACAAATTGGAAAATATTTGTAATTTTGCTTTTTGAAATATTGTACGAAAAACAATAATAATCATTAAATAAACACATTATGAAGAAAGTAGTATTATTTGCAGCGTCTCTGCTGACCGCTGGAGCAATGATGGCACAGACGATTGTGTCGACACAGGTCGAGAAGCGCAATGTCGTCATTGAAGAGTTCACTGGTGTCAATTGCCAGTATTGCCCTGACGGCCATCGTGTGGCCAATGAGATTTGTGCTCAATATGAGGGTCACGCATGGGCTATCAATATCCACACGGGTAGTTATGCTACAAACTCGGGTTATGTCACCACTTACGGCGACAATATTGCAGGTTTGTGGAATATCACAGGTTATCCCACTGGCACCGTGAACCGCACTACTATCCAGAGCCGTGGCGACTGGGCAGCAAAAGCCGCGACCATCCGTAATCAGGATTCTCCTGTGAATATCGCAGGTGTAGGTAATGTTGACGAAGCCACACGCACATTCACCCTCCACATTGAGGTTTACTATACTGGCAATGCTTCTACCAGCACTCACTTGCTGAATGTTGCAGTACTGCAAAACAATGTTATCGGCAGCCAGGTCGGTAGCAGCTACAATCCCGATTATGTTGAGCCTGATGGAAGATATCGCCATATGCATATGTTCCGCACACTTCTCACTGGCCAGTGGGGTGTTGAGATACCTGCCACCGAAGGTACCTTTATTGACACTACCATCACTTACACTGTACCTGCCAGTATCGATGGTCTTGCTATTCCCGATTTGAGCGATCTGGATTTTGTTGCTTTTGTTACAGAACCTACCCACAAGAACATCATATCCGGTGCCAAGGTTACCGTCATAACCCAGTGCCCCGTTATTACTGGTTTTAAGGCAGAGAGCAGTGACTGCAGCCTCGAATATACCCCCTATGTGACTGTCTATAACAGCACCGAGAGCAATATCACCAGCATTACCTTTAACTATGATGGTGCCCCATACACTGTCAACAAGGCTATTGCCAGTTTCCAAAGCGATACCGTCCACATGCCGGTCTACACTGTTACCGTCAACAATCAACCCGACCAGAACTGCGCTGTTACAAAGACCGTATCCATTACCAGCTGCACCACTGATGCCGGCACTGTTCTTGAGGGTACTTCGGCTGGCAAGACTGGCACCTTCGCGGATTTTCATATCTATACGGCCGAAGGTCCTTTCACCGCCATTGTGGGTCTCGACTGCTATGCATCTGAAGCCAGTGTGTCCCTGCTTACCCAACACAACTGCCAGGCAGTATGGACGGAAGACTCGTGGACTGATATTCCGACTGGCAACCCGCAGTACATCAGTCAAATTCCCGATGCCCGCTACGATACCATCGAGTTTGATCCCGCCGTGTCAGGACTGTATATAATTCGTCTTGGTGATAGCTGGGGTGATGGTTGGGGCTGGACTAACAACACTGTTGTGTCGGGCTTCTGGCTGAATAATGATAGAGGTGAGATATTCGCCTTCCCGCTGGGTTATAGCGCCAATGAGGATTTCTCGACCAAGGATTTCTATCTGAATGTCATCAATGCTGGTATCAACAATGTTGAAACTGTCAAGGTCAGCATGTGGCCCAATCCTGCCAGTACGGTAGCTACTATCAGCGCCGCCAGCACTATTCGTAACATCGAGGTCATCAACACCCTCGGTCAGGTGGTCAACCGCACCCAGAATATCAATGCCGAGCGTTATAATCTTAACGTCAGCAACCTCAATTCTGGTATTTACTTCGTCAATGTCACCACCGACAACGGCACTGCCACTCAGCGCATGTGTGTTGTGAAGTAAACACCTGTTCATAAAAAAAATAATGCGGGATGCAATATAATGTTGCATCCCGCGTTATGTTTATTGTAACTAATAGTAAAAAGCAGAATGAAACGCATACTTGCAATTGCACTTGTGGTGCTGTGCGCCGGAACGGCATCGTCGCAGCAGGTGGCTTCGCGCGCCAAAGCCCTCCGCATGTTGAACTTCAGCCGTCCCGAGTACCTAATCAAGGACATCAAGGTCTACACCGACACCATGACGGTCTACTCTCTGGCCGATTACATCATCTACCCCTTTGGCCAGTGGAGCTCGGTGGAGCAGTATATCACCGACAACCAACTGTCGTGGTACCGCGACATAGGATACAAGAAGTATTACGACTCGATGGAGGTGAGTGTGAACCGTATGCGCCGCACGGACGACAGCTATATTGACCTCTACTACAGCATCTGGACCAAGAAGGTTGAACTGTTGGGCGGTTACATCACTGACAAGGAAGTGCAGCTCGTCAACGGTCTGCATGTGGGCATGAGCAAGGATGACGTCTTCAAGGTTTTCTTCAAGAAATACCCCAAGTCGTATACCAGCGACGTGACAGTGCTGAAGGTTATCAGCGGTGCCGGCGAAGTGGCCGAAATCTACACCTTCCGCGGCCAGAAACTCCGCCACATCAAAATCGAGACGTCGTATAAGTATTACTAGTGGGTAGTTGATAGTGGGTAGTGTTTAGCACTCGAGCTCTATGACGGTTAGAAATTATAGAGAACTTGTTGTTTGGCAGAAGTCAATGACTGCTGTCAAACTTTTATATACAGTGGTGAAGAAACTACCCAAGGAGGAGTTGTTTGCTTTGTCGGATCAAATGCGACGTTGTGCCGTCTCGATACCATCAAACATTGCAGAAGGACAGCAACGTAATGGAGGTGCCGAGTTTGCCAGATTTATTTCTTTTGCACAGGGGTCACGGGCTGAGTTGGAAACCCAACTGCTGATATGTGTCTCGATTGGTTACTTGACTGAGGACGATATATTGGAACTCATGCAGTTGTTGGAAGAGATTAACAAGATGTTGTCATCGTTGTTAAAGACATTGCCTGTACGTTGAATAACAATTGGCGTATGCTACCCACTACCAACTGCCCACTACCCACTAAAAAAAAGAGCACCGCTCTTTTTTTTGGGTCGTTCAATCCGATACATGTGGGACACCTCGTCATCGCCAATACCATGCTCCAGATGGAAGGCATAGACGAGGTGTGGCTTGTTGTATCGCCACAGAACCCACTGAAGGAACGCGCCACCCTGCTTGCCGACCATCACCGCCTGCAGATGGTGCGCCGTGCCATCGAGGACAACTACAAGCTGCGCGCCTGCGACATAGAGATGCATCTGCCGCTGCCCAGCTACACCGTGGTGACCCTCGCGGCCCTTGGTGAGAAATATCCCGACCGCGAGTTCTGCCTCATCATGGGCAGCGACAACCTCGAGAACTTCCACCGCTGGCGCAACTACGAATACATCCTGCAGAACTACCACATCTACGTCTATCCCCGTCCTGGCAGCGAGCGCTGCCCCATGCGCGACCACCCCAGCGTCACCATGACCGACGTGCCGATGATGGATATATCGTCGAGCTACATACGCCGCCAGATTGCCGCAGGCAAGGACGTGCGCTACCTGCTCACCGAGCCCGTATATAAGTACCTAACCGAAATGCACTTCTACGAAAATTGAAAATTGAAAGTTGAAAATTGAAAAATAAGATATGAAAAAGGGTGTTAAGATACTGCTGTGGATTGTGGGCGTCCTTGTGGCCCTCGTCCTTCTTGTGTCGCTCTTGGCGGGTCCTATCGCCAAAGGCTATGTGAACCGTCACGGTGAGGACCTCACCGGCCGCAAGGTGCATGTGGGCCATGTGGGCCTCAACCTCTTCACCGGCCATGTCAACATCCGCGCCCTCGACGTCTATGAGGACGACGCCACGACGGTCTTTGCAGGATTCGACACCCTCGACGTCAACGTGCGCCTGCTCAAGATACCGTTCCACACGCTGCATTTCGGTCATATCACCCTCGCAGGCCTGCATGCCGACATCAAGCAGAACTGCGACCGCTTCAACTTCAGCTCCTTGATAGAGCATTTCGCCTCGGACGACACCACCGCCGACCAGGACACCACGCCCAGCGACTGGGTGCTTAAGTTCTACAACATACGTATCAGCCACGCCCAACTCAACTACGACGACCTGGCTGCCAACAAGAGCTGGCATGTGCCCGACGTTAACCTGCGTGTGCCGGGTTTCGTGCTCGGTGGCAAGGGCAACACCGAGGGTGGCCTCAACATAGGCTTCGCCAGTGGCGGACGACTTGGTGTGGTGGGTAACTACGATGCGCAGAGCAACGACTTCGACCTCACCGTAAGTCTCGCTGAGTTCGCCCTCGACAATATCGATGCCTTCCTCTCCGACATGCTGCACTACGAGCGCCTCGACGGCAGCCTCTACGCCGTGCTCAAGGCCGAAGGCAACATTGATGAGATAATGCGCAGCAGCATCTCAGGCAACGTGGCACTTTGCGACATCGGTGTGAGCGACAACAACGGGCAGATAGCAGGCTTCGACAGCCTCACCGTGGCCGTCAACAACATATGCATCGACGACAACCTCTTCGACATCGCCGCCATACGTCTTTCGGGCCTCAAGGCCAACTACGAGCAGTGGAAGGATTACAGCAACCTTGACCGCCTGCTGAAGTCCGCTGGCGGACAGGCTGACACAGTCCAGCCTGCAGTCCAGTCTGCAACCGATACCGTTGCCGACACGACAACCACCACCGCCAAGCCCATGCAGCTCCATGTGGGTTCCTTTGTTATCGAGGACGCAGCACTCACCTACGTCGACCATACGCTGCCCGACCCCTTCAGCTTCGCCATCACCCAGCTTGGCGTCGAGGCTCACGACCTCACCACCGAGGGCGAGAACAACGCACGCCTGCAGGCTACGCTGCAGGGTGGCGGTAAGCTCAACGTCATATGGAACGGCGACATCAGCAACTGGAAGCAGCACCAAGACCTCATGCTCATCCTCCGCGGACTCGACATGCGGCAGTTCTCCCCTTGGTCGGTGGCCTACACCGCACAGCCCATCGACGACGGCATCTTTGGCCTTGCATCACACACCATGATTGCCAACAGCCGCCTCGTCAGCAAGAACAATATCGACATCTACCAGCTCCGCGTTGGCGACCGCCGTCAGGACATCGACCCTGAGGTCAAGCTGCCCCTCAAGACCGCCCTCTATATCCTGCGCGACAAGGACGACAAGATACAGCTTGAGCTGCCCGTCAACGGCGACGTCGACAATCCCGAGTTCAACTACATGAAAGCCCTGTGGAAGACTCTCGGCAACCTTGTCGTCAAGGTGGCTACCTCGCCTGCGCGTGCCCTCGGCAACGCCCTTGGCCTCAGCGACGAAGACCTCGAATTCCTCGCCATAGAACCCCGTCAGCACAGCCTTACCTCAGAGCAGTATCACATACTCTCTTCGCTGGCTACCATAGCCCAGAGCGACAGCCTCCTCACCCTCACCTTCGAGCGCCAGATGCCTGCCGATGCCGACAGCTCGGTATTCCGCCGTTTCGACAAGCAGATAAGCAGCTACCTCATCGAGCAGGGCCTTCCGCAGAAACGTTTCAGCATCACTGTTTCCGACTCCGCCTCCCAGCGCACAGGCTATGCCATACTTTCCCAGATTGCCATAGAATAAAATAAGCATTTACCCTAACTCCTTAACTCCTTAACTTCTTAACTCCTAAAAAAGAACATGGAAGATATAGACATTTTCGCACAGCAAGCAGCAGACTACAACGACGACTCCATCGTCCATCTTGAGGACATGGAACATATACGCCTGCGTCCAGGCATGTACATAGGCAAACTGGGCGACGGTTCCTCGCACGATGACGGCATCTACGTTCTCATCAAAGAGGTCATCGACAACTCCATCGACGAGTTTACATCGGGCTTTGGCAAGAAAATTGAAGTAAAGATCAACTTCGCCGACCGCCGTGTCTCAATACGCGACTACGGTCGCGGCATACCCTTGGGCAAGCTCGTCGAGGCTGTCAGCAAGCTCAACACCGGCGCCAAGTATGATAGCAAGGTGTTCCAGAAGTCCGTCGGCCTCAATGGTGTCGGTACCAAGGCTGTCAACGCCCTCTCGTCGTACTTTCGCGTGCAGGCCTTCCGTGAAGGCAAGACCCGCTGGGCCGAGTTTGCCGACGGCAAACTCACCAACGACAGTGGCATCAAGACCGACAAAAGCAACGAGATAGGTACTCTCGTCGAGTTTGTTCCCGACGCCAAGCTCTTCGGCAACTACCATTTCATCTCAGAATATGTCGAGCGCCGCATCTGGAACTACGCCTACCTCAACCGCGGCCTCACCCTTTACTACAACGACCGCCGCTACTACTCCAAGAACGGACTCCTCGACCTTCTGCAGCGCAACCTGCAGAGTGACCCGCTCTATCCTATCATCCATATCAAGGAGGGTGACTTCGAGGCAGCCTTTACCCATATCAACGGCCAGAGCAACGATTATTACTATTCCTTCGTCAATGGCCAGCATACCACCGAGGGCGGCACCCATCAGAGCGCCTTCCGTGAGGCCTACGCCCGTGTGGTCAAGGACTTCATCAAGAAAGACTATGCCCCCGAGGTCATCCGTCAGGGCCTCGTATGCGCCCTGTGCGTGCGCATCCAGGAGCCCGTCTTCGAGGCTCAGACCAAGACAAAGCTCGGCTCCACGCACCTGGAACCCAACAAGGTGGATGGCAGCAACGACAGCCCGCTGCTGAAGACCTATGTCCTCGACATACTCAAGCGCCATCTCGACAACTACCTGCATATCCACGCCGACACTGCCGATGCCCTCCTCAACAAGATTAACGCCAATGAGAAGGAACGCAAGGAAATTGCCGGTATCAAGAAGATAGCCCGTGAGGGTGCCAAGAAAGCTTCGCTCAACAACCGCAAGCTCCGCGACTGCCACGTCCACTACAACACCAACCACGCACGACGCCTTGAAAGCACCATCTTCATCACCGAGGGTGACTCGGCTTCGGGCTCTATCACCAAGAGTCGCGACGTCGACACGCAGGCCGTCTTCTCACTACGCGGTAAACCCAAGAACACTTACAGCATCAGCAAAGCCGATGTATACCGTAACGAAGAGCTCAATCTGCTCCACAATGCGCTCGACATCGACGAGTCGCTCGACAACCTGCGCTACAACAACGTAGTCATTGCCACCGATGCCGATGTCGATGGTATGCACATACGCCTGCTTCTCCTTACATTCTTCCTGCGTTTCTACCCCGAGCTCATCTCTTCAGGTCACGTCTACATCCTGCAGACGCCCCTCTTCCGTGTGCGCAATAAGCAGAAGACTACTTACTGCTACACTGACGACGAGCGCGTAGAGGCTATCCACAACACCCCCTCGGCCGAGATTACGCGATTCAAAGGTCTCGGTGAGATTAGCCCTGACGAGTTCAAGAACTTCATAGGCAAGGATATGCGTCTTGACCCAGTCATACTCCACAAGGACTTCGACACCAAGCAGACCCTCTCGTTCTATATGGGCGAGAATACCCCCGACCGCCGCGACTTCATCATGCGCAACCTCCGCGTCGAAGACGACGAGAGTATCGTAGTGGCCTGATGAAAAAAATATTTTGTCAGTTTTACTTTTTTTACTAATATTGCACCAAATTCAACGACTATGGCTACTACCAAAAAACCGAAGAAAAATCTGATTGTCAGCTATAAAAATCTCCCTGACGACCTTAAGGAAAAGTTCAAACTGGCCTATCCGGAGGGCTACAGCAACTATATTACCCGCTTCACGAAGCCCAATGGCGACTCTATTTTCGTAGTCCCCTTCGACACTCCCGACACCGCCTATATGGTCAAGTTCGACGTCAAGATCGACACCCTCGGCCAAGACCTCGACAAAGCCCTCTTCGATGACGACGAGCCGGAAGGCAAGGACGAAGAGTTCGCCCCCCTCAGCGAGGCGATTGAGAAGGAGGAGGAGAATACCTCGCACCGCGAGCGCCACCTGCGTCACGGCGACTTCGAGGATATCTTCGACGATGAGGAGAAAAAGAAGAAAGCCACCCTCGGTGTCGACAAGGAAGGTCTCAAGGCAGCCTTCGGTGACGACGAGGATACCGACGAACTCGACAGTTACGAGAAGATAGGAGAGGACGACGACGAACCTGACGACGACGATTTCGAACCCTCTGACGAAGACCTCCGCGGCATTGAGGAAGAGTATCTCGACGCAGAGATTCCTCCCCTCGACGCCACTATCCCCGAGGAGGAGATGGTTGTCATAGGCAAGAAGCCCGCCAAGAAGGCTACACCCAAGACCAAGGCACCTGCCAAAGCCACAGCATCCAAGAAGGTTGTTGCACCAAAGAAATCCGTGGCTCCCAAGGTCGCACCCAAGACGGCACCTAAGGCAGCACCCAAAGCGGCTCCCAAGGCTACTGCCCTCAAGAAGACCTCTGCCGCCAAGCCTGCGGCAAAAACCAGCAAGAAGAAATAAAAACAATAATATTATGAAGAAGAATATCTTTAAAGTTGTTTGCCTCGCAGCCATCCTCTTCGGTACCGCCAGCATGGCTCAGGCGCAGTTCCGTCAGTCTATTTTCCTCGACGGTGTCCTGCCTGTCGGCAGTTTCGCCTCTTCCGCTACGTATAACGATGTTCCTTTTGGAATGAAGGACATGGGTAAAGAAGCCATGATTGGTTTCGGTATGGGATACCGCGTCAGCTACCGCTTCGATGTCGGAATGGGGGAAGTGGCTCCGTTTGCACAGGCTGATCTCTTTTGGAACACTATCGATGGCAAATGGAAAGACAAATTTGCAGGGCATCAGTACAGCACCCCCAATTATTTCAATGTGCCTGTCATGCTTGGTGTAAGCTACCTGTATGATGAGTTGTGGAACGACATTACCCTTTTCGGTGAGTTCGGACTCGGTGGAGACTTCTTCTTTATCACCCACGAGGGTACTGGCAAGGGCAACGAGCGTTTCGCTTACAAGCCCACCTGTGAATTGGCTTGGATGGTCGGTGCTGGTGCCTATTTTGGCCAACATGTCAGCGCCGGCATCTATTATTATGGTCTTGGCAAGCATTATATCGACTACACCGACAAGACCATCGACAACAACAGCGTCGCTGCCATTCAGGCTGCCAGCTACACACTGGCCAACAAGCGCGAGAGTCGCACCCTTGGCGAACTCGCCATCCGCATAGGCTTCCACTTCTAGGAAGTTGAAAGTTGAAAATTGAAAGTTGAAAAAAGGCTGACGCACTACATAGACGCGTCAGCCTTTACTTTTTACCTTTTACTTTTTAGTTTATCTTGTCGAATCCAAGATAAGGTCTCAGGCACTCGGGCATCACTATGCCGTCGGGTGTCTGGTTGTTCTCTAGCAGGGCGGCCACGATGCGCGGCAGGGCCAAGGCCGAGCCGTTGAGGGTGTGGCACAGCTGCATCTTGCCGTTCTCGTCTTTGAAGCGCAGCTTCATGCGGTTGGCCTGGAAGGCCTCGAAGTTGCTCACCGAGCTCACCTCGAGCCAACGCTTCTGCGCGGCGCTCCACACCTCGAAGTCGAAGGTCATGGCAGAGGTGAAGCTGATGTCGCCACCGCAGAGTTTCAGGATGTGGTAGGGGAGACCCAATTTGTCGAGCAGGCCGCCCACATGCTTCTTCATCTCCTCGAGCATGTCGTAGCTGCGGTCGGGGTGCTCGATGACCACTATCTCGACTTTGGAGAACTCGTGCAGACGGTTAAGACCGCGCACGTCCTTGCCGTAGCTGCCGGCCTCGCGGCGGAAGCACTCGCTGTAGCCCACGCGCTTGATGGGAAGCTGCTTGGGGTCGACGACCTCACCGCGGAAGATGTTGGTGATAGGCACCTCGGCGGTGGGAATCATGTAGAAACCGTCGAGCGGAATGGCGTACATCTGTCCTTCCTTGTCGGGTAGCTGACCAGTGCCGAGCCCCGAGGCCTCGTTGACCATCAGCGGCGGCTGAATCTCGAGGAAGCCTGCGTCGGCAGCCTCGTTGAGGAAGAAGTTGATCAAGGCACGCTGCAGGCGGGCACCCTTGCCTTTGTAGAACGGGAAGCCGGCACCAGTGACCTTGTTGCCCAGCTCGAAGTCGACGATGTCGTATTTGGCGCAGAGCTCCCAGTGGGGCAGTGCATCGGCGGGCAGCTCGGGCTTAACGCCATATTCGGCTTCTACAACATTGTCGGCTTCGCTTTTGCCCACAGGCACCGTAGGGTGCGGCGCGTTTGGCAGCGATATAAGTTTGTCATTGAGTATCTTCTCGGTCTCTGCTTGCTTGGCCGAAAGTTCCTCACTTTCCGCTTTCAACTTTCCGTTTTCCGCTTTCTTTGCCTCGGCCTCCTCCTTCTTGCCTTGCTTCATCAGGCCGCCAATCTCTTTGGCTATGCGGTTCTGCTCGGCTTTCACGGCGTCGGCTTTTACCTGCAGGGCGCGGCGCTCAGCGTCGAGGGCAATAATCTCGTCGATACGTTCCTCGACATTCTGTACATTCTTGATCTTAAGACGGGAGATGCACTCCTCACGATGATCTTTGATATATTGCAGTTGCAGCATCTTTTTAGGTTAAAGGTTAGAGGTTAAAGGTTAAAAGAGCTTGCGCATAAATGGTCGCGTCAGTCTCTTTAATCTTTAACCATTAAACGTTAAACTTTACTTCAGCGGAGAGAGAGGGATTCGAACCCCCGGACCCTCGCAGGTCAACGGTTTTCAAGACCGCCGCAATCGACCGCTCTGCCATCTCTCCATTGGCCAAAAAAGCGTGCAAAAGTACTAACTTTTGACGATATGACCAAATATTATTTGCAATACGTTGAGGTTGTTCTTATTTCAGCTTCTTGAGGATCTCAAGGGTCTGGTTCCAGAACATCTCGACGGTCTTTATCTCGATGCGTTCGTCGGGACTGTGGACGCCGCGCAGCGTGGGACCGTAGCTTATCATGTCCATGTTGGGGTACTTCTCGCCGATGAGGCCGCATTCCAAGCCGGCGTGGATAGCGCGCACGACAGGCTCTTTGCCGTACATCTTCTTGTAGACGTCGACGCCGACCTTCAGCACGCGGCTGTCGGGGTTGGGAGTCCATCCGGGGTAGCCATCGCTGTGCTTCACGCGGCAGCCTGCCAGACGGAAGGTGCTCTCGAGCTTGGCGGCAGCGGCCATCTTGGCACTCTCCACGCTGCTGCGCTGGCTGGTGGCGATATGAATCACGCCATCCTTCATCTTGATGGAGGCGAGATTGGTCGAGGTCTCGACGAAGTTCTCTATCTCGCGGCTCATGGCCAGCACGCCGTGGGCGCAGGCGTAGAGTAGGTTGACGAGGCGTTCGTGGGTCTCCTTGTCGATGAGCTTCTTAGGCATGTCGATGTCACGCAGCTCGAACTCCATGTCGGGCTCGGTGCTGCGGAACTCGAACACCATGGCCTTGCCCATCTTGGTGACCATGGTCTTGAAGGCGCGGGCGATGTCTTCGGGCACGGTGACCACGGCTTCGGCTTCGCGGGCAATGGCGTTGCGCAGGTTGCCGCCGTCGATGGTGGCGAGGCGCATACCATATTTATAGGTGCCCTCCCAGAGGATGCGGTTGAGCAACTTGTTGGCGCAGGCGCGGCCGCGGTTAATGTCGTCGCCGCTGTGGCCACCCACTAGGCCGCTCACTTTTACTTTGAAGGCCTTGTGACCTTTGACGGCGGGTACAAGCTTGTAATCCATCTCGGCGGTGGTGTCGATGCCGCCAGCGCAGCCTATGCAGTACTCGCCTTCGTCTTCGTCGTCGAAGTTGAGGAGTATCTCGCTCTTGAGCCAGCTTTTGCTGAGACCGTTGGCACCGGTGAGGCCGGTCTCCTCGTCGACGGTGATGAGGGCTTCGAGTGCGGGGTGGGCAATCTTCTTGTCCTCGAGGATTGCGAGGATGGCGGCGACGCCGATGCCGTCGTCAGCACCGAGGGTGGTGCCATCGGCAGTGAGCCAAGCGCCGTCGCGCACGGGCTGTATGGCGTCCTTCATGAAGTCGAACTTCTTGCTGCTGTTCTTCTCGCAGACCATGTCCATGTGGGCCTGCAGGCAGACCATGGGGCTCTTCTCGTAGCCTTTGGTGGCGGGCTTGCGGATGAGCACGTTGCCCAGCTTGTCGCTCTTAGTCTCGAGACCGTGGTCCTTGCCCCACTTCACGAGGTAGGCGCTGATGCGCTCTTCGTGCTTCGACGGGCGCGGAATCTGCATAATCTCACCAAACCAGTGCCACGCGCGCTCCGGCTTGAGTCCTTTTAAAGCATCCTGTTTCATTGTTATAATGTTTTTGTTTTTATTCTATTGAGCACCCCGGGCCGAAGAGGCTTTTGGCGTAGGGTGTGAGGGGAACGTGCTTCGAGAGCCAGAAGATGGGGAGGACGACCTCCTGGATGCCGCAGGCGTAGGGTGTTATCTCGTAGAGGCCGTAGTAGACGATGATGGAGGTGCGGGCACTGTCGATGGTGAAGTTGTGCGGCAGGGGCATGCGGTCTACGTCGATGAATTCGTCGAAGAGGCATTGACGGACACCGCTGTTGACATCGAGGTCCTGTATGGCATGGGCCACAGCCTCGCAGAGCAGGTTGGTGTCGGTGACGAGGTCTTCGAGGTGCACGGCATTGCGGGTCTCAAGGTCGATGGTCAGGAAGTCGGTCGAGTGCATGCCGTGGGCTGCGCCGAAGACGAAACTCTCGGTTTTGACGGTGAAGACCGCCAGCGTGCTGTCCACGGTGCAGGTGCTCTCGAGGTGCATGTAGCTATAGTCGCAGGTGTCGTCGATGCTTTTCACTGGCTTGCGCTCGCAGTCCATCTCATCCTCATAGGAGAAGGGCGTGGAGAGCCATTTCTGTGCGGCTTCACTGAAGTTGGTGGCGTTGCTGTCCATGAAGCATAGCAGCAGCAGCTCGTGCTCGGCTTCGGACGACAGCATTTTCTTGTCGGGCCATGTCAGCGTGTAGCTGGCCTTGGAGCCGAAGTTAGTGCCCCAAGGGGCTTTCTCCTGGTCGAAGGTCACCATGTAGCATTGTTCGCCGCTGATGTTGTGCGTGCTGAACTTGCTTTTGTTGCAGCCCGCCAGCAGCAGTGCGGCAAGGGTTATGAAGAGTGTTATGCGTCTCATATTATTTGAAGTATTGTACGCCGGACTCGAAGATCTGCTGGTCGTCGTTGCCTATGATGTTCATGGCGCTGCCTTTGCTGCGACGCTCGCTGTGACCCATCTTGCCGAACACGCGGCCGTCGGGACTCGTGATGCCTTCGATTGCCATATAGCTGCCGTTCATGTTGTATTCCTCGTCCATGGTCGGAACACCGTCGAGTGTGCAGTACTGGGTTGCCACCTGACCGTTCTTGAAGAGGCGGTCGATCCACTCCTGCGGTGCCACGAAGCGGCCTTCGCCGTGAG
This sequence comes from Bacteroidales bacterium, assembly GCA_045222795.1. Classification (GTDB taxonomy): domain Bacteria; phylum Bacteroidota; class Bacteroidia; order Bacteroidales; family P3; genus Colimorpha. Next base: position 31,653 of record JBGUZF010000155.1, read on the forward strand.
AGATGGGGATGACGTAGGTGGCGCCCAGCTCGGCACGCTGCAGCCAAGGGCTGAGGTTGGAGGTGATGCGCGTGTAGGCCATCTTGCTCTGGTGGCGACCTATGGTGTTGAAGGTCAGCGTGGGTGCATCGGCAGCCTGCGGACATATCTCGCCGTAAGGCACGAGACCTAGTTTCACCAAGGCCTGGAAGCCGTTGCAGATGCCCAGCATCAGACCGTCTCGCTTGTTGAGCAACTCCATGACGGCATCGGCTATGCACGGGTTGCGGAATACGCTGATGACGAACTTGGCGCTACCCTCTGGCTCGTCGCCGGCGCTGAAGCCGCCAGGGAGCATAACGATCTGGCTGTTGTTGATGGCGCGGACGTAGGCATCCACGCTCTCGCGAATCTGCTGGCCGTTCTGGTTGCGGAAGACGATAATCTCGCTTTCGGCACCTGCGCGGTTGAAGGCGCGTGCCGAGTCGTACTCGCAGTTGGTGCCGGGGAACGCGGGGATGAAGACCTTCGGCTTTGCCGAATGTTGAATGTTGAATGTTGAATGTTGAATTGGGGCGGGTGCCTTGTAGAGTGCACTTTCCACTTTGCACTTTGCACTTTCCACTTCGTTGGAGCGGGTGGGGAAGACGCCTTCGAGGGTCTTCTGCCAGGCGGCGAGGGCTTCTTCGAGGTCTATACGTTCGTTGCCAACATAGAAAGCAGACTCTTCAATTACCTCGCCAATCTCCTTGCAGTGAAACGGCAGGCTGTTGGTGTTGGTCACTTCGACCACTATCCAGCCGTAGTGCTTGTCGGCCAAGCCGACGCCACAGCAGGCGGTGAGGTCGGCGTCGGTGGTGAGACGGACACCGAGCTTGTTGCCGAAGGCCATTTTGCTGACGGCCTCGATGATGCCGCCGAATCCGAGGGCATAGGTGCTCTTCACCTGTCCGGCTTCGATGGCTTTGCGCAGTGCGGCATACTGGTTGAGGGCGTCCTCATAGTCGGGCATGCCGAAGTCCTTCTCACGGACGTCGAGGAGGACCAAACGACTGCCAGCCTTCTTGAGCTCAGGCGTGACAACATGCTTGAGGTCGCTGATGCCCACGGCGAAGGAGCAGAGCGTGGGAGGCACGTCGATGTCGTTGAAGGTGCCGCTCATCGAGTCCTTGCCGCCGATGGCAGGCAACTTAAGACCCATCTGGGCATTGTAGGCACCGAGCAGCGCCGTGAAGGGTTCGCCCCAGCGATAGGGGTCGTTGCCCAGCTTCTTGAAGTATTCTTGGAAGGTGAGGCGCACACGGCTGGCGTCGCCGCCAGCGGCGGCAATCTTGGCTACCGAGCTCAGTACGGCGTAGACGGCGCCATGGAAGGGACTCCACGAGGTCTGATAGGGGTCCATGCCGTAGGACATGATGGTGACGGTGTCGCACTTGCCGTCGAGCAGCGGAATCTTGCCAATCATGCTCTGCGTGGGCGTGAGCTGGTACTTGCCGCCAAAGGGCATCACTACACTGCCGGCGCCAATCGAGCTGTCGAACATCTCGACGAGGCCTTTCTGTGAGCATACATTGAGGTCGGCGAGGGTCTTCAGCCAGAGGTCTTTCTTGCTAGTGGCACTAGTTGTACTAGTAGCACTAGACTGACTGGGCATGCTGACGCTGACGGTGGTCTCCTGGTGGGCGCCGTTGGTGTCGATGAAGCGGCGGCTGAGGTTGACAATCTCTTTGCCGCGCCAGTTGATAACCATGCGGGGTTCCTCGGTGACGGTGGCCACGACGGTGGCTTCGAGGTTCTCCTCGTCGGCATATTTGAGCATGAGGTCGACATCCTTGGGGTCGACGACCACAGCCATGCGCTCCTGGCTCTCGCTGATGGCCAGCTCAGTGCCGTCGAGACCGGCGTATTTCTTGGGCACGCGGTCGAGGTTTATCTGCAGTCCGTCGGCTAGCTCGCCGATGGCCACGCTCACGCCGCCAGCTCCGAAGTCGTTGCACTTCTTGATGATGCTGGAGACCTCTTCGCGGCGGAAGAGGCGCTGAATCTTGCGCTCGGTGGGGGCGTTACCTTTCTGCACCTCGGCACCGCAGGTGGTGAGGCTCTTGGTGGTGTGGCTCTTCGAGGCACCCGTTGCACCGCCGATACCGTCGCGGCCTGTGCGGCCACCCAGCAGGATGATGATATCGCCGGGGTCGGAGGTGAGACGCTTCACGGCGCGGCGCGGGGCAGCGGCGATTACGGCGCCAATCTCCATGCGCTTGGCAACATAGTTGGGATGGTATATCTCGTTCACGATACCCGTGGCCAGACCTATCTGGTTACCGTAGCTGCTGTAGCCGTGGGCTGCGGTGGTGACGATTTTGCGCTGCGGCAGCTTGCCTGGCAGTGTCTCGTTCAGGGGTTTGGTGGGGTCGGCAGCGCCGGTGACGCGCATGGCCTGGTAGACGTATGTTCGGCCCGACAGTGGGTCGCGGATGCAGCCGCCGAGACAGGTGGCCGCGCCACCGAAGGGTTCAATCTCCGTCGGGTGGTTGTGCGTTTCGTTCTTGAAGTTGATGAGCCACTCTTCTTTGTTGCCGTCGATGGTGACTGGCACCACGATGGAGCAGGCGTTAATCTCGTCGCTGGGCTCCTGGTCGTCGAGGATGCCGGCTTTCTTCAGACGTTTGCCGGCCAGGGTTCCGATGTCCATCAGACATACGAACTTGTCTGTACGTCCCACATACTGCTCCTTGTGGTCGGCCAGATACTGCTTGAAGGCACCTTCGAGCAGCGGACGGTAGTAGCCCTCGTCGAACTTCACATCCTTCAGCTCCGTGGCGAAGGTGGTGTGGCGGCAGTGGTCGCTCCAGTAGGTGTCGAGCACGCGAATCTCGGTCATCGTGGGGTCGCGGTGCTCTTCGTCGTGGAAGTAGCGCTGGATATGTTTGAAGTCGGCGAAGGTCATGGCGAGACCCAGACCGTCGTAGAGTTCTTTCAATTTCGGTTCGGCCATATCCTTGAAGCCGTCGAAGGTGATGACATCGGCGGGTTCGTCGAAGTGGTCTTCAAGGGTGGCGGGCTTGGGCTCGTCGGTGACGCGGCTGTCCACAGGGTTGACGCAGTGCTTGATAATCTTCTCTCTAGACTCACTAGTCATACTAGTCCTGCTAGTAATTACGTATGTCGTCGCCGACTTGATGATGGGCTCTTCGGCATCGTTGAGCAGCTTGACGCACTGCTCGGCCGAGTCGGCGCGCTGGTCGAACTGGCCAGGCAGGTACTCCACCGTGAAGCAGAAGTCCTCTGCTTTGTGTGGGAACTCCTCGTCGTAGATATCGTCCACAGGCGGCTCGCTGAACACCGTCTGTTTGGCCACGGCGAAGGTCTCGTCGCTGACGTTCTCCACGTCGTAGCGGATAAGCACGCGCACATCCTCGGCATCGATGCCCAGGTATTCGCTCATTTCATTCTTCAACTCCTTGGCCTTGACGGCGTATGGGGCTTTCTTCTCAACAAAGATTCTTCTAACCATATTATTATTTTTCAATTTTCAATTTTCAACTTTCAATTTCAATAAACTTCTCTGGGTATTTTGCAATATCCTTCTTGTAGAGGCTGCGTATTTTCAGCAGGTCGGCTTCGTAGTCGTCGGTGGTCCAGATGGCGTCGCCGATGCTAATCTCCTTTTTGCGGAAGTCGATGAATGAGGGAATCAGTGGCACACCGGCCTGGTGGGCTATCTCCCAGAAGCCGCGCTTCCAGCGTTTCACGGGCTTGCGTGTTGCTTCGGGGGTGATGGCAATAGAGAAAGTCTCGCCTTTGGCGAATTCACGCACGGCAGCCTCCACCATTCCGTTGTGGCGGTTGCCGCGGTCGATGGGTATGCAGCCGTTCTTAATCATAAGACCCTTCAGCGGCCAGCGGAAGAACTCCTTCTTGATGAAGACATGCCCGTTCACGTCCATCGACCACAGGTAAGCCGCCCCGACGGTGAAGTCAGCGATGGCCGTATGCGGTGCCACCACGAAGATGCACCGCTTCAGTTCAGGGCGTGTACCAGGCTCTGGCAGTTGTAGTTTCCAGCCTAATAGCTTTACTATTGCAATCCAAATCTTCCTCATTTCGGACTGCAAAGATACGAAATTAATTATAATCCGCGCAAAATGATTTATCAACAATACAATAACAGTCTGTGCGATGTTTGCATGTTATTGTTTGTCTGTGCGTTTTAAGTTGCAGGTGCAGTTGGCACACTTGCCGGTCTTGGGGTCGGCATTGGCGCAGGGACGCTTGAAATCCTTCTCCTTGTGCAGGAGCATTTTGATTCCAAGTCCCGCCATCATCAAGGCGACGGCGGCAACGGCGATTATGAGTACGATGAGTAGTGTCTTCATATTATACCGCTTAAAACGCAAACTATTGTATTTTATTGCAATATTCATCTTTTTTTCGCGTTATCATACAAAAATACCAGTATGAAGAAACAATTGTTATTTGTACTGCTGCTCGTTCCAGCCATTGGAGCGCTGGCATGTACCAATCTTATTGTTGGCAAGAAGGCCTCGGTCGACGGCAGCGTGATGTGCAGCTACAACTGCGACGGTTTCGGCTTCGCCGGGTCGCTGTTCTATTCGCCTGGCGGCAGGCATGAGAAGGGCGAGAAGATTGCCGTCCGAGGATGGGGACCTACCCACGAGGGTCGCTATGTGGAGCAGGTGGAATATACCTACAACGTGGTGGGCTTGATGAACGAGCGGCAGGTGACCATCGTGGAGACCACCTTCGACGGCCGCCTCGAGCTGCAGAACCGCGAAGGCTTGCTCGACTATTTCAGCCTCATGCGCCTGGCGCTGCAGCGCTCGGCGACGGCCCGCGAGGCGATACGCTGCATGGCCGAGCTGGTGGAACAGTACGGCTATAACAGCAGCGGCGAGAGCATCACCGTGTGCGACCCCGACGAGGCGTGGATAATGGAGATTATTGGAAAAGGGGAGGGCCGCAACGGCGCCGTATGGGTGGCTTTGCGCATCCCCGACGACTGCATCTGCGCCCACGCCAACCTCAGCCGCATCTGCCTTTTCCCACGCGAAGGTGAATGCTGGGACAACGGCTTTATTGTCAAACAGAAAGCCAAGAAGACAAAGGATTACAAGAGCATCAGCAGCAAGCATTTGGAGTATATTAGCCAGCCGCAGGTGGAGTGTGTCTACGCCTGGGATGTGGTCGACTTTGCCCGCGAGAAAGGTTTTTATAGCGGTCCCGACAAAGAGTTCTCCTTCCGTGACGCCTACTGTCCCATTGACTTCGAGAATGTGCGCTATGCCGATGCCCGCGTGTGGAGCTTCTTCCGCCACCACCGCTCGGATATGGATCAGTATCTGCCTTATATCGAAGGCTATTTCGACATCTGCGATGCTCTGCCGCTGTGGGTGAAGCCCGACGCGCCCCTCTCGCTGCGCGATGTGCAGCAAGATATGCGCGACCACTTCGAGGGCACGCCGCTCGATATGACTGCCGACATGACCGCCGGCCCTTGGGGTATGCCTATACGGCCGCTGCCCATGCACTTCAAGGACAGCAAGGGCAACGACTACTTCCGCGAGCGCCCCATCGCCACGCAGCAGAGCGGTTTCACCATGACCTGTCAGATGCGGCGGTGGTTGCCCGACGACGTTGGCGGCGTCACCTGGTTCAACTGCGACGATGCCGACATGGTGGCCTACGTGCCGCTCTACTGCTGCCTCACACAGGTGCCCGACCCCTTCCGTCCCGAGAACAATCCGCGTACGGAGTTCAGCACTGAGTCGGCCTTCTGGATGAACAACTGGGTGGCCAACATGGTATACCCGCGCTATTCGATGATGATAGGCGACCTGCGTGCCGCGCAGAAGGAGATGGAGGACTACTATTTCGCCGACCAGGACAGCGTGCTCCGTGCCATAGAGAAACTGACGCCCGCCGAGCGGCGCGACTACCTCAACCGCAAAAGCATCGCATATGCCGACCGCATGATGCATCGGTGGGACAAGCTGGCGAAGCACCTTATTGTGAAATATAACGACCAGGTGGTGCGTAAGGTGGACGAGCATGGCAACTTCCAGCGCTGGGGCTACGACACCCCCGGCTACGACCAGCAGTTCATCGACGCCGTAGGTCCCGCCACAGGCGACCGCTACCGCCTGAAAAAGGTCATTGAGCGGCGAGAGAGATAAATAATTAATAATATGAAAAAGATAATTACAGCTCTTGCGCTGCTGTTGGTGGCCGCGCAGCCTTTATTGGCACAGACACGGACATTCACATGGCAGAACACCCAACGGCAGTATATGTTGTTTGAGCCTTCCGACCGTGACGGCGCATTGCCCGTGATGTATTTTCTCCACGGTCTTGGCGATAACATAACACGTTGCAACAACGAGATGCACTTTGGCAATCTGGCGGAGCGTTACGGATGGGTTATCGTCGTGCCGCAGGCCCTGAGCGTGTCGGGCTATACCATGTGGAACGCCGGTCTCGGCGGTTCGGCCGACGATGCGGGCTTCCTGATGGCACTCCTCGACACCCTGATAGCGGACGGCAAGGTCAATTCAGACAGTGTGTTCTTCACCGGTTTCTCGATGGGAGGTTTTATGACCCACCGTATGGCCATTGAACATGGCGACCGCATCACGGCCTGCGCTCCCGTCAGCGGGCTGATAGCCTTCGCCTTCGCCGACGATGTGCCGCCAGTGCCGGTGCGCATGATGCACATCCACGGCACATCCGACGATGTGGTGGGATGGAGTGGTGGCTCGGCCTATTTCGGCACCATCGGTATAAGTGTCGATTCGGTGGTCAGTTTCTGGACGGGCTGGAATAACTGCGACGCCACACCCACCGTGGACACCCTGCCCGACCGTGTGAACGACGGCCTGCGCTTTGTCCGCTTCACCTATAGCGGCGAGGCCGAGTTCCAGTTGCTCAAGGTTATTGGCGGCTCGCATAACTGGTATCAGGACTCCATCACGCATGACATCGACTATTTCGACGAGATTCACACGTTCTTCCTCGGCGGCAGCTCTTCGTTGGGCCTAATAGCCCCTGAAGAGGGCAACCCGCGGTTTGACGTATGGCCTAATCCTACCTCAGGGACACTTTATGTTAGAACGTCCGAGCCTATGACGTTGACTATGTACGACAGCATGGGTCGTTCCGTGATGCGTAATGAATTCGGTTTCGGAATTAACAGCATCAATCTGCAAGGCATGTCAGAAGGGCTGTATGTTCTTGTGGACGGGAATGGGGCGTCGCGTAAGGTTGTGAACACGAAATGAAAGAACGAAGATTGGGTGGGTGTAAGATAATATCTTAATGTTCCTTGTGTTATAATAGTAATGAAACAGCGTATAAGCAAGAAGATTCTTATTCCATTGGTAGTTGCAGTGGTGCTGGGGGTGGCATTCCTCGTTATGGGGGCTATTGTCAACCGCTCTGTCGATAAGATGGCGGAAGGTCGCTGCTATTCCAGCGTTGAAGAAATACCATACCGTCGGGTGGGTCTGCTTCTTGGCACATCGCGCCTCACTCGGCAAGGTTATGAGAACCCCTATTTCTATTACAGGATAGACGCCTGTGCTGAGTTGTATCACGCAGGGAAGATACACCGCATCCTTATCAGTGGCGACAACAGCAGGAAAGACTACAATGAGCCCGCCGATATGAAAGAGGCTCTGGTGGAGCGTGGCGTGCCGGCCGACTCCATCACACTCGACTATGCGGGTTTCCGTACATACGACTCTATGGTGAGGGCGAAGAAGGTGTTCGGTCAGGACTCCGTTACCGTCATATCACAAGACTGGCATAACGAGAGGGCTATCTATATCGCCAACCGAGTGGGTGTGGATGCTATAGCCTTCAATGCGGAGGATGTTTCCATCCGCACAACCGCGCTTAGGTTTCGTGTGAGGGAATGGCTCGCCCGTACCAAGATGGCATTTGACTTTATCTTTCTCCACGAGCCGCATTTCCTTGGAGATCAGATTGAGATATAATAATAGAAGCCCCACGGGTTGGGTACAAAAAAGAAAGAGCGCTGAATTTCAGCGCTCTTTTGCTCCCCCTGAAGGACTTGAACCTTCGACCCCCTGATTAACAGTCAGGTGCTCTAACCAACTGAGCTAAGGAGGAATCTCTCGAATTGAAAATTGAGAATTGAAAATTGAAAATTCTTTTCTCTCTCCTTTTCAAATGCGGGTGCAAAAGTACACACTTTTTTGATATTGGCAAAATTATTTTTCAAAATATTTTTGCGATGTACCTTAACACTCTGTAATATCGGTCGATATGTGTTTGAGTTTTTCTACCATGTCGGAGGCGATAAGGCTCGATTCCGACTGGTTGGCGAGGGCGAAATCGCCCAATTTGCCATGCAGCTCGACGGCGCGACATACGATATCGTACACTTTTGCGTGCAAGTGGTTGGAACAGAGCATGCCAAGCAATATTCCCGTCAGCACGTCGCCGCTGCCGGCGGTTGCCATGCCTGCGTTGCCTGTGTGGTTCTCATACATTTGTCCATCAGGTGAATATACACGTGTGTGGTGTGCTTTCTTGACGATGATGACGTTGTGCTTCGCAGCCATCTCGGCGGGGTCGGCATCGCCGAAGAGACGGCGGTACTCGCCTTCGTGCGGAGTAATAATCGAATGTTGAATGTTGAATGTTGAATGAGGAATTTCTTTGGCGAGGATGTTGAGGGCGTCGGCGTCGAGGACGAGGGAAGGTGAAAGGTGAGAGGTGAAAGGTGAAAGGTTGGAGAGCAGGGCGTGCAATGCCTTTTGTGTAGGTTCCTCGGTGCCGATGCCGGGGCCGACGGCGATGGCGGTGTAGCGGTCGAGGTGTTCGGGCAGGGTGGTGAAGAGGGTGGGGGAGGCGTCGATGCTGACCATTGCCTCGGGGAAGGCAGCCTGCATGGGGTCGACGCAACGCTCGGGCAGGTGCACAGATACCAGTCCGCAGCCGCTGCGGAGGGCGGCGCGTGCCGCTAGGATGGCGCAGCCCATCTTGCCGTAGCTGCCTGCTATCAGCAGCCCGTGGCCGTAGTCGTGTTTGGTGGTTTCTTGGTTTCGCATACAATAATAAACGCCGCCACAGGATTTATATTGCCCGTGGCGGCGCTTTGTTGTTTAGAAGAACCTATCAATCGGCGGTTCCGACAGCGCCGTCCTCGGGACGGAGGGTGACGGAGACGTAGTTCTTGAGGTTGAAGTACTTCTTGGCGATAGCCTTGAGGTCTTTGGCGGTGACCTTCTTGACCATGTTGTCGTAGTCGTTGACGACATAGTCGCGGCTCTCGTTGAAGCGGTAGCTGCCGCTGATCTGGTTCAGCCAGAAGCTATTGTTCTGCTTGGCTTTGCCGCGGTTGACAATCATCTGTTCCTGGACTTTGCCAAGGGTCTTGGCGTCGCAGCCTTTCTTCATGTACTGCTTGAGGATCTTGATGCAGTCTTTCTCAATCTTCTTGGCCTTCTCGGGGTCGCAGCCGATGTAGAACTGCCAGCTCACCTCGCCTTCGGGGGTGATTTCGTAGTCGCAGCCGGCACTGGGGCTGTAGGCGTCGCCGTTCTTCTCGCGGATGATCTCGAGGGTGGTCATGCCGAGGGCATCACCGAGCTCCTGGATGGCGATACGGGTCTGCGGGTCGAGCTCCTTGGCGTCGCATTTCACCTGGCCGGTCATGAGGAGCATGCCCTGCTTCTCGATACCCTTGACGGCTTCGGCATGCTGGATGCCTTCGGCGAACTTGGGATTGCGGTTGATGAACTTCTCGCCGTGTTGCTTGCCGTTGACGGGCAGGTGGTTGAGATATTTGGCGATGAGGTCGACATCCTTGTCGCTGACGTTGCCGACGAAGAAGAAGATCTGGTCGCCTGCATCGGCGAAGCGCTCGCGGTAGATCTCATACATGCGGTCGAGCGAGAGGGCGCGAACCTGATCCTCGGTGGGGATGACCACGCGGCGTTTGTCGTTGGGGAAGGCGGTCTTGTAGTAGGTCTCGATGAAGGCTGCCTGGGGGTTCTCGCGGATGAACTTGATCTGCTGGATGGTGTTCTCGATGTTGCGCTCGTAGGATTCCTGGTCCTTGCGGGGAGCGGTGTAGTAGAGGTTGATGAGCTGGAGGGTGGTCTCGAGGTCCTTGGGCGAGCAGCTGCCGCTGAAGCCCTGGGTCTCGTCGTTGATGTTGGGACTGATGCTGAGGTTCATGCCTTTGAGCTTCTTGTTGAGCTGTGTGGCGCTGAAGTTGGCGATACCGCCTGCGTCGATGAAGTTGGCGGCGTTCTGTGCCTGGTAGGCTTCCTTGTCGCTGTAGAGCGAGGAGCCGCCGAAGGCGAAGCTGCTGATGACGATCTCGTCGGCCTTATAGTCGGTCTTCTTCACGACGAAGCGCACGCCGTTGGGGCAGGTGTACTCGGTGTAGTCGAGCACGCTGTTGGTCTTGGTGATCTTGGCGGTGGCATCCTTGACCTCCTCGCTGAAGAGGGGCTCGTCTTTGAAGTTGTCGACCCAAGGCTCGGTCTTGAGGTCGCGCATGCCTTTCAGTATCTTGAGGGCTTCGGCCTCGGTGGGCACCTTGAAGCCTTCCTTCTCAGGGGCGGTGAGGTAGAACACGATGTTCTCGTCGGTGATCCAGCTCTTCACGAGGGCGTTGCACTCCTCGAGGGTGATTTCGGGAAGGAACTCCTTGGCATATTTCCATTCCTGGCGGATGCCGGGGCAGGGCTCGTTGTCGAGGTAGTGGTTGGTGTACTCGTCGGCCAGGCTGTTGCTCTGGGTCTTGTTCTCTTCCTTGGCGAGTTTGGTGTAGGTGCTGAGGAGGTCTTCCTTCTGGCGGTCGAGTTCGGCCTGCAGGAAGCCGTGGTCGTCAATCTGCTTCACAAGCTGGAGGAGCAGCTGGGCGGTCTCTTCGATGCGGTTCTCCTTGGGGGCGGCGCCGACTTCGAAGACGTCAATCTCGCGGCCGAGGAATCCGCTGTAGCCGCCGTTGGCATACATCATGGGGGCGGTGGGCTTCTCGGTGATGTCGCGGAAACGGTCGTTCATCATCATGCCGATGAGGCTGCGGACGAGCATGGTGCGGTAGGCGCCGACGGTGCCGTTGGGGGTCTTTTTGTGTTTCCAGAAGATTTCGAGGGTGGTGCTGGTGGCTTCCTTGTCGGTGGCGATGGCGATGAGGGGCTCCACGTTGCCGGGGATCTCATAGCTCAGGCGGGGCAGTTTCTCCTTGCCGAGGAACTGGTGGGTGCTGAAGACGTCTTTCACCTTCTGCTCCATGGCGGGAGCGCCTTTCTTGCCGGCATACTCGAAGTTGTCCATGTCGCCAACGATGACGATGGCCTGCAGGTCGGGACGGTACCAGTCGTTGAAGAAGTCGACGATGCTCTGGCGCTTGAAGTTCATGATAACCTCTTCCTTACCGATAGGCAGACGGTCGGCATAGAGGGAACCCTTGAGCATGGTGGGCCAGGTCTTCTTGCGCAGACGGTCGCCGTGGCCGACGCCACCGCGCCACTCTTCGTGGATGACGCCGCGCTCGCTCTCAATCTCCTTCTCGTCGAAGAGGATGTTGCCGGCCCAGCCGTCGAGGATTTCAATACCCATCTTTACCATCTCGGGGTCGTCGGCGGGCATGTTGACGTAGTAGACGGTCTGGTCGAAGCTGGTGTAGGCGTTGATGTCGCGGCCGAACTCCACACCGTGCTCCTGCAGCTTCTGGATCATCTCGTTGTGGGGATAACCCTTGATGCCGTTGAAGGCCATGTGCTCGCAGAAGTGGGCGAGGCCCTGCTGGTCGTCGCGCTCCATGATGGAACCGGCGTTGGAGACCAGGCGGAACTGGATCATGTTCTCCGGCTTCTTGTTGGCACGGACGTAGTAGGTGAAGCCGTTGTCGAGCTTGCCATAGCGCACCTTCTTGTCGAGGGGCACCTTCTCGGTCAGGTCGCTCTTCTTGGCCGGTTTCTCACCGCCCAGCTGGGCGAATGCTGTGCCGCTGAACAGGACGGCAAACAGCATAATCCAAATGCTTTTTTTCATTGTTTTTTGATGTTTTTGTTGTTATTGTTATTTTTGTTTGTTTGACTAATATTCTGTATGCCAGTGTGATATTTGCTGTCAGTATTGCTGTATTAGTTTATTAGTACACTGCAAAGGTAATACGATTTTCCGAACTGGCAAAATAATTTTTGATTTTTAACATTTGCGGGGGTATACACACACCGAAATGAGTTGCAAAAGTACAACTTTTTTCTAATATGTATATATTTTATTTAAATTTTATTGCGGGAGGGGCGCTTAGCACTCGTACTTCTCGAGGGCTTGGCGGAGTTCCACGGGGCTGATATCGTGGTGGATGTCGCCACCGATGGCGTAGCTGATGGCGCCTGTCTCCTCGCTGACGATAACCGAGAGCACGTCGAGCTGCTCGGTGACGCCGATGGCCGAGCGGTGGCGCAGGCCGAGGTTGGGGTCGATGTCGAGGCGCGAGGTTACGGGCAGGATGCAGCGTGCTGCCAGCAGGTGGTTGCCGCTGGCGATGACGGCGCCGTCGTGCAGGGGCGAGTTCTTGAAGAAGAGGGCTTCTATCAACGCGCTGGAAGCCAGGGCGTCGATGCGCTCGCCGGTGTCGATGAGTTCCTCCACCTCGTTGTGGCGCTTGAAGACTATCAGGGCGCCGGTCTTGCTCTGCGACATGTGCATGCAGGCGTTGACGTAGGGTTCGTAGCTCACGGTGTTCTTGCTCTGTATGTTACGGCGCCAGAACTGGAGTCTTTTCCAGAGCGACTCGTTGAGCTGCGTCTTGGTGCCGAGGAAGAGGAGGAACTTGCGTATTTCGGGCTGGAAGATGATTACCAGCGCTATCAATCCCACGCTGGCAACGGCGCCAAGCAGGGCTCCCAACAGCCGCATTCCGAGGGCGTTGGCCACGCGCCATACGATGAGCAGGATGAGCAGCGCCCAGAAGATGAGCATCACGTTGGTGCCGCGCGCCATGCGGTAGATATAGAAGAAAAGCGCCGCCACGATGAGGATGTCGAAGATGTCGACCAGTCGCAGCATCGGTAATCCAAGTATTTCCAGAGGGATCATATCTTTAGTTTTGAGTTTTAAGTTTTAAGTATTAAGTGTTTAGTGGTTGGTGTTTAGTGAGAGGAGTTTTATTGTTTCGAGCGCGGGTTTGGGGTCGTGGACGCGCACTATGCGGGCGCCGCGGTCAAGGGCTATGGCGTCGAGGGCTATGGTGCCGTCGAGGGCTTCGTTGGGGGTGATGCCTAATGGGCGGTAGATCATGCTCTTGCGGCTAAGGGCTGCCAGCAGGGGTTCGCGGAAGATGGTGGTGAGCTCGTCGAGGCGGTCGAGGAGCATGTGGTTCTGCTCCACGGTCTTGCCGAAGCCAAAGCCCGGGTCGATCCACACGTCTTTGACGCCGAGGCGGTAGAGGGTGTCGAGCCTTTGAGAGAAGAACTGCACCATGCTGTCTATCAGGCGGTCGTCGTCGATGTAGGGCTCGTGGTTCACGTGCTCGCGGCCGCCGTGCATCATGATGTAGGGCACCTGCAGCTCGGCAACTGTCTGGAACATGCGTTCGTCGAGCTCGCCGCCTGCGATGTCGTTAATTATGTCGGCGCCTGCCGTGATGGCGGCGCGTGCGGGCAGGGCGAAGCAGGTGTCGACCGAGATGACGGCCTCGGGCAACTCGCGGCGTATCAGCGTGATGGCTTCCGTCAGGCGGCGCGCCTCCTCGTCCTGCGGGATGAGTGTGGCGCCGGGGCGCGACGACGAAGCGCCGACGTCGATAATGTCGGCACCGTCGGCCAGCAGCTGCCGTGCACGGGCAAGCATGGCCTCGGGTTCACGGTAGCGGCCGCCGTCGTAGAACGAGTCGTCGGTGATGTTCAGTATGCCCATCACCGCCGGGCGGGTGAACTCCACCAGCCGTCCCTGCACCGTGATGCTGAAACTATGGAAAGTGCGCTTTCTCATAATTTTCTTTTAACGTGGAAAACCATTGTTTATTGTGTTGCGATGAAAAACTTCACCGACCAAGCTCACCCCTAAGGCACCTCCACGCCACCTCTAAGGCACCTCTTCGGCATTGCAAACAAATGTTAAAAACCGCCAATCGGATGCCTCGATAATCACATCATACCCGACACATTGTCAATGCATTACGTGATTTTAACATTTGTAACTGCTTGAATATCAGAGATAAGCCCCCACCACCTACACATCATCTACACATCACCTACACACCAACACCACATCATCTCCACCGGAGGGTGATGCGGGGGTGAAGTGGGGGTGAAGCGGATGTGAAGTGGATGTGAAGTGGGTGGGGTTTAAGGACTGAGTTTCAGTGGCTTAGAAATGTTAAAATCGTATAAGTCACTGTAAACATGGCAGGTATGTGGGACGTGAGATGTGAGATGTGAGAGGTGAGATGTGAGACGTGTGAGGTCGGAAGTGGGTCGGAAGTGAGTAGTATGTGTGTAGTAAGTGCGTAGTAAGTGTGTAGTATGTGAAGGGGGTGAAAAAAAACTTTTTATTATTTATACAATAAAAAAGTGTAGGTGTCGTTATAAACAAAATATGGATAAAAACGAGACTAAAAATACTAGACAAGAGATAGAGCAGGAGGCTGCTGTGTGCAGGACGCTGTTCGAGAAGAAGACTCGCGACTACGGCACGTCGTGGCGTGTGCTGCGCCTGCCTTCGCTGACGGACCAGATATTCATCAAGGCCAGCCGCATACGCAGCATACAGGAGAGCGGCGAGAACCGCGTGGGCGACGACGTGCGCGACGAGTTTGTGGCTATGGTCAATTACGCCGTGATGGCACTGATACAGCAGGAGTTGGAGTGCAAGGGAGTGCAGGGGAGTGCAGGGGAGTGCAAAGCACAGCTGGAGCTGCCGTTGGAGGAAGCTATGAGGCTTTACGACAAGCACTTGGGACGCACGATAGAGTTGATGATGGACAAGAACCACGACTACGGCGAGGCTTGGCGACAGATGCGCGTGAGCTCGATGGTGGACTTGATACTGATGAAGCTGATGCGCATCAAGCAGATCGAGGACAACGACGGCAAGACGCTGGTGAGCGAAGGCGTCGAAGGCGGCTACATGGACATTGTCAACTACTCGCTATTCTGCCTGGTACGATTGAATGAAAAATGTTAATTAAACGGCGAATTATGCGAATTGAACGAAATGCTGCGCAGGCTAATTGTGTGCGAATTACTCGAATTGTCGCGGTAATGTTTTAATTCGATAAAACAGGTTGAGACTAATTCGTATAATTCGTTAAATTCGCCGTAAAAAAGAATAAATGAGATGAAAGATACTAAACTGAATTACACGCTGAACGTTATCTGCCGATGGGTGGTGGGACTGGTGTTCCTCTTCTCGTCGTTTGTGAAGGGCGTCGACCCGATGGGCACCACCTTCAAGGTGCAGGAGTATATGACGGCTTGGAGCATCGGAGGCCTCACCTTCGAGTGGGCACAGCCGCTGGCGGGTGTGCTGTCGATGGGCTTGATTTGCGCCGAGTTTGTGGTGGGCGTGCTGCTCATCACCAACGCCTACCGCCGTCTGTCGGCCTGGCTGCTGGTGCTGATGATGCTCTTCTTCACCGTCACCACCTTCGTCGACGCGCTCACCAACAAGGTGACCGACTGCGGCTGCTTCGGCGACGCTGTGAAGCTCACCAACTGGCAGACCTTCTGGAAGAACATAGCCCTCGACGTGCCGACGGTGTGGATATTCCTCACGCGCAACGTGCGCCGCAAACGCCGCTTCGAGCGCGACGCCATCATAATGCTGATAGCCGTAGCCGCCATGCTGGTGTTCGGCATCTACAACATCAAGCACGAGCCGGTGATTGACTTCCGCCCCTGGAAGATAGGCAACGTGATGGTCGAGGAGCGCGAGCCCATGAACCACATGCTTATGCGCAATGTGGAGACCGGCGAGGAGAAGATGGTCGACTACAAGAACGGCGACTGGGCGTCGGTGCCCGAGGAGTACAAGGACTTCGACCGCTGGGAGATACTGCAGTCGACCAGCGACGAGCCCTTCGAGGTGAAGGCCCCCGGCTTCTCGATGCTCGACCTCGCTGGCGACGACCGTGCCATCGACCTGTTGCCCGCCGAGGACGGCCTGGTGATAGTCACCGTGCACCACCTGGAGGAGATCGACGAGAAGGGCGTGCGCGAAGTGAGGGTGGCCCTCGGTATGGCCGAGGACAACGGCATACGCATCGTGATGCTCACCTCGGCGCTGCCCGAGGAGGTGCAGGCCTGGCTGGCCGACAACCGCATCAGCGGCCTCGACTACCTCTTCGCCGACGCCACCGCCATCGAGACCATGATGCGCGGCAACCCCGGCTTCATGTATATCGAGAACGCCACGGTGGTCGACAAGACCCGCAAGGCTTCTGAGTTGAAAATAGAAAACTAAGCTGTGAGCTGTAAGCTGTAAGTTTTAAGTAAAATGCGTAGCCACTTAATACTTACAGCTTAAAACTTAAAACTAAAAAGAATATGTTACAGAGAATACAGAGTTTTTGGTTGGTGCTGGCAGCATGCTGCATGGCACTGTGCTTTATGACCCCTGTGGCCACCTACCAGTCCGAGATTGAGTCGATGCAGCAAACGGTGCAGTCGGAGCTGAACCTGCTGCCCAAGGGCGATGTGACGATGAACGAGGAACAGCTGCTCACGCTGGGCTCCACGATAGAGTACAGCCAGAAGATGAGCGGCTTCAAGACCTGGCCGCTGGTCGTGCTGGCCATCCTAGTTGGCGCCATAGCGCTGCTGTGCGTCTTCCTCTACAAGAACCGCGTGCGTCAGATGCGTGTGGTGGCCATAGGCTTCCTGTTCAACGTCATCTACGTCTTCCTGCTCTTCTTCTGGGCGGTGGACGCCTACGGCAAGACCGTGGTGCAGGATATGAACACCGGCGACCCGAAGGTGACTTGGCTGGCAGGCGCCTACGCCCCGATAGTGTCGCTCGTGTTCCTCATCCTTGCCCACCGCGGCATCAAGAAAGACGAGATGAAGGTGAGGGCGGCAGACCGTTTAAGGTGAGAGGTGAAAGGTGAGAGGTGAAAGGTTAAAGATGAATGATGAACGTTGAGATTGCAGGCATAGAACAGTTGCCCGAGGTGGCACGGAAGTTGTTGGGAGAGTTTCCCGACGAGCGCTTCTTCGCCTTCTTCGGCAAGATGGGGGTGGGGAAGACCACGCTCATCAAGGAGATATGTGCCGCGCTGGGGGTGGAGGACAACGTGTGCAGCCCCACCTTCGCCATAGTGAACGAGTACAGCGACCGCGAGGGTGAGCCGGTCTACCACTTCGACTTCTACCGCCTGAAGTCGGTGGCCGAGGCCTACGACATAGGCTATGAAGAGTACTTCTACAGCGGCTGCTACTGCTTCACCGAATGGACGGAGAAGATAGAGGAACTGCTGCCCGAGAGCTATGTGAGGGTGGAGATTGAGGAACAGAACGGTGTGAGGACGCTCAATGCAACAAGAATCTAGAGAAAAGAACTTAGAACTTAGAAATTAGAAATTAGAAATAACTTAATGAATACAGAGAAAGAATCGTTGGTGCTGGCCCGTTTGGCGGCACAGACAATGGACGAGAAGAAAGCAGAGGATGTGCGCATACTTGACTTGCGCAAGGTGCATGGTGCACCTGCCGAGTTCTTCGTGATAGCCACCGGCAACGTGCCTTCGCACGTGTCGGCACTGAGCGACGCCGTCTTTGAGACGGTGAAGAAAGCCACAGGCATGAACCCCCACAAGGTGGAGGGTTACAACAACGCCGAATGGATACTGATGGACTACTTCGACGTGGTGGTGCATATCTTCCAGAAGGACAAGCGCGCCTTCTACCGTCTCGACGAGCTGTGGAGCGACGGCGAGGAACTGTCCATAACAACCAAAACTACCAAGAAGAGCAATGGCAAATCAGAATAATCCGCAACAGCAGCCCAACAAGCCCAACGCCCCCCGCGGCAAGCGTCCGTGGTGGTCGAAGCTGCTATATATCGTGTATATCGTCATCATGATTGCCCTGATATGGGGCCTCTTTGGTGGCGGCGGCTCGGCGAGCAAGCAGACAATCACGTGGGAGCGCCTCGAACCGATACTCGAGAAGCACCACTACGAGAGTATCACGGTGATAAACCAGGAGTATGCCGAGATAAAGATTAAGCGCGAGGCTGTGAACAGCGACACCGTCACCTACCGCGACATCATCACCCGCACGATGACCGGCGACCGTGGCCCGCAGGGTTACTACGTCTACAATATCGGCAACTACGAGCATTTCGACAAGGAACTGTCCATCGTCGAGGCGAAGACCGGCGAGCATATCAGCTACAAGATTGAGAACCGCAGCAATGCCTGGAAGGAGTTGCTGGTGTGGTTCGGTCCGCTGCTGATGCTTATCTTCTTCTTCTGGATTATGAGCGCCATCACGCGCCGCCAGATGGGTGGCGACAGCAATGGTGGCGGCGGCTTCGGCGGAATCTTCGGCTTCGGCCGCTCGAACGCCAAGCAGTACGACGCCACCAAGCAGAACAACGTCAGCTTCAAGGATGTGGCTGGCTTGGCAGGTGCCAAGGAGGAGGTGATGGAGGTGGTCGACTTCCTGAAGAACCCCAAGCGCTATACTGACCTCGGCGGCAAGATTCCCAAGGGAGTGCTGCTGGTAGGTCCTCCGGGTACCGGTAAGACGCTGCTGGCAAAAGCCGTTGCCGGCGAGGCGGGAGTGCCCTTCTTCTCAATGAGCGGAAGCGACTTCGTCGAGATGTTCGTCGGCGTCGGCGCTTCGCGCGTCCGCGGCCTCTTCGAGGAGGCAAAGAAGAAGGCCCCCTGCATAGTGTTCATCGACGAGATTGACGCCGTGGGACGCGCCCGCGGCAAGAACGGCATCACCGGCGGCAACGACGAGCGAGAGAGCACCCTCAACCAGCTCCTCACAGAGATGGACGGTTTCTCCAGCACCACCAACGTCATTGTGATGGCCGCCACCAACCGCGCCGATGTGCTCGACAAAGCCCTGCTGCGTGCCGGACGTTTCGACCGCCAGATATACGTCGAGCTCCCCGACCTCGAGGAGCGCAAGGCCATCTTCGCCGTCCACATGAAGAACCTCAAGCTCAACAAGGACAAGAACAGCGAAGAGTATGTCGACCGCGCCTTCCTGGCCAAGCAGACGCCAGGCTTCAGCGGTGCCGACATCGCCAACGTGTGCAACGAGGCCGCCCTCTGTGCCGCCCGCAAGAACAAGAAGCAAATCGACAAGCAGGACTTCCTCGACGCTGTCGACCGTATCGTCGGCGGCCTTGAGAAGCGCACCAAGGTGCTCACCGACCAGGAGAAGCACACCATAGCCTACCACGAGAGCGGCCACGCCTCGGTGAGCTGGCTGCTGCGGTGGGCCAACCCGCTGGTGAAGGTAACCATAGTGCCACGCGGCAAGGCCCTCGGCGCCGCATGGTACCTGCCCGAAGAGCGCCAGATAACAACCTACGAACAGATGTTCGACGAGATGACCAGCCTCATGGCGGGCCGTGCGTCGGAAGAGATAGTGTACGGCAAGATAAGCACCGGCGCCCTCAACGATATAGAGCGTGCCACCAAGATGGCACAGGCGCTGGTGACCTACTACGGCATGAGTCCCGAGATTGGCAACATTAGCTTCTACGACTCCACGGGCCAAAGCGAATGGGGTCTCACCAAGCCCTTCAGCGAGAAGACCGCCGAGACCATCGACCGTGAGGTGAAACGCATGGTCGAAGAGGCCTACGCCAAAGCCAAGGAGCTGCTGCTCACTCACCGCGAGCAGCTCGACGAGCTGGCCACACAGCTCTACGACAAGGAGGTTCTCTTCCGCGAAGACCTGGAGCGTATCTACGGTCCCCGTCCGTGGGAGAACCCCGCCGAGGTGGCCGAGCCGGCAGAGGATGCCGACGAGCAGGACGACGACAATGACAACAAAGACTTTGAAGAGGTATGAAGAATTTCTGGGTCAGAGCGGCAAGCGCCGCGGTGTATGTGGCGCTGTTCCTGGGGTGCATCTACAGCGGTGCGCTGCTGAACAACCCCACCCTTGGTGCCATCATCTTCGGCGCCTTCCTGATGTTTGTGGCTTGCGGCTGCACTTTCGAGTTCTTCCGCATCGTCGCCCTTCAGGGCGCCACTCCCTGCAAACCGCTGGGCTACGCCTACACCGTGCTGACGCTGCTGTCGCTGATAGGTTTGCAGTCGCTGCCGGGATTGAACGGTCTGAAGCTGTTAGGCATCGCCATAATCGTTCTGCCCATGCTCTTCGGTATCTCTGCCATAGTGCAGCTGTGGTACCACAGCGAGCAGCCCTTCCGCGATGCCGCCTACACCATGGTGCCTATGTTCTACGCCGCAGTGCCGCTGGGTCTGATGCCCTTGCTGCATTCGGGGATGAACGTGCTGGTGATGGTGCTCATCATGGTGTGGATGAACGACAACGGCGCCTATATGGGAGGCTCGCTGCTCGGCAAGCACAAGATGTGGGAGCGTCATTCGCCTGGAAAGACCTGGGAGGGTACCGCCATCGGAGTGGTCATCACCCTGCTGGTGGCTGTCTTCATCGGCCCGCTCTTCAACCACGACATCGCCTGGTACCACTGGCTGGTGATGGGTTTCATCTGCAGCGTCATCGACACCCTCGGCGACTTGGTGGAGAGCATGCTCAAGCGCTCGGTGGGAGTGAAGGACAGCGGCAAGATAATGCCCGGTCACGGCGGCTTCCTCGACCGTTTCGACAGCCTGCTCATAGCAGTACCTATGGTTTTTGTGTATATCACTCTAATTTTTGAAATATGAAGATACATCGCGAAGGACGGACAATCATACTGCTCACGCTTGGCGTGACTGCCTTGATATGGCTGGCAATGCTGCTGATAGTGCACCATTGGACGGTGTTCCACACCATCTTCCTTGTGGCGCTGCTGATATTCGACCTCCTTGTTGTGTCGTTCTTCCGCATCCCGCGCCGTATCTTCACCGAGAATGCCGCCGAACTTATATCGCCGGCCGACGGCACCATCGTCACCATCGAGCAGGTCTTCGAGAAGACCTACCTCAAGGAGGAGTGCATGCAGGTGTCCATTTTCATGAGCGGCACCGACGTGCACGTGAACCGCTATCCCTGCGACGGCGTGGTGGAATATGTCAAGTTCCGCCGCGGCAACTACTTTGTGGCCTCCTACCCCAAGAGCAGCGACCTAAACGAGCGCACCGAGGTGGGCATGCGCCTCACCAACGGCAAGAGGATTATGATACGCCAGGTGGCAGGCGTGATGGCCCGCCGCATCGTGTGCTACGCCAAAGAGGGCGAGACGGTGAAGCAGAACCAGGAGATGGGCTTCATCAAGTTCGGCTCGCGCATCGACCTCTTCCTGCCCCTCGACTTCCCCATCAGTGTACAACTTCAGGACAAAGTCCGTAACGCCATAAGCCCCATCGCCGAGATAGTATGATTGCCGACCAGATATTATACGAGGACAATCACCTGATTGCCATCAACAAGTTGCCGGGTCAGATAACGCAAGGCGACAAGACCGGCGACACACCCATCGCCGAGCTTGTGAAAGCCTACCTCAAGGAGCGCGACAATAAGCCAGGCAATGTCTATTGCGGCGTCATCCACCGTCTCGACCGCCCTGTGTCGGGCGTCGTCCTGCTGGCAAAGACCTCAAAGGCCCTCTCGCGCATGTCGAAAGCCTTGCAGGACCGCAACTTCGAGAAGCACTACTGGGCTGTGGTCAAGAACGCCCCGCCCAAGCCTGCCGCAATGCTCGAGAACTGGCTCGTCAAGAATGAGGAGCGCAACAAGAGCTATGTCTTCGGCACAGTGAGGCCCAACGCCAAGCTGGCACGACTGGAATACCGTGAGGTGGCCGTCAGCGACGGAGGCTACCACCTGCTCGACGTCAACCTCCTCACCGGCCGTCACCATCAGATACGCTGCCAACTGGCCAATATCGGCTGCCCCATAAAGGGCGACCTCAAGTATGGCGCCGAGCGCAGCAACCCCGACGGCAGCATCTCGCTACATGCATATAAACTGACTTTTATACACCCCGTGACCCACGAACAGATTACCGTCACGGCTCCAAATGAAGAAATAAATAAAATGTTCAAGATATGAAAAAGATAGTCCTTTTCGCAGCACTTCTGTCTACTATCACCACACTCTGCGCGCAGCAGGTTTTGGAAGACAACTTCTCGCAGCTGCGCCTCTCTTTCGGTACGCCCGAACTGGCAACAGGCGATGTCACCCTCTGTGGCGACAAATACCTGCAACTCTCAATGCCCGGCTATATCCCCGGCGGCGAGGTTGGAAGTCCCGCAGTGCCCGTCAGCAGCTCGCTGCTCACCATTCCCTTCTGCTCCTCGGTGGAGGTGACGGTTGAGAACGCCGTCTACGACACCGTGCATCTCGGCACCGCCACCACGCTGATGCCCGTGCAGCCCTCGCGCAGCAAGTCGGACCGCAGTGAGCCTGTGGTGCACATCAACGGCGACGTGTACAGCACCGATGCCTTCTGCGGTCTCCCGCTGGCATCGGTAGAGGTTATCGGTATCGCCCGCGACCGTCGTCTGGCACAGCTGGTGTTCGCTCCCGTAAAGGTCAATCCCGTCAGCGGCGATGCCGTCGTCTGTGTCAAAGCCGACGTCATTGTGCGCTATGTCGGTGCCGACCAGGCCGCCACAGAGGAACACTTCCGCCGCTATCACACTCCGGCTTTCTCGGCGGGCGAGACCCTCAATACGCTGTTCGACACCAAGGATGCTTCCGACGCCAC
>JBGUZF010000156.1:0-9265 GCA_045222795.1 Bacteroidales bacterium
GATTTCGGTCATGGTGCCGTAGTAGTCAACCTTCACTCCGTCGAGCATTCCGGGATTGGCCTTGCCGGCACGGATCTTGGCCAGCTCCTTCTCCAGGAAGCTCAGCGAGCTCTTCATACTGTTTCTTGCCTCGTCGAGGCAGGCTTTCGATAGGTCGTTCATATCTTTAATGTATTTAGTTTTTCGTAACAAGAGTGCCCACTTCCTCGCCCTCGACCACACGCAGCAGGTTGCCCGTGCGGTTCATGTCGAAGACATAGATGGGCAGGTTGTTCTCGTCGCAGAGGGCGAAGGCGGTGAGGTCCATCACTTTCAGCTTCTTGCCCATAGCCTCCGCAAATGTGAGTGTGCTGTATTTGGTAGCCGTGGGGTCTTTCTCGGGGTCGGCGGTGTAGACGCCGTCGACGCGGGTGCCCTTGAGGATGACGTCGGCCTGAATCTCGATAGCGCGGAGCGTGGAGGCGGTGTCGGTGGTGAAAAATGGGTTGCCCGTGCCGCCACCGATGATGACTACCTTACCGGCCTTCAGCGCCTCGTTGGCGCGACGGCGGCTCATCTCTTTGCAGATGGGCTCTATGGCGAGGCCCGACAGCAACTCGGTCTGCATGCCCTGCTTCTCGAGTTCGGCCTGGAGGGCCATACTGTTGATGAGAGTGGCCATCATGCCCATATAGTCGCCCTGCACGCGGTCCATGCCCTTGGCGGCACCGCTGAGGCCGCGGAAGATATTGCCGCCACCGATGACTATGGCCACCTCGCAGCCGCGTTCCACCACAGCCTTGATGTCAAGCGCATATTGGGTCAACATATCGGGACTGATGCCGTAACTTTGGCTGCCCATGAGCGACTCGCCGCTCAATTTAAGTAGTATCCTCTTGTATTTCATAGACATTATACGTTTGATTGCCACAATATTACACTATATCGCGGCACTTTCTTTCAATCAACGAAGATAGCAATAATTTTTTATTTGGCAAAAAAAAACTTTAACCAATTGAGGAGTACAACCACTCTTCGACTTTTTGACTCTTCGACACTTCAACTCGCCGCAAGGCGTCACACGCCAGCGGCGACGCTGAAGGTGGCTACGCTGATTCTGATGCCGGGCACCATAGCCAGCGCGTCGGCGCAGGCACAGAGGGTGGCGCCTGTGGTAAGTACGTCATCGACCAGCAGCACATGTTTGCCCGCCAACTCGTCGGACCGCCTCATTCTAAAAGCGCCCTCCACATTCTTGTCCCTACGGTGACCTTTCTGGTTGCTCTGCTTGCGGGTGTATCGGTGGCGCACCACAGCGCTTGTATTCACCTCGCGGGGCATCACTTCAGCGATACCGCGACAGAGCAACTCACTTTGGTTGTATCCGCGCTTCAGGCGGCGTATCCAGTGCAGCGGCACGGGCACCAAAACGTCGACATCGTCGAAGCGGCCCGACCGCAGCAGTTCCAGCCCCATCTGACGCCCCATCATGCGGCACAGCTCGGTGTTGCCATCGAACTTCATAGCGTGCACCATCTTGCGCACGGTGTTCTCTGTCCTGAAATAATATATCGAGGTGGCCGCCTCCAGGTGTATACGTCCCATAAGTTTGCGCTCTGTGCTATTGTCGGGCATTGTGCTGTATGACGTAACGGGCATATCCACCAAGCAGCCCACGCACACCTGACGTTCACCTTCCACCAGCACCTGTCCGCAACAGGCGCAGGTCGAGGGAAACAACACTTGCATTATGGCCTTAAAGGGCGACATCAGACGAGGAACAAGCAGCTGTCGCCGTAGCTGAGGAAACGGAAGTCGTGATCGAGGGCGTAGCGGTAGCATTCGCGCCAGCGGTCGCCAATCAGCGCCGACACCAGCAGCAGCAACGTGCTCTTGGGCTGGTGGAAATTGGTAACCAGTCCGGCTATGGTGCGGTAACTGTAGCCTGGGGCTATCATCAGCTGTGTCTCACCCTCCATGTGGTCCACCCCGCGGCGTTCCATCCATCGCAGCACCTCGCTGTAAGCAGCGGCGCAGTCCATACCGCAGGTGTCGAGCGTATAGGGATCCCATTGGCCCACGTGCATCGCCTCGAGGGCAGAATCGTGCCTAAGCTGCACACCGAACCAGTAGAGGCTCTCCATAGTGCGCACGCTAGTGGTGCCTACGGCCACACGACGTCCGCCGTGAGCTATCATGCGACGCAGGTTGTCGGCAGTGACAAACACTTTCTCCACATGCATGTCGTGCTCTCCGATAGTGTCGGTACTCACGGGCTTGAATGTTCCCGCACCCACATGCAGCGTCAGATATTCTGTGGCTATACCCTTCTCCTTCAAAGCGTCGAACACCTCGGGTGTGAAATGCAGGCCCGCAGTAGGAGCCGCCACCGAACCTTCGTAGTGGGCATATACCGTCTGGTAGCGCTCGGCGTCACTCTCTTCGGCATCACGCCCCAGATAGGGCGGCAACGGAATGACTCCCGCAGCCTCTATCACCTCGGCGAAGCTCATCCCTCCCGTCCACTCGAAGTCCACAATCCACGCATTACCCACCGCCTCGCGACGCGAAGCCGTCAGACAAAACTCCCCGCTCTCCGTTCTCCACTCTCCACTCAAAGTGCCTTCTTTCCACTTCTTGTTGTTGCCCACGAAGCACACCCACGAGCAGCGCTCCCGTTGTTCGAAGGCTTGCGCCACAGGCATCTGGTAGGGTTCCAGGCAGAATATCTCGATTACGGCGCCTGTCTCCTTGCGGAACAGCAGGCGGGCGTGTATCACCTTTGTGTCGTTGAACACCAGCATCGTCCCCTCCGGCAGCAGCGACGGGAGGTCGTAGAAATGATGCTCGGAGATAATATCGTTGCGCAGGCAGAGCAACTTCGAATGGTCGCGCCGCTCCAACGGGTAGCGCGCTATGCGCCCGTCGGGCAGAGGGTAGTCGTAATCGGCAATAGGGATGCTGCGCAGCTCGTCAAGCATTGCACCTCTTGGTAAGGATAGACAGCAATATGTACCACAGTATCGACAGGGCGATGCCCAGAATGCCGCAGAGCACTATCAATACAGCGGCACCTATCAGCAGGATGTATTTCCACTTGTTCTCTTTCCAGCCGTACGACGAGAACTTGAGGCTCATCATCGGCATTTCGGAGACCATCAGCACATCGGTGACGATACTGAGCACAGCCAGGCAGATGAGGCCGGCGGTGCACATGATGTAGTAGCGTATGCCGGGGATAGGCAGCAGTGCCACCTGCGCCCAGTCGGGATGTACAAAGCATGTGCCTATGGCGACCCATATCAGTGCATTGCTGGGCACAGGAAGGCCCAGGAACGAATGGCTCTGACGTTCGTCGAGGTTGAACTTGGCGAGCCTGAAGGCGGCGAAGGCAGGAAGCAGGAAACCCACGAAACGCAGCCAGTAGATGGGGTCGGCCACGCCCGCAAAGGGACGCGAGAGACGGAAGATGCTGTAGAGCAAGATTCCCGGGACAACACCCGAGGTGACGATGTCAGCCAGCGAGTCGAGCTCCTTGCCCATAGGCGACTGCACCTTGAGCAGTCGGGCGGCAAAGCCGTCCAGGAAGTCGAACAATATGCCCGCTACCATCAGCACGGCGGCTCTATGCAGCCAGCCCTGCGAGGCCTGGTAGGCGGCCATCACTCCGCAAATGAGGTTGCAGAGGGTGAGCAGGTTGGGAATCTGTTTCTTCATGACTCGCTAAAATCAGTCGTTGTAGAGCTTAGTGATGAGCTTGAACTCCTGGTCGTCCCAGTATTCCTTGAACTCGGTGTCGACGATGGCTTTGCGCTTGTAGTTGTAGTCGTCGTCGATGGAGGCCTTGAGGTTCTTCAGGCAGTTGACCTTGTCGCCCAGGCGGGCATAGGCAACGGCGCGCAGGTACTTGACATCCTTGTTTTGGTCGAGGCAGCAGTCAAGGGTACGGATGGCGGTACCCGTCTCGTCGTTCATAAGCTGTGCAAAGGCCAGATTGTAGGTGCAGGGGTTGCCCTTCATGGCTTTCTGGGCCTCGCCGTAGTTACCACGCTTGAGGTTGAGAATAGGCAGGTTGGCGTCGGCATCGTTGCTGCCCTGACGCTTGGCTTCCTCGAAGTAGTACTTGGCCAGCGCATAGTCTTTCTTGCCCAGATAGAGCAGACCCGTGTTGTTGAGCACATCGGGGTTGTGGGGGTTCATGTCGCGGGCCACATTCAGGTAGCGCTCGGCCTCGTCGAGGTCGTCGAGATAGAAGGCCACAGCACCTGCGTTGTTCCAGGCGGCCCACTCCTGCGAGTGGTTCTCGGTGGCCCACTTGTAGTATTTCATCTTGGTGTCGTAGTTGTAGTTGATGTATGCGGCATACATCAACTCGTCGAACGACAGGCGGTCAGGCTTGGTCTGTGCCAATTTGGCCAGCTCGGCGTCGGTCTTGCGGGCCTCGCTGTAGTAGAGGGCTATCTGGGCACGGCGCAGGTTGGGGAATATCTCGTCCTTCAACTCGGTGTAGGTCTCGGCCATATTGCGGATCATCTGCTCGCGCTTCACCAGGTTCTGCTGGGTCTCCACGATGTTGATGATGGCGTGGCGGTCCTGTATCTCGCTAGCCTCGACCATCACCACGAAGTGCACCCAGTCCTCGCCGGCGGCGCGGGTGGTGATGACCATCTTCTTCAGCTGCTCGTATTTGTAGTATTCGGGGTCTTTGGCTTTGGCGCGACGGGCCATGATGGTCAGCACCTCGTCGAGCACCTTGTTGAGCTCGGCGGTGGCCACATCGGCACGGTTCTTCGACACACCCACGTTATCGGTCTCTTCCCCCTCGGGCGAAGCCCAGCCGGTGATGCTTATCTGCTTCGGCAAGCCCTGCTCGAGCATGATGCGTTTCAGGTGCTGCAGGCTGTTGTACGAGTCGAACTTCTGGTTCATGTCGAAGTTCCAGTCGAGCTCCGAGGTGCCGTTGAGGAAGTAGATATCGGCGGTCTCCACAATGCCCTGGGTCTTGTTGTAGTTGATGGGCGAAATGGAGATGTTGCCCTTGATGTCGACCCACGACGAGGTGTTGTTCACACCGTTCGAGATGAGCACGGGGTTGAACTCCTTGCCTTTGCTGTCGTGCAGTATGTCGTCGGCGAAGCGTGCATCCTCGTTGGTCTTGTCGGTCTTGTATCCCACAGGCGTCAGGGTGATGCGGCCGGTCTCCATACCGGGCTTGAAGTCGAACATGTCGCTGTAGGTGAAGCGTCCTCCGTTGGCATAGTTAATGATGGTGCCGTCGCCTTCCACCTTCTCACCCTTGAGGGTCATGGGCTCCAGCGGTATGTTGCCGCCTTCCCACGAGAACACAGGCTGTATGAACACAGCGCAGTTCTTCTGGAAGTATTTCTGGGGAATCTGGCCGGTGAATTTCACCACCACCTTGTCATCCATCGTCTCCACAGGGTTAGGGTTGGCCTGATAGCGTACCCTGTTGCTGGCTTTTTTCATCTTCGACAGCCCGTTGCAACCGGTGAGAAGCACCGCCACGAGCGTCATTACGAAAAGAGTTCTCTTCATTATTGTGTTGTTCTTTATTATTTTTATACACTCTATCAGCCACATACAAGGGCACTTACCCTCGTTGCAGCATTATTATTCAATCTGCAAATATACACACTTTTTTTGAATCGTACAAAAACGGTGAATTTATTTTTTCACCGACTTCCCCACACTCACGCCTTCGACGGACAGAACGACGCCACCGGACAGTGCTTGCAGACATCCGGCTTGTCAGGTGCAACAAAGGGCACCTCGGGGTTCATTATCTCGTCGGTAAGCGCCTTCACGCGCGCGCGGAAATCGTCCAGGTCGGGCTGATAGATTTTCTCGCTGCCATCGATGGTGGCCTTCCGCACATCGCCGCCAAGATTGCCCAGCGGATAAATGCAGGCCTGCAGCATGTCGGACGACGGATGCTTGTGGCGGTAGATGAGGGCATAGAACATCAGCTGCAGCCATTTGCGCGGCATAGGCGCCCCCTCGTCCAACGCTGCACGCTTCACATCCAGCTCGTCCTTGCCTACCTTTCCGGTCTTGTAGTCAATCACCCTCATCACTCCGTCAAACAGGTCTATCCTGTCCACATAACCCTTGAGGTTCACCCCCTCCGCCAACGGCATCACTATCTCTTGCTCCAGGGCCATTATCTCTATCTTGTGACGACCTTTTTCGATGATGTCTATCTCTTTCTCCAACGCACGTCTCACCTGACTCTCACCCACCGAATAGAGGAACCTGTTGCGTCCCTCCGTCGAGCGGCCGTGCTTGTACACCTTCGCGAAGGCCTCTTCGAGCGAGCGCGGCAGGTCGGCCAAAGCGGTCTTCAAGCCCCCCACCTCGACTTCTCTGTCCAGGAAGGGCTCATACACGCGCTGCATCACAGCATGCACACAAGTGCCCAGCTGCGACGCATCGAGGTCTTCTTTCATCGTGTCGGGCTCGTCCACCCCCAGCACATTGCAGTAGTAGTACCGCAGCGGACATTCAACGTAGGTGCCCAGCGCCGTGGGCGAAAAGCCTTTCTCCGCCAAGTAAGCCAACCGACGCATCACAGCGTCGCTCTTCTTCCCCTCCGGCACGAAATCGCTGCGGTGCACGGCGGTGTCGGTACCAACCACAAACTCGTCGATTTTTATGTTTGGGAACCTCGGCGCCAGCTCGCACCTCACCTGCTTCAGGAAGCGGCTCTCCTCGCCTTTGCCCATAGTCTCGTTGGCCGCACTGTACACCAGGTATATCGTCTCCGCCCTCTGCAGCAGGCGGTAGAAGTTGTAGGCATACACGCTGTCTTTCTCGCTGTATGTGGGCAGCCCTACGGCTCGCTGCAGGTCGTAGGGTATCAGCGTGCTCTGGCTGCGTCCGGCAGGCAGCACCCCTTCGTTGGCCGAAAGCAGCACCACCCTCTTGAAGTCGAGGTTGCGGGTCTCCAGCATGCCCAGCACCTGCAGGCCCGACAGCGGACGCCCGAGGAAGGCTATGCTGTGACGCTGCGCTATGCGGCTGTATATGTGTTCGAAGATGGCCAGCGTGCCCATATACGATCCGTACACCGGCAGCAGCTCGCCGAAATAGTCGAGTATCTCTATCAACCCACCCAGCGCCTGCTTCTCTTTCTTGTTGCTCTCCATGATGCCCGCGGCCACTATCTCCGCCGCCAATCGCCGCAGTATCTCCACCGCGTCGGCCGGAGTCACCTCCTTGTCGGGGAAGAGGAACGCCAGCCGCCCGTCGCCGAGCAGTTCCGCCAGTTCCGCAGCATTGCAGCGTATGCGGTTCTCGCTCTGCAGATAGTCGGTGACCTCCTGTCTCAGGTTTTTCCGCCCGAGCAGGCGCCCTATATGGTAGTCGGCCATCACCTCGATGATGTCGGCATAGTAGTAGCCGCTGCCGTTGGCCCTGCGGTATAGCGACAGCAACCGCTGCACCATCAGGTTCACCCCGCTGTCGGCATAGGCGAAGCCCATCGACACGTTGACTTTGTAGTCGGTCCCTGTGTCGGGCAGCGCGTTCAGTGTGGGTATCAGCAGGCTCTCGTCGGCCAGCACTACGGCGGTGCTCTCCGAGTCGCCCAACCATTCGGGATGGCCCGACAGCAACTGTCCCGCAAACTTGCATTGCAGCACAGCCTCGGGGCATTCCACGATGGTAATCTTTTTCTCTCCCTGCCCATAATGCGACGCACTGTAGTGCCCCACCTCGTTGAAGTCTTTGCTGTGCCTACGCAGGAAATTGCCAGCCTCCTGCATCGCGTCGTCGTAGTAGTAGCTGTCGCCGTCGGTCACCAACTTGCCTATCCCGCGTCGCGAATACTCCTTGATGATCATCTTCTCGCACACCGAAATGGCGTTGAAGCCCACGAAGTATATGTTCACATACGGGCAGCCGTCGGCGAGCATGCCTATATTCTCCGCCACCTGGCGGTAGGCCATTCCGCTGTAGGCTTTGTGCTCCGCCTCCAGCCGCGCACGGAACTCGTTGTAGTAGTCGTACAGCGAGTGGTAGAACTCCAGGTAGCTGCGCTGGAAGGGACTCAGCGTCGGGTCAGTCACATCCCACTCGCCTATGGCTTTCTGGTCGTGCAGATTCACGAAGAGGTCTTTGGCGTCCACACAATAGCGGTCTATCTCCGAGAAGTCGCCGAGCATGATGTCGCCAAAAGCAATGAATTCCTCAAAACTCTGGTATTTCCTTTCCGGACCGCCTATCTTCTCGTGCACGAGGTATAGGTCGAACAGCAGGAACTCGTTAGCCACCATCTTCGCACCGCCGAGCTGCGCCACAAAGTCGTCTATCACCGTCATCTGCGGCAAGAAGAAGGTGCGTCCTTCGTCGGCCGAGAGCTGCTCGAAAGCCTTCCGCATAAAAAGCTCCGAGCGGTGGTTGTTGAACACCACCAGCACCTTGTCGGTATCCATAGGATGCTCGGCCAGTATCTGCCGGGCCGTCTGTTTCAGGAAAGTCTCCATAGAATTCGAGTAATTCGCTTGCAATTGACCTGCATTGCTTAGTTTAATTCGTTTAATTCGCCGTTAAAAAAGGTGTCGGCGAGTTTCAAGGTTTCGGGCTTGCCTACGTCCAGCCATCTCTCGGCCTCATGCACATACGAGCCTATGCGGTATCCCTCACGGCTCAGCCTTATATATTCGTCTATCACGGGGTAGGGATGGTCCGCTTTGGGCAACAGTGCAAAGAGCTCCGGACTCACCACCGATATGCCGCTGAAGGCAAGCATTCTCGACTCCTCCCCTACATTAGGGGAGGGGTGGTATGCCGTCGGCTTGGCCGACAACCGCCGCTCTGCGGTGGTGGAGGAGTACTCTGCTCGTCCAACGAGTCTCCCTTCTGTGTCAAACTCCAGCATCCGCTTCGTCTCCCTGCGACTCACGCACAACGTCACCAGATTGCCCTCCTCCAGATGCTTCCGCTCTACACCCTTCAGGTCCACCTCCGACAATATGTCCACGTTGTGCACCAGCACGTTCTCCCTGCCCGTGAACAACGCCGCAGCCTTCTTCAATCCCCCTCCGGTGTCCAGCAGCATCTCCCGCTCGTCGCTGATCTCTATCGCTGCCTGCCACCGGCGGCTCTCGACGAAGTCGATAACCTTCTTCGCGAAGTGGTGCACGTTCACCACTATATGTCCTATACCTGCGGCCTCGAGCGTGTGGATAGTGTGTTCCAGCAATGTCACGCCATTAATTTCGACTAGCGCCTTAGGCCTGTCGTCCGTCAGCGGCCTCAGCCGCGT
>JBGUZF010000157.1:0-2253 GCA_045222795.1 Bacteroidales bacterium
TCTTTCCATTTGTCGGCCAGCTTGTTCCAGCCGTTGAAACGGTCATAGGCCGAGAAGGCGAAATGCTGTTTGCTGTTGCCAAACCAACCAGCGCCAAGCATGGCGAAATTCTTCAATGCTTCTTTTTTAGTCATAATGTTCTTTATTTTAAATGTTTAACAATATTTATTACTCTCTAAACTTAACTGCAAAAATACACCTTTCTTTCATAAAATCCAAATTTTTTCCGAAACAAAAACCGACCGAGACGGAACATATCGAAAATAATTAGTAATTTTGCACCTGAAAACAAATATAGAAATGTACAGTTTATCAGAATGTTTGCCCATTTTACTCGGTAATAAAAAAACGAGTGAGGCTGACATATCGGCTTTCTGCACCGAAACGGATGCGTCCCTCACCCTCCGTGCCAATCTGCTGCAGGACACGATGGCGTGCTACACCTTTACGCTTGTCGAGGAAGGTTGGCTGACCATCGATTACAACAACCAGCAGTTCACGCTCACCCAGAATGACATCTATCCTTATGCGCCGGGGATGCCGTTACGAATCGTTGCTGCCTCGGACGACTACAAGGGCATCTGTCTGCTGGCCGACGAGACCTTCACGCTCCGCTCGTCCTACATGCACGACGCCATCCGTGCCGCCTACTTCTCTCTGGTGGAGCTGACCGAACCGAAACTTAAACTACAGCCAGAAGATGCATCACATCTGGGTGATTTGATGAGGATGGCCATCCACTATCAGAGTGTTTCGCACCCGCAGCGTGACGAGTGCCTGAGCCTTCTCTACAACCTCTTCCTGATTGACCTAACGGCCACGCAGGAGAGCAGCATCCGTCAACATCGTTTCCCGAAACGTGTTGAGGAGATATATCTTGACTTCCTGCGCTTGTTGTCGCAACACTATGTCGAGCACCGCGACATTGCCTTCTACGCCAGCCAGCTCTGCATCACCACAACGTACCTCTCGCGCATAGTGCGGCAGGTGTCGGGGCGCACGGTGGTAAAATACATCGACCAGATGCTGCTGATGGAAGCCGCGTGGCTGCTGCAGACGACCCCGCTCACCGTAGCGCAGATTGCCGACCGGCTGCACTTCGCCGACACAACCACTTTCGCCCGATTTTTCAAACGACATAAAGGCTGCACGCCCAAGGAGTTCAGGAACAGATAGTCGGGGGAGTGTGGGAGGAGTGCAGGAGGTGAGTCGGAGGAGTGTGGGAGGTGCATGGGATGTGCGTGGGAGGTGCCATAGAGTTGGTATAGAGATGGTATAGAGTTGGTATAGGGTTGGTATAGGCTTGTCGCTATACGCAACTCGCTGATTTATATTCTTCTATAGAAGAATATATTACAGGGGTCGGAGGTCGAGAGCTAAAGCATCGCTTCGATGTCGCACTCGAAGTCCTTGGGCTCGGTGGTGGGGGCGTAGCGCTTGACTACGGTGCCGTCGCGGGAGATGAGGAACTTGGTGAAATTCCACTTGATGTCGCTGTCCTTCTCGACGCTCTTGCTTATGGTCTTGAAGAGTGCTGCGGCGCCTTTGGCCTTGAGGCCGTGATACTCTTCGGTGGGAGCCTGCTGCTTGAGGTACTCGAAGATGGGGTGCGCCTCGGGGCCGTTGACATCGATCTTCTTCATGATCTGGAAGGTGACGCCGTAGTTGAGGCGGCAGAACTCCTCGATTTCGCCGTCGCTGCCGGGATCTTGCTCCTTGAACTGATTGCAAGGGAATCCGATGCAGACGAGGTCGCGGTCGCGGTACTTCTCATTGAGCGCTTCGAGGCCGTCGAACTGTGGCGTGAAGCCGCACTTGGAGGCGGTGTTGATGATGAGCAGCACCTTGCCGCGGAAGTCGGCAAAGTCGATCTCCTTGCCGTTGCTGGCGAGGGCTTTGAAATCGTAGATGGTTGCCATAAGAAGGGGTATTTGATGATGAAATAATAACGGAGAAAGACTTTTATTATTGCCGAATGAATTTTTTTGTGTATTTTTGCATTTCATATATATTTACGCGATGAACACTAAAATAGTGAATAATAAGGTTATTGTCTTGTTGGCGGTGCTGATGCTGGGCTTTGCGGCCGCTGCGCAGGGGTCTTTCACGCTGACCACTGGCGCCGAGAGCCGCAATATGGACGCAGAAATGCTGAGCGAGGCCAAATACCTGGGGCAGTACGAGGGGCTGCATTGCTGGGCAGGCGGCAAGGAGGGTGAGCAGAAGGTGGTGATGCTGACTGACCACAATATG
>JBGUZF010000158.1:0-3960 GCA_045222795.1 Bacteroidales bacterium
GTACCTCACAGTAATGGGTTCGGGCGCGGCGTCGCCTACGGGCAAGCGCCACTGCTCGGCGCAGGTGCTCAACATACGCGGCTTCAAGCTGCTCATCGACTGTGCCGAAGGTACGCAAGACCGCATACGCCAGCATCATCTGAAGCTGCAGTCGCTCTCCACCATCGTCATCTCGCACCTCCACGGCGACCACTTCTTCGGCCTGCCGGGCTTGCTCTCGACGATGCACCTCTGCGGACGTACCGAGCCTGTCACCATCGTGGCTCCCAAGGGTGCGAAGGCGGTGATAGAGACCATCTTCGAACTGACGGGCAACCATATAGAGTACCCTATAGAATGGCATGAGATGGATTTTGAAGAGGGGGAGCAGCGCGTGTTCGAGAACGGCAAGTGCACCGTCGATGCTTTCCGCATCGACCATACAGTACCTACCTACGGCATCCGCATCACCACCAAGAATTCCCCGCTTGCCACGCACCTTTCACCTCTCACCTACGCATACTGTTGCGATACGGCCTATGACGAGACAATACTGCCGCATATCGAGGGTGCCGACTTGCTGTGTCTTGAGTGCACCTTTGCCAACGAGTTGGGCGACCTTGCCGAGCAGCGCAAACACCTCACCGCAGGACAGGCGGGTCTGCTGGCGCAGAAGGCTGGGGTGAAGCAGCTCCTGCTGACGCACCTCAGCGCGCGCTACAAAGAACCCGATGTGCTGTTGCAGCAAGCCCGCGAAGAGTTCGCCAATAGCATCATGGCCACCGACGGAATGCGTATGGAAATTACCGCCAATGGTACGATAATGAACGAGTTGTAAAATAAATTTGGTCATGTCGCCAAAATGTAGTACTTTTGCACCCGCTTTTTTTAAGGTGAAAGGTGAAAGTTGAGAGGTGAAACAGGATGTTTCTTTAACCTTTAATCGCTAACCTGTAACCATTAAAAAGGAGAGATGCCGGAGTGGTCGATCGGGGCGGTCTCGAAAACCGTTGACCAGCTTGCTGGTCCCAGGGTTCGAATCCCTGTCTCTCCGCCAGAGAAAGAAAGAGCCAGACTTGAGGTCTGGCTCCTTCTGTTTTATATCAGCGTGGGATATTGTTGCTCGACGGGGTTGGAGTAGATGTCGAGGAGGATGTTTTTCTCTGCATCGGGAATCTTTGCTATGCGCTGCTGGAACTGCTGCTTGAGGGCTGGGGAGTAGTGGTCGGCGAAGTGGGTGGTGTGGTGCACGAGGTCGTAGGCTAGATAGTTGGTGGGGTGCAGACGGTAGCCGGTGGTGATGCGGCGGTCGATGAGGGCCGCGAGGTTCTCGAAGGGGCTGTCGGTGGCCGAGCAGCGGTCTATCTCTTCGTCGGTGAGCGGCGCATTGATGCTTAGGTGCACATGGCCCTTGGGCTGGAGGATGCCGGTGAGCACGCTGTTCATGTCCTCGCCTTTGGCTTTCTTGTAAGGACCCGTGGCGCGCATGTGCAGCTCATGGGCTTTCAGCAGGTCGCAGGGCTCCCATTCGTAGCTGATGCTTACAGGCACTATGTTCAGAGCCTTGAGGGGCAGCAGCGGCGCTTCGCGCGTGGAGCGTCCGCTGAGGGCGAACATCTTGAGTACCGACACCTCGGTGCGGTCGAGGCCGTCTTTGGTGCGTCCGTTGCGCTGGGCTATCCACACCGAATGCTGGTCGGAAACGATGACCTGACGGATATATTGTGAAACCTGCAGCATATTGCGGTAGAACTCCTTGGGGGTGCCTCCGCGCTCGACGCGGAACATACGGTTGGCACGTCCGATGAGGGTGATGGTGGGGTCCTGCATGAGGTTGGCACCAAAGGTGATGTATAGTTCGTTGTAGTAAAGGAGTAGGTACTGGAGGAGGAAGGCGTCAAGGACTATGTCGCGGTGGTTGGAGACGAAGAGGTAGGGGCGCCCCTTTACTAGTTGGTCGGTGCCGCTGTGGGTGAAGTCGGTGATGGAGTTGGCAAGGATATGCTCGATGGCGGCACGCATGACGGAGTCCTGCATAGTGTAGATGTCGGGGATGGCGCAGATGCGTTCGGCCACGGCCTTGAGGTCTTCGCCTGGGTAGACGTAGGCTGCCAGCGGGACGAAGAGCGGCGAGGCGGTTATCTGGCGCAGAGCCTCGGGCAGCTCGGAGTCATAGAGGGGGCGGATGGTGTCGAACATTATTGGTTTACAGTTTACGGTTTACAGTTTACTGTTTGCTGACGCTTTATTTCTTGCGGAGGTCGATGAATTTGATGGGTTTGCGGCTCTTGGCGGGGAAGTTGATGCGCTGTATCTCTTCGGCGGGCAGCACCTCGATATCGGGGGCCACACGGATGCGCGAGCGGAAGGAGTCCTTCAATTGCTTGATTGCTTGAATGCTTGATTGTTTGAGTGTGTCGGGGTCTGTGTCGCGGAGGGCTATCTTGACGAGGACGTTGTCGGTGCCGGCGTCGTTGGTGGAGACCTCGATGACGTAGCCGGTGACATAGTCGGTGTTGTCGAGCACATCGTTGATGGCCGGCGGGTAGAGGGTGGTGCCCTTGAACTTAATCATGTTGTTCTTGCGGCCCACGAGGGGTGTGAGGCGGTAGCTGTAGCGGCCGCACTGGCATCGGTCAGTGATTTTGGCGGCGATGTCGCCTGTGCGGAAGCGCAGCAGGGGCATGCCCTCGACGCCGAGGGTGGTGACCACTATCTC
Source organism: Bacteroidales bacterium (assembly GCA_045222795.1). GTDB lineage: Bacteria > Bacteroidota > Bacteroidia > Bacteroidales > P3 > Colimorpha. The sequence continues at coordinate 2,699 of JBGUZF010000158.1, forward strand.
GCCGGGCTGTCCGTCGGCCACGGGCAGGTCATCGTCGCCGATAATCTCGACGATGATGAGTTCGGGGTGCACATGACCGCCGCAGCCGTACTGGCATTCGCTGAAGGTGGCGCCCATCTCGGTGGAGGAGTAGGTGGCGAAGAGGTCGACATCCCATTTCTCCTTGATGCGGCGGCCTAGGAGGTTGAGGCTGAAGTCCTGCTCGCGCAGGCCTTCGCCGATACCTATGATGCGGCGTATGCTGCTGTTGCGGTAGTCTATGTTGTGCTCTTCGGCATACTGTATGAGCTTGAGAATGAACGACGGCACGCACATGATGGTGTCGGGCTTGATGCGCTGGATGGTGTCCCACTGCAGCTCTGGGATGCCGTTGCCGACACGGATGATGGAGGCGCCCATCTCGCGGATGCCGAGGAAGTAGGCCAGTCCCGCCATAAAGCGCTTGTCGATGGTGGTCATCAGCTGCAGGATGTTGCCTGGGCGCAGGCCGGCGCATTCGAAGCTCTTCTTCTCGTTGAAGGCCAGACGCTGCAGGTCCTTCTCGGTGCAGCAGAAGGTGACGGGGTCGCCGAGGGTGCCGCTGGTGGTGATATAGTCGATGACCTTCTCGCGCGGACAGCAGAGGAAGTCGTCGTTGAAGAGTTGCAGGTCTTTCTTCTCTGTGAAGGGTATCTTCACGAGGTCTTCGAGGTGGCGTATCTTGTTCACGTCGATGCCGTAGCTGCGGAACATGCGCTGGTAGTAGGGCGAATGGTCGGCGAGGTACAGCAGGGCCTCGTGCAGTTTCTGCTCTTGGAAGGCTTTAATCTCTTCGGGTTTCTGGAATTCAATGTCCATCATGTAATGGTTAAAGGTTAATGGTTAAAGGTTAATGATTGGAGCCAGCGGAGGAATTCGTCGCGCCAGGGGCGGCATTCGGGGGTGCCTTTGGTGTCGCTCATGCCGAAGCCGTGACCGCCGGTGCGGTACTGTATATAACGATGTGGGATACGGTTGGCGGTGAGGGCGGAGTCGAGGAGTTCACTGTTATGGTGGTCGACTATTGGGTCGTCGACGCAGTTGACGAGGAACACAGGCGGACAGTCGGGCCGTACGTGGAGCTCGAGCGACAAGGAGTCGCGCATCGCTTGCTTGCAGCGGCCATATTCGCCCAGCAAGGCGCGGCGTGAACGGGTGTGGCAGCAGTCCTGCCGCATGGTGACCACGGGGTAGATGGGTGCCACGAAGGCGGGACGGCGTGTGTAGGTGCTGAGCATGGAGAG
>JBGUZF010000159.1:0-24130 GCA_045222795.1 Bacteroidales bacterium
GCCACGAGGGCGTTCTCGGCTTCCTTACCGGTGAGTTCGGGGAACTTGGTGCGGAGGTCGATGAGCATCAGGTGGTTGTCGGTACCGCCGCTGATGACCTTGTAGCCCTTGTTGACAAAAGCTTCGCACATAACCTTGGCGTTCTTCATCACCTGCTGGATGTACTGGTCGTAGCTGTCGGTGAGGGCCTCGCCGAAGGCAACGGCCTTGGCGGCGATGACGTGCTCGAGAGGACCGCCCTGGGTGCCGGGGAACACAGCGCTGTCGAGGAGGGCGCTCATCTTCTTGATCTCACCCTTCGGGGTGGTCTTGCCCCAAGGATTGTCGAAGTCCTGACCCATGAGGATCATACCGCCGCGAGGTCCGCGGAGGGTCTTGTGGGTGGTGGTGGTGACGATGTGGCAGTACTTGACGGCGTTGTTCAGGTAGCCCTTGGCAATCATGCCGCTGGGGTGGCTAATGTCGCCCATGAGGATGGCGCCGATGCGGTCGGCAATCTCGCGCATCTTGGCCCAATCCCAGTCACGGCTGTAGGCCGAGCCGCCGCCGATGATGAGCTTCGGGTGGTGCTCGAGGGCCTTCTTCTCCATGTCCTCGTAGTCAACCATGCCAGTCTCTTCCTTCACCTGGTAGCCAACCACCTTGTAGTTGATACCGCTGAAGTTGACGGGGCTGCCGTGCGAGAGGTGACCGCCGTGGTTGAGGTCCATGCCCATGAAGGTGTCGCCGCTGTTGAGGCAGGCCAGAAACACAGCCATGTTGGCCTGTGCACCGCTGTGGGGCTGCACGTTGGCCCAGCAGGCACCGTAGAGCTTCTTGGCACGCTCGATGGCGATGGTCTCGCTCTGGTCGACCACCTGGCAGCCGCCGTAGTAGCGCTTGCCGGGATAGCCTTCGGCGTATTTGTTGGTCATGACGGAGCCCATGGCTTCCATCACCTGGTCGCTGACGAAGTTCTCAGAGGCAATCAGCTCGATGCCCTTGGTCTGACGCTCACGCTCTTTGCGAATGAGGTCGAAAATCTCGTTATCTCTCTGCATATCTGTTTGTTGTTTAATTATTTGTACTATAGAATGTTTTGCAAATATACTAAAAAAAGTTAATGTATGAGAAAAATTGTGTAAATTTGCACCCGAAAACAGAGAGCATCAAAGGCATGAAAAGGGCGATAATCATAGTGTTGCTTATGGGCGCCGTTGCGGCGCAGGGGCAGCATATACACCTGTTCGGCAACGAAAGCCGCAGCGCGATGTATTTCAACCTCGACCGACTGTGGAGCTACAACCTGTACGAGCATTCGACGTGGGGCGGCGGCCTGCATTTCGTCACCTTCGCGCCGTTCACCTTCGCCAACCGCAGGGAGTACAACATCTACGTGAACTACAGCACGCATATCCACCAGTGGAAGTACGGCCTCGGCGTGGCCTACCGCCTGCGCCGTAGCCGCCACAACGGCACGCTTTACCTGTCGGGCGCCCACGACTACTACACCGCCGGCAGCCGTAGCCTCGACGATGCGTCGAGGTGCGACCTGGGGTCGCTTTCGACCTTCATGACGCAGCGGATGATGGAACAGTATCATTTCATGGCGGGCTACAGTGTAGAGGTGCTTGGTGCCACGCTGAGCTTCGACGGACGCTGGTACAAAGGCTGGCGCCTGTTCGACGCCGAGAGCATGCGCTACCGCACCGACAGCACCGAGGTGCCGCGCGATGACGGCCGCGAGTACCGCCTGCGCCTCGATGCTCCGATAGGACTCACCGTGCAGCTGCAGGGGGGATATACCGGAGTTAACAGTGAGGAGTTTGGAGTTAGGAGTTACCTGCGGCTTATAGGGCAGTACTACCATACTTTCGAGTCGGGTTTCCTTGGATTGGATCTGTATCTGCAGGGCGGCGTGGCGTCGAACGGGGCGCCATACACCCATTTGTTCGATATGGGCGGCTCGTACGGTGGCCCTGTGTGCTTCAACAGCAGCCTGCTGACGGCGACGCCCAACGAGTTCACCGCGCGGCAGTATGCCGTCGGTAGCCTCCGACTGCATCCCGCAAAGCCTATCTTCAAGCTCTACAGCCGCCTGCTGCATATAGGTACGATGCCTATGCCGTATGTGGGAGTGGCTGCCATGTGGGGCGAACTGGGCAATCAGGACGAAGAGGGTCAGGCGGTAGTCGACGGAATACAACTGCAGGCACCGCACAAGGGAATCTTGGAGCCCTCGCTCGGCATAGACGACATCTTGCGGTGGGGCTCTGTTGGCTGGGGCGTGGCGGTGGCTTACCGCCTGGCGCCACGCGGCACAGCATACTGCCACGAAGAGCTGAGCGACAATGTGGGACTGATGATTACGGCGAAACTGGTGCTGTGAGAGTGAGGGAGGTGAAGAGTTAAAGAGTTAAAGAGTTAAAGAGGTGAAGAGTTTAAGAGTTGAAAAGCTGAAAAGTTTATGAAAGATATGAAATACAGAATGGAGAGCGACCTGCTGGGGCAGCGCGAGGTGCCCGAGGAGGCCTACTATGGCGTGCAGACGGTGCGGGCGATGGAGAATTTCCGCATCAGCGGCCACCTGCTGTGCAGCTACCCCAACTTCATCAAGGGGCTGGCGCTGACGAAGAAGGCGGCGGCGATGGCCAACATCGAGGTGGGAATGATTAGCGAGCAGCAGGGCGAGGCCATCATGTGGGCCTGCGACGAGCTGATTGCGGGTCGCCACCACGACCAATTCCCAATCGACATGATACAGGGCGGCGCTGGCACCAGCACCAACATGGCCGCCAACGAGGTGATTGCCAACCTGGCGCTGGAGCACATGGGATACCACAAAGGCGAGTACCAGTACTGCTCGCCCAACGACGTGGTGAACGCCAGCCAGAGCACCAACGACGCATACCCCTGCGCCATACATATGGCGATGTTCCTCGAGCACGAGGCTTTCCTTCCGCACCTCGAGCAGATGATTGCGGCGCTGAAGTATAAGAACAAGGAATTTGCCCATGTGGTGAAGATGGGACGCACACAGTTGCAGGACGCGGTGCCCATGACGCTGGGACAGACCTTTGGCGGTTTCGCAGCAAGCCTGCGGGGCGAGGTGAACAACCTCAACCTGGCGGCACGCGAGTTCCTGACGGTCAACATGGGCGCCACGGCCATTGGCACGGGCATCTGCTCGAAGCCAGGCTACAGCGACGCGGTGATAAGAGCATTGCACAAGGTGACGGGCTGGAACATACGTCTGGCCGACAACCTGATAGAGGCCACCTCGGCCACGAGCTGCATGATACAGTACAGCTCGGCGCTGAAGCGGCTGGCGATAAAGGTCAACAAGATGTGCAACGACCTGCGGCTGCTCTCGAGTGGTCCGCGCTGTGGCCTTAACGAGCTGCACCTGCCCGAGCGGCAGCCCGGCAGCAGCATCATGCCCGGAAAGGTGAACCCCGTGATACCCGAGGTCATGAACCAGGTGTGCTACAAGGTGATAGGCAACGACATGTGCATCACCTTCGCCAGCGACAACGGTCAGCTGGAGCTGAACGTGATGGAGCCGGTGATAGCCTACACGCTTTTCGAGAGCATACACCTGCTGGAGAACGGATTGGACACGCTGCGCAAATACTGCATCAACGACATACGCGCCAACGAGGAGCGCTGCCGCGAGCTGGTAGAGGGGTCGATAGGCATAGTGACGATGCTCAACCCCATCATCGGCTACAAACAGAGCACCAAGATTGCCAAGGAGGCCAGCGAGACTGGCCGCGGCGTGTACGAGCTGGTGCTGGAGCACGGGTTGCTGAGCAAGGAGCAGCTCGACGAAATACTGAAACCCGAGAATATGCTGCAACCGATAGAGTTGAAGTTGAAAGTTGAAAATTGAAAGTTGAAATTGGAAACGATTAAAATAAAGATGGGATTGGACATTCCGCTGGGCGGCGCTGCCGAGCGGAGGATTGTCGATGCCCGCAGCATAGGCCGCTACGCGGTTAAACCGCCAGACGTGGTGGGCTTTGTGCCGCGTTTGCTGGTGGCCGAAGGCGACAGCGTCAAGGCCGGTCAGCCCCTCGTGGAGGACAAGAACGACCCGCGGCTGACGCTGCCCTCCCCCGTCGACGGCGTGGTGGAAGCCATCGTGAGGGGCGAAAAACGACGGCTGGAAGCCGTCGTAGTGTGTAGTGGGGAGTGTGTAGTGGATAGCAGTCGTGGTAAAGTGCTATCAACTACCCACTACACACTATCCACTCTGGAGCCCTCGGCTCCAATTTGGTGGATGATCAAGGAGCGTCCCTTTGGCGTCATCGCCAACCCCGACCACAAGCCCAAGGGCATCTTCATAAGCATGCGCGACACCAACCCGCTGGCTCCCGACATTGACTTTGCCTTGAAGGGCCGCGAGCATGAGTTCGAGGCTGGCATTAAGGCCCTCGAGGCTTACGGAGAGGTGCATTGCGTGAAGGCCGAAGGCCCCCACCCTGCCGGAAACATCGGCACCATTGTAGCGGCACTTTCGCCCATCAACAAAGGCGAGTGCGTGTGGAGCGTGAATGCGCAGGATGTGGCCAACATAGGCCGCTGGTGCCTCACCGGCGAATACCGCCCCGAACGCGTCATAGCTGTTGGCGGTCCCGCCGCAAAGACTCCCCACTATTACCGTGTGCTGTGCGGCTGCTGCGTGAAGCAGATTAGCGACGCACAGCTGATAGATCCTAGTTATCCTAGTATGACTAGTGCTACTAGTACCACTAGAATAATCTCCGGCAGCGTGCTGAGTGGCACGCAGATTGCCGCCGACGGTTTCCTCGGCATGTACGACCAGCAGATGACCTTCATCGAGGAGGGCGACCATTACGACTTCATGGGCTGGCTGATGCCAGGCCTGAAAAAGTTCAGCTTCAGCCGCACCTTCCTCAGCGGAATGCTGCATGATATGCTCCCCAATAATTTCACCTTTCACCTTTCACCTTTCACCTCCTTTAACACCAACACCCATGGCTCGGTGCGTCCGTTCCTCTTCACGGGCCAGTTCGAACGTGTGTTCCCCTTCGACATCTACCCCTTGCAACTCATCAAGGCCTGCATCGTGGGCGACGTGGAGCTGCAGGAGAAGCTCGGCATCTATGAGGTGGAGCCCGAGGACTTCGCCCTGTGCGAGTTCATCGACCCCTCGAAGACGGAGATACAGACGATTATCAGAGAAGCACTCGAGGTGCTTAGAAAGGAGGCGATATGAGAAGTGAAAAGTTAAAAGTGAAAATTGAAAAGTTCGCCGAGTGGTTTGAGAAGATTGAACCAAAGGGCAAGTGGAGCTGGCTAGGGAGCACATATGAGGCATTCCACACCTTCGCTTTCACGCCCAAGACTGTCACAAAAAGCGGCTCGCATATCCGCGACGCGGTGGACATGAAGCGCAGCATTATCATCGTGGTGATAGCGCTAATTCCCGCCCTGCTCTTCGGCATGTGGAACATCGGCTACCAGCACTATACCAATTGCTACCCACTACCCACTATCCACTACCCACTCATCACTTACTGGTGGTTTGGCTTCCTGCGCATGCTGCCGCTTATCGTGGTAAGCTATGCCGTGGGCCTCTTCATAGAATTTGCCTTTGCACAATACCGTCACCATGAGGTGAACGAGGGCTACCTCGCCACAGGTCTGCTGATACCTATGATTGTGCCCGTCACCACGCCGCTGTGGCAGGTGGCGCTGGCCGTAGCCTTCGCCGTCATCATCGGCAAGGAGGTCTTCGGCGGAAGCGGCATGAATTTCCTCAACCCTGCCCTCGTGGCGCGCGCCTTCCTCTTCTTCGCCTACCCCACCCACATGAGTGGCGACAAGGTGTGGATTGCGGCCGACCTATGGGGCAGCGACGCCATCGCCGGTGCCACACCCATGGGCGAGCTGGCGGCAGGAATGAATCCGAGTGCTTCGGCATTGGATATGCTTATTGGCATCATTCCAGGCTCGACCTGTGAGACTTCGGTGATAGCTATTGCTCTGGGCGCCATCTTGCTGCTGATGACCGGAATCGCCAGCTGGCGCATCATGCTGAGCGTCTTCCTCGGCGGCGGCGCGATGGGGCTACTGTTCAATGCCATCGGTGCCAACGCATATATGCAACTTCCATTTTATTATCATTTCCTGATGGGCGGTTTCGCCTTCGGCGCGGTCTTCATGGCCACCGACCCCGTCACCGCAGCGCAGACCAACACCGGCAAGTGGATCTACGGCCTGCTCATCGGCGCCTTCGCCGTGCTGCTGCGCGTCTGCAACCCCGCCTATCCCGAGGGCATGATGCTCAGCATACTCTTTATGAACTGCATGGCACCGCTGATTGACCACTGCGTGGTGGCGGCCAACATCAAGCGCAGAGAAAGGAGGATTGCCCGATGAAAAAGACCTTCTCCAACCGCTATATCTTCATCTACTCGGCGGTGCTTGTGGTGGTGGCAGCTCTCATCCTCACGGTGGTATCCGTGAGCCTCAAGCCGCTGCAAACGAAAAACCAGCAGGCCGAGACCAAGCAGATGATACTGAAGACCATCGGTGTTGAGTCCACCCGCGACAACGCCGATAAACTTTATACGCAATATATCACCGAGGCCGACGGATATTACACCTTCGCTGGAGGCATCGTCATACCCTTGAAGGGTACTGGTTTGTGGGGTCCGATATGGGGCTACCTGGCGCTTGACAGCGAGAGCACGGTTGTGGGTGCAGTTTTCGATCACAAGGGCGAAACCCCCGGCCTCGGCGGAGAGATAGCCACTGACAAGTTCGCCGAACGCTTCAAAGGGAAAAAGATGGACACACAAGCTATCCATCTGGCCAAGAACGCCGACCATAACAATCCCTATGAGGTGGACGCCATAAGTGGTGGCACCATGACCAGCAACGGCGTGACCGCTATGCTGCAGAAAGCCTATGACGACTACAGCAAACTGAGAAAGGAGGCTACCGAATGAAGAACTTTGACTTGATAAAACTGCCCTTCAGCAAGGAGAACCCCATCCTGGTGCAAGTGCTGGGCGTATGCTCCTGTCTGGCTGTGACGGCGCAGCTGAAGCCCGCCGTCGTCATGGCCCTCAGCGTCACCGTCGTCGTGGTGCTGGCCAACGTCATCGTCTCTCTCCTAAGGAACACCATCCCGCCGCGCATCCGCATCATCGTGCAACTTGTGGTGGTCTCCACGCTCGTGGTGCTTGTCGACCAGGTGCTGAAAGCCTACGTCTACGACGTCAGCAAGCAGCTCTCGGTCTTCGTGGGACTCATCATCACCAACTGCATCGTCATGGGCCGTCTTGAGGCCTTCGCAATGGTGCAAAAGCCGTGGGCCTCGTTCCTCGACGGACTCGGCAACGGACTCGGCTACAGCGTTATCCTCATAGTCCTCGGCTTCGTCCGCGAACTTTTCGGCAGCGGCACCCTCTGGGGCTACCCCGTCATGGAGAAACTGGGCCTCTACAGCATCGGCTACGAGAACAACGGCCTGATGATTATGCCCCCCATGGCCCTCATCCTCGTCGGCCTTATCATCTGGTGGCACCGCAGCCGCAACAAAGACCTTTGCGAGCAATGAACCTCTCCCAACACATACTCTGCCTTCTTCGATCCCTCTTTGATCCTTCGGCGATCCTTCGGCGAACAATACTATTTGGCCTCCTCCTATCCACTTTGGTGTTTGTCGGGTGCAAGGATCGGTATTGCCCAGGATTTCCAGATGATTTAACAGACATTTTACCCTATACAATGGGACAAACGATTGAATTTATAGACGGAAATGGCAATTATGCATTCTGGAAAGTATCCGAGGTTTATCAGCAACATCCAGAGGAGTATACATCGTGCGAAAAATGTACATGTGGTGACCCTACAGAATATAATATTAAACTCAAGAGCGGTAGAGATACAATATTCGGCGTTGATACTCTCTTAAATATAAAAATACACTCAAGAACACTGGATGATTCTGTAACAATAGGTGCGAATATAAGATATGCTCACTATTATCATGCCGATTTCAGATGCGGTCAAATATTCAACAAAGATTGCATTGACACCATTCTTCTAACTTCAATCTCTGATTGTAGTTATTATGATTCACTGGTTATCGTTAGGGGTGTTGGTTTGACGAGTTTTTGTACATCAAACGGAGAAAAATATAGTTTGCTTTAATCGCAGATCTCATATATTCAGCAATTTAACACCACTACACAACAACGAGTTAACACTTTCAAAATATGGACTACATTAACATATTCATCAAGTCGATATTCGTCGACAACATGATCTTCGCCTTCTTCCTCGGCATGTGCTCCTACTTGGCCGTGTCGAAGACGGTGAAGACCTCCGCTGGACTGGGCATCGCCGTCACTTTCGTGCTGCTCATCACCGTGCCGATAAACTATTTGCTCAACAAATACTTCTTGCAAGAAGGCGCACTGGCGTGGATTTCACCCTCGCTGGCCAATGTGGACCTCAGTTTCTTGAGCCTCATCATGTTCATCGCCGTCATCGCCGCCATCGTGCAGATGGTGGAGATGATAGTGGAGAAGTTCAGCCCCACCCTCTACAACTCGCTGGGCATCTTCCTGCCGCTCATCGCCGTCAACTGCGCTGTCATGTCGGGTTCACTCTTCATGCAGGAGCGCGGCTACCAGAACATCGGCGAGGCCACGGTCTTCGCCCTCGGCAGCGGCATCGGCTGGTTTTTAGCGATTGTAGCTATTGCCGCCATAAGGGAAAAACTGCGCTACAGCCACATACCCCCTGCACTCCGCGGCGTGGGCATCACCTTCATCATCACCGGCCTCATGGGCATGGCGTTCATGAGCTTTATGGGATTCAAATTATAGCTGTAAGCTGTGAGATTTTAGTTTTAAGTAGGCTGACGCGGCCTGTGACTTAAAACTTACAGCTTAAAACTTAAAACTAGAAAAATGACCACAACACTTATAACAGCCATTGCGATAATCTTGGTCGTCATCCTGCTGCTGGTGGCGCTGCTGCTTGTTTTAAGAGCAAAGCTGATACCGCAAGGCAACGTCAAGATAACGATTAATGAGGACAAAGAGCTGGAGGTCCCCACCGGTGGCACGCTTATCAGCACCCTCGGCGAGGCGGGCGTTCATCTGCCCTCGGCCTGCGGCGGCAAAGGCAGCTGCGGCCAGTGCAAGTGCCGCGTCGTCAAGGGCGGTGGCAGCATCCTCCCCACCGAGGTGCCCCACTTCACCCGCCGTCAGATACAGGAAGGCTGGCGTCTCGGCTGCCAGGTCAAAGTTAAAGAGGATTTGAGCCTGCGCCTCCCCGAGAGCATCCTCAACGTCAAGGAATACGAATGCACCGTGGTCTCGAACCGCAACGTGGCCACCTTCATCAAGGAATTCAAGGTGCAGCTGCCCGCCGGCGAGCACATGGACTTCGTGCCCGGAAGCTACGCGCAGATCAAGATTCCCACCTTCCGCATCAACTACAGCGACTTCGACCGCTCGCTCATCGGCGACGAGTACCTGCCGGCGTGGGAGAAGTTCAAGATGTTCGACCTCGTCTGCGTCAACACCGAACCCACCGTCCGCGCCTACTCCATGGCCAACTACCCCGCCGAGGGCGACGTCTTCATGCTGACGGTGCGCATCGCCACGCCGCCCTTCACGGCCGACCGCAGCGGCTTCCAGAACGTCAACCCCGGCATCGCCTCTTCCTATATATTCTCCCTCAAACCTGGCGACAAGGTCATCATGAGCGGCCCCTACGGCGAGTTCCGTGTCAAGGAGAACAGCAAGGCTGAGATGATATGGGTCGGTGGTGGCGCCGGTATGGCTCCGCTCCGTGCACAGATTATGCACCTCACCCGCACACTCCACACCACCGACCGCAAGATGAGCTACTTCTACGGCGCCCGCGCCCTCAACGAGGTTTTTTACTTACAAGACTTCCTCCAATTGGAAAAAGACTTCCCGAATTTTAGCTTCCACCTGGCCCTCGACCGTCCCGACCCCGCCGCCGACGCAGCAGGAGTCAAGTACACCGCAGGCTTCGTCCACAACGTCATGTACGAGACCTACCTCAAGGACCATTCCGCCCCCGAGGACATCGAGTACTACATGTGCGGCCCCGGTCCCATGAGCAGCGCCGTCGTCAACATGCTCGACAACCTCGGCGTCCAACCCGAGAACATCGCCTATGACGACTTCGGCGGCGGCACCCCTAAGAAATAACACTATATATTGAAATAATGACTTGGATTTTCACAATAATAGGCGTAGTCATCGCAATATGGTTGCTATATTTGATTTATATACGAATTACTTCCAATATGGCAAAGAAACGCGGACGAGACCCCCTTGGATGGATTCTACTATCCATCTTCGTCTCGCCAATATTGGCATGGCTAATACTCCTTATTGTTGGTGATGCAAAATAGCCACTTATTAAATAAGCCTGCCGATTGGCAGACTTATTTCTTTGTATTCCTGGCTCCTGCGGAGCCGAAATCCATAAATCTTATAAATTGTTCACCGCCTGCGGCGGAATTAATTTACTAGATTTACAAGATTTCGTGAGCGAAGCGAGCAGGAGATATTATTCGCTCATCTGGCGGTATTTCTCCACCTCGCCTTCGACGGCGCGGACGTTCTGGTTGGCCTCGTCGACCTTCTTCTCGGCAGTGGCTTTCTTGTCGTGGTACTTGCCGATGCTCTTCTCAAGGTCGGCAATCTCTTTCTCGCAGTCCTTGATTTTCTGCTCGTACTTCTTTATCTCCTCGCGTTTGTCGGCAATCTTCTTCTCAGCCGATGCGATGTCCTTCTCCAAACCCGTTACCTCGGCAGCAGCCTTGTCGGCCTGCTTTTCTGCCTTCTTCAGGTTGGCCTGCTCGGCTTCCATATTCTGTCCGGCCTCGAACTTGGCGATATAGGGACCGAAGTCGTTGAGCCAGTTGCGCACATTGTTACGCAGGTTCTGCTGGTCGATGGTAAGGTCGTTGCTCACGGCGCAGACAGTAACGACGGTCACTTTATTCTTCTTCTTACCCTGCTCCTCGACCTTGGTGTAGAGGCTGATGGTGCCGGTGCTAATCTCGGGGATGATGACATCCTGGCAGGCAACATAGCCCTCGACGCTCTTGGTCTTCAACTTGGCATCTTTCAGGCGTTGCTTCATGGCCTCCTGCACCAGTTTCACGTCCTTGTCGGTGTTGAGGGTGTAGGCCGGAACGGTAAGGGCTCCGACATTCACAGTAGCCTCCTGAACACCCTGGGCCATCACATTGATGCCGAAGAGCACCAACATCGCCAATGCAATACTTCTTTTAATCATAGCTTAATATTTTTTAAGGTTAATACTATCGAATTATTGTGTCGGCCAACGCAGCGAAGTCGATGCCGTCGAAGTTGCCGCTACTCATCATCAGCAAGTTCATTGCATGATTGGATGATTGCTTGAATATCTGAGTGACGTCCTCTATCATCTTCTTGCTGTCGGTGAAGACCTCTACGTTGCCGCCGAAGGCCTTGCGCACCTCCTCGGGGTTGAGGGGCGGCAGTTTCTTGAGCTGCAGGGCGTGCTGGCTGAAATAGACGCAGCGCACGTCGGCCTCGTCCATCGTGCCGCGGTACTGCTGCAGGAACTCCTGCGTCAGCGAACTGAAGGTGTGCAGCTCCATGCAGGCCACCAGCTTGCGGCCTGGGTACTGCTCGCGCATGGCATGGATGGTGGCGCGGAGCTTCGACGGCGCATGGGCGAAGTCTTTGTACACAGCGCAGCTGTCGCTCTTCTTCACCAGCTCGAGGCGCTTGCTGGCACCTTCGAAGGTGCTGATGGCCTCGTCAAACTGCTCGTCCGTCACGCCCACCTGTCGGCAAGCAAGACGGGCGGCGGTGAGGTTGAGGAGGTTGTGGTGACCAAAGACCTTTAATGTAGTTAGGAGTGAGGAGTGAGGAGTGAGGAGTTTTGTGACGCCGTCTTCTACGATATGCTCGGGGCAGACGTACGGCAGTTTCTGGATGTCGGTGCGATGATTCTCCACTGCCACGCGGTGTACCTCGGCGTCCTCGTCGCAGTAGATGAGCGTGCCGTTGGGTTCGATGAGGTTGATGAACTGCGCGAACTGGTCGCGGTAGATGTCGAAGGTCGGGAATACGTTGATATGGTCCCACTCGATGCCCGTGATGATGGCCACGTTGGGCTTGTAGAGGTGGAACTTGGGGCGGCGGTCGATGGGCGAGGTTAGGTACTCGTCGCCCTCGATGACCATCACCTTAGCGGTGTGCGAGAGGCGTACCATAACCTCGAAGCCCTTGAGCTGTGCGCCCACCATATAGTCGGCCTCGATGCCGCAGTGCGCCAGCACGTGCAGTATCATCGCCGTGGTCGTCGTCTTGCCGTGCGAGCCGCCCACCACGATACGCAGCTTGTCCTTCGACTGCTCGTAGAGGTACTCAGGATAACTGTAAATCTTCAGTCCCAGCTCCTGGGCACGCAACAGTTCGGGATTGTCTATGCGTGCGTGCATACCCAGCACCACAGCGTCGAGATCAGGAGTGATGCGTTCGGGATGCCATCCGAACGACTCAGGCAGCAGGCCGTACTTCTCAAGACGGCTCTTGGCGGGGTCGAATATCTCATCGTCACTTCCCGTGACGGCAATTCCTTTCTGGCACAGAGCGATGGCCAGGTTATGCATGGCGCTTCCGCCGATGGCTATAAAATGTACCTTCATAGTAATTTCAATAACGCCGACATCAGCGGAATTATTGTGCACTAATAAAAATATACACCGCATACAATATTACAGTTCGTTCAGCGTTAATAGATATACTTTAAAAACAAGCAACCATGTACAATCACCTGAAGATAGAAGAGCGCGACACCATAGCCATCATGACCATCAGTGCCCCGAAAAGTCTCAACGCCCTAAACAGCACCATCCTTGGCGAGATGGACGACTACCTGACCCATTTCGACTGTAACAAATATCGTTGCCTTATCGTCACCGGCGACGGAGAGAAGAGTTTCGTGGCCGGCGCCGACATCAGTGAGATGGCCACCCTCAACGTGCCGCAAGGCCAGACCTTTGGCGCACGAGGCGCCAGTGTATTCCGCAAACTGGAGACGCTGCATGTGCCCGTCATCGCCGCCGTCAACGGCTTTGCTCTCGGTGGTGGCTGCGAGCTGGCTATGGCCTGCGACATACGCATCTGCTCGGACAATGCCAAGTTCGGCCAGCCCGAGGTAGGTCTGGGCATCATCCCCGGCTTCAGCGGCACCGTGCGTCTGGCACGCCTGGTTGGCATGGGTATGGCCAAGCAGCTCATCTACACCGGCCGCGCCATCAAGGCCAACGAAGCGCTGCGCATAGGTCTGGTAAATGAAGTGGTTCCCCAAGCCGCGCTGATGGACCGTGCAATGGAGATTGCAGGCCAGATTGCCGCACAGGCCCCGCTGGCAGTGAAAGCTGCCAAGCTGTGCATCAACAGCGAATGGGATATGGAGGCCGACGAAGCCATCATGAACGAGAGCACCATTTTTGGCAACTGCTTCGCCACCGAGGACCAGAAGCAAGGCATGAAAGCCTTCCTGGAGAAAGGGAAGTATGAATTTCAGGGAAAGTAAATATTGCCTGATTGCTTGATTGCGTCAATGCTTGAGTGGCTTACGCATCAAACAATCCCACAACAATTATACTCAGACAATCAAACATTCAAACAATCAAACATTATTAAACATGAAAATCTGTGTTATTGGAACCGGCACCATGGCAAAGGGTATTGTGAAAGCCTTCGCCGCCAAGATGCCCATCGTCATGAAGAGCCGCACGCAGGCCAGCCTCGACAAGGCTATGGCCTCCATCGCCAAAGGCTACGGCAAACTCGTTGAGAAAGGCAAGATGACCCAGGAGGCTGTCGACGCCCTGCTCAAGAACATCACCACCACCACCGACTACGCCACCTTCGCCGATGCCGACCTCGTCATCGAAGCCGCCGTCGAAGAGATGCAGCTGAAGAAAGATGTCTTCACCGAACTCGACGGTATCTGCAAGCCCGAGACCATCTTCGCCACCAACAGCAGCTCGCTGAGCATCACCGAGATTGCCGCCTGCACCAAGCGTCCCGCCCAGTTCATCGGCATGCACTTCTTCAACCCCGCCGACCGCATGGCACTGGTAGAGGTTATCCGTGGCCAGCTCACCAGCGACGAGGTGTGCAAGTGCGTCATCGACCTCGCAACCGAAATCGGCAAGCAGCCCGTCGAAGTGAAGGAAGCCCCCGGCTTCGTGGTCAACCGCATCCTCATCCCGATGATCAACGAGGCAGTCGGCATCCTGGCCGACGGAATCGCCACCGCCGAGGATATCGACAAATGCATGATGCTCGGCGCCAACCACCCCATGGGTCCCTTGGCACTGGCCGACCTCATCGGCAACGACGTCAACCTCGCCATCATGGAGGTGCTCTACAAAGAGTTCGGCGATCCCAAGTATCGTCCCCACCCCCTGCTCCGCAAGATGGTCCGTGCCGGCCTCCTCGGCCGCAAGACCGGCGAAGGCTTCTACAAGTATTGATTTAATTCTGGTACTTCCGCATCCAGGTCATCTGCTTGCGGGCATAGTGCCAGGTGTTAAGCTTTATCTGAGCCACGGCATCCTCAAGGGTGCCGTGGTTTTCTATTACCGGGAAGAGCTCGCGATAACCGACGGTGTTCAAGGTGTTGAGGTGGCGATAAGGCAGCAGCGATTTTACCTCGGCCAGCAGACCTGCCTCCATCATGGCGTCGACACGGCGGTCGATGCGCTCGCGCAACTCCGCGGCAGGCAGCGACAGCACACGCACTTCGGCGTCGAACTTGCGCGGGACAGCCTGCTGCTCGGCGAGTATGGCGCTATAGGGGCGACCAGCGGTGAGGCACACCTCAAGGGCCCGCTGCAGACGTACGGGGTTGCGGAGGTCGACACGGGCGTAGTAGTCGGGGTCGAGCAGGCGCAGCTGCGAGCGCTTCTCCTCGATGGGCATCTCCTGCAGCTGGCGGCGCAACACAGCCGATGGATTGGGCAAGCGGGCGGGTGTTGCCAGCAGGGCGTCGATATAGAGGCCGCTGCCGCCTACGGCGACGACAACGTCGTGCTCCTCGAACAGCCGCTCCGCCACACGCATGGCGTCCTGCTCGTAGTCAAAGATATTATAAGGCTCGGTAACCGAACGGCAGGCAATGAAATGATGAGAGACGGCTGCCAATTCATCTTCCGACGGACGCGCCACACCGATATTCATCTCGCTGTAGAACTGGCGCGAGTCGCACGAGATAATTTCCGTGCCAAGCTCTTGCGCCAGACGCACGGCATAGGCCGTCTTACCAACTGCAGTAGGGCCAGCGACTATTATGAGCCGCTTGGTCAAGAGGCAAGCACTTTCTCGAACTCATCCCAGAACTCGGGGAATGACTTGTCGACCACCGCGGGGTTCTCAATCTTCAACTCGGGGAAGCGCAGCTTCAATGGGGCGAAAGCCATAGCCATACGGTGGTCGCCGTAGGTGCGCACCATCTCGGTAGGCTTCAGCACAGCAGGCAATATGTGCAGTTCGTCGCCCGTAGAGTTCACACGGCCGCCCATGCGGCGCAGTTCCGTGGTGATAGCCATCATGCGGTCGCTCTCCTTGAGTGCTATGTTGCCCACACCTTTCAGTATTGTGCGCACGCCGGCGGCAGCGGCAGCAACGGCGAACGTGGGCACCAGGTCGGGACAGTCGATGCAGTTGAACTGAATGTTCTTCGCCGTCTCTCCCCCACCCTGTATGGTGATGCTGCGTCCCGCAGCGCGGTAAGGCGAACGCACCTCGGTGCTCGCCACGCCCAGTTGGCGGAAGAACCCATCGGCAGCCGAATCACCCTGGCACGAGTCAAGTTGCAAGCCAAGGAGTCTTATGCGTGTGCCAGGTCTCAACATAGCCATAGTGTAGAAATACGAGGCCGACGACCAGTCGCGCTCTATCGTCACTGCCGTAGATTTCGGCTTTCCCTGCAGCGGCTGCACATAGTAGGTGCGTCCGTTCGACGAACGCCGCACCTCCACGCCTGCCATCCGCAGGGCCTCTGCAGTCATCTCGATATAGGGTCTCGAAGTGGGGCGCTGCGTCATCGTCAGCGAGATACCTTCAGGCAATTTGGGCGCCACCAGCAGCAGCGCACTCACGAACTGGCTGCTCAGCAGCGGGTCGACGCTCACTGTGCGTCTCACAGGCACGCCGCCTTGTATCTGTACGGGCAGGAAGCCCTCCTTCTCGGTGCATTCAACTCTAAGTCCCATCTGCCGCAGCGCATCTATTATAGGAGCCATCGGGCGTTCACGCAGACGTTCGTCGCCGCTAAGCACATGGTATCCGGGGGTGATGGCCAGCAGCGGCATCATAAAGCGCGCCACCGAGCCGGCATTGTCGCAGTAGTAGAGGTCGCTCTCGTTGCGTTCACCCGCAGCAGTCTCCTCAAGCTGTGCCAGCAGCCGCCTCAGCAGTCTTGTGTCGCCAGATGTCGACAACTTTCCTATCCTGAAATGACTGCCGGTGATGTGGTTGATCATCAGCCATCGGTTGCTCATGCTCTTCGACGCAGGAAGATTGATTCTTATATCGTTAGTGTTCATATTCCGTATTCCTTAATCTTGCGGTACAAGGTCCGTTCCGAAATGTGCAGCTCTGCCGCCGCCAGCTTGCGGTTGCCTGCGGCGCGCTCCAAAGCCTTTATTATGGCACTTTTCTCGCGGTCCTCAAGAGCCACTGGGTCCTCCTCGACAATCTCGGCCTCGGAGAAGCCCTCTCGGTCGCCACTCTCCACTTTCCACTTGCCGCTTTCCACTTTCTGGGCAGTGCCCATCGGCAACTCGCCACCCTTCCACTCTTCCACTCTTCCTCTCTCCACACCGCGAGCCACCATCTGACGCAGTTCGTTCAGTTCCTGGCGCATCTCGCTTATCATCTGTCCCATCGAAAGGGCTTTGAGGAGCAGTTCGCGGTCGCTGATGGCCTGTGTGCCGCCACCTTGAGCGCCGGGCTCTATAACGGCAGGCATGCGCTCGGTGGGGATATAGGAGAGGTAGTTCTGCAGGATGGCGGGGGTGATGGTGCGCTCGGTCTCCACTACCGCTATCTGCTCGGTGATGTTCTTCAGTTCGCGGACATTACCGTACCAGGGGTAGTCCATCATCATTCGCTTGGCGTCGTCGGTGAGGACGATAGGCGGCATGTGGTACTTCTCGGCCACGTCGGACGAGAACTTGCGGAAGAGCAACGGGATGTCGTCCTTGCGCTCGCGCAGCGGCGGCAGGTAGATGGAGAGCTGGTTGAGGCGGTAGTAGAGATCCTCGCGGAAGCGGCCGTTGCGCACCGCCTTGAGGATGTCGACATTGGTGGCGGCAACCACGCGGACGTCAATCTTCTGGGCGGTGCTGCTGCCCACGGGCATTATCTCACCGTTCTCGAGGACGCGCAGCAGCTTGACCTGCATGGCCAGCGGGAGCTCGCCTATCTCGTCGAGGAATATGGTGCCGCCGTCGGCCTCCTCGAAGTAGCCCTTGCGGCTACGGTCGGCGCCGGTGAAGGCGCCCTTCACGTGGCCGAAGAGCTCGCTCTCGATGGTGCCCTCGGGGATTGCCCCGCAGTTGACCGAGATAAGTCCCCTGCCCTGTTTCACATGCTTGCGCAGGCTGTTCTCGTGGATGATGCGGGAGAAGACATCCTTGCCCACGCCGCTCTCGCCGGTGATGAGTATCGAGAGGTTGGTCGGCGCCACCTGCACCGCCTTGTTCAATGCCAGCAACAACCTCGGGTCGTTGCCTATGATGTCATATCGTTGTTTCAGTGTCTGAATATCCATTACCTTTAATCTTTAACCTTTAATCTTTAATCTTTTACCTTACCACCATTCCCATGCTCCTGCCGATCTGGTGCAGGAGGTCTGTGTATTGCTTTATCTCTGCCAGCAGGAGGCGCTGGCGCTCGTCGTCAGTTGTAGTCAGGAGCTGCTCGCGGCGCTCGTCGATCATCTGCGTCAGCCGCTGGCTCTTGAATGTCCCGAGGCTGTCTTTCACATCCTGCAGGAGGTTGTCCTCGATTTTCGGCGGGTAGATGTCCTTCTTCTTCCACGACTCCTCGCAGAGGGTGTAGGTGTCCATCATGAGCGTGATGGCGAAAGCCCTCAGCGCCTCGTCGGAGGAGTTCATGAAGCGGGTGGTGTCCACACGGCCGGTCATCTCCACCATAAGGCCGCACTGCTCGAGTATACGCTGGCAGAGGGGGTGGCTGAAGCTGAGCTGCTCGCTCTGCAGTTCGCCGACGACAATCTCCGCCACGCTATATTTCAATTCCTGCTCCTTTCCGTCGTCGTCCTTGTAGGTCTGGTAGAGCGGCTCGTTGCCGTAGTTAAGCAACAGCTGGGCCAGATGACGCTCCACTTCGGGAGGAGTGGAAAGGTGAGAGGTGAAAGGTGAAAGGTGAGAGGTGTCGTCAGCGGTAGGTGTTTCGGGATTTCCTTCTTCTGCTGTTTGGGTCTTCGAGTCTTCGGCTTTATCGGTCTTTGCCTTGTTGGCGATGGCTTTCGCGACGGCGTTGGTAAGCACCTCCTCGCTCACGCGGAGCAGGTGGGAGCACTGGCGGATGTATTCGCTGCGCTCCAGCATGTCGGCCACGAGGGCTATGCTGCGCGCCGTCTCGCTCACAAGCTCGGCCTTGCGGATGGGGTCGTCCTTCACCTCGTCGAGGAGCACACGGGTCTTGAAGAGAATGAAGTTGTCCTCGTGGGAGGCGAGGTACTCTTGCAGCTGTGTGGAGCCGTACTTCTGGGCGTAGCTGTCGGGGTCTTCGCCGTCGGGGAAGAGCACCAGGCGCACGTGCATCCCTTCGGCGAAAAGGAGGTCGACAGCCCTGAGGGCCGCCTTGATGCCCGCCGAGTCGCCGTCGTAGAGGACGGTGACGTTGGGCGTGTAGCGCTTGATGAGGCGTATCTGCTCGAAGGTGAGGCTTGTGCCGCAGGAGGCCACGGTGTTCTCCACGCCGCTCTGGTGCATCGACACCACGTCGACGTTGCCCTCGACGAGGTAGCACTTGTTGGCCTTCGCTATCGCTGTGCGGGCCTGATAGAGGCCGTAGAGGATGCGGCTCTTGTTGTAGATGTCCGAGTCGGGCGAGTTGACATATTTGGCGGCCTGTTTCTCCTTGCTCAGCACGCGGCCGCTGAAGCCGAGGACGCGGCCGGAGACGCTGAAGATGGGGAACATCACGCGGCCGCGGAAGCGGTCGTAGCTGCGCTGGCGGCCGTTCTCCTCCTTGAAGATGGTGAGGCCCGTCTTTTCGAGCACGGAGTCGCTGTAGCCGCTTTTGCGGGCGTGGTCGGTGAAGTTGCTCCACTCGTCGGGACAGTAGCCCAGTCCGAAGCGCTTGATAATCTCGTCGGTGAGTCCGCGCTCGTGGAAATAGCTGAGGCCTATGGCGCGGCCCATCTCGTCGTTGTAGAGGAGGTCGGCGAAATACTTCTGGGCAAACTCGCTCACGTGGAAGAGGCCGTCGCGTTCCGTCTGGCGCTGCTTCTCCTCCTCGGACAGTTCCTCCTCCTTGATTTCGATGTGGTACTTGTCGGCCAGCCAGCGGAGGGCTTCGGGGTAGGAGTAGTGCTCGTGCTTCATGAGGAACTTCACCACGTCGCCGGCCTCGCCGCATCCGAAGCACTTAAAGATGCCCTTAGAGGGGGAGACATAGAAGGAGGGGGTCTTCTCGTTGTGGAAGGGGCAACAGCCGATGTGGTTGGCGCCGCGCTTCTTGAGCGACACAAACTCGCCTATCACCTCCTCGATGCGTGCGGCGTCCAAAATCCTCTGTATGGTCTCCTGGTCAATCATTAACCACGTTGCGGGCAGCGTTGCCCGCGGTCGAAACGGGATGCAAAAGACCACTTCGGCCACCCATCCCACATAAAATGCAATATCAAAACGCAATTGACGGCAATATATTGCCTCACAAGGAAAAAAATTAATTATTTATTTATTGCGTTTTGATATGCATTTTGTCCAACGCACTTGGCCCCCACACCCACTCATCCCGCACGCGGCCGCAGGCGCTAAATTTTCCAATTGTAAAAAAAATAATTTTCCAGAGTGGCGGCGGCAGGGGTGCGACGCACGATAGAAAACCTATTTCAATCGCATGCGATACATTACAACCGCCCTAAACAGACCGATTCACATTGGGGAGCGAGAACAACGAGAACGGGCTGAGCAACAGGGAAATAGAACGGGAGTGCGTCGAAAGTGAGACTTATGTGAGACTTATGTGAGACTTATGTGAGACCTACGTGAGACCTACGTGAGACAAATCATCGACCATCGCGGAGAGACCATCCAAGGGCAGATGCATCGTACACGTCATATTATTTTTTAAAGTTTTTGTTGCGGAATGATTTTTTAATAGTACCTTTGCATGATTTATTATGCGCGCAAGGGAGTATATATATACGCTGATTATACTGGCTGTCAGTTTGTTGCCGCTCGGGATGAGGGGACAGCAAATTGTCAGCGTGGATGTTGACACGTCGTCGTGCATGAGCGACTCGATAAGGGTGGGCATCGGTTATGACGAAGAGAGAGAGGTTGTGGTGAGGAACCTGGTGAGCCGCCTGTCGGTGGGCGAGCGGGCTTTTCTGCCCGACGGTGAGCCGTGCAACGGCTCGTGCTTCTACCGCTCGACGGTGACCTTCGAGGGTTTCCCGGAGACGTTGCAGGTGAGGACTGTGCAGGACATCAACTTTGTGAGGCTCAACATAGAGCACAGCTACATAGGCGACATCTATATCGGCATCATGTGCCCGAGCGGTCAGCGGGCGTCGCTGATGAACTGGAAGGGCACGGGCACGTCGGCCTGCACGAGCTCGGTGCCGTCGGCGTACCGGAGCTGGAACTCGGGGAGTAATGTGTCGTCGGGGACCTTCCTCGGGAACGCATATGACTACACGAACTCGACGTACGACTGTGACTCGACTGCCAGCGGCAACGAACCGGGTGT
This sequence comes from Bacteroidales bacterium, assembly GCA_045222795.1. GTDB lineage: Bacteria > Bacteroidota > Bacteroidia > Bacteroidales > P3 > Colimorpha. The sequence goes on from JBGUZF010000159.1 coordinate 21,033, forward strand.
GGGCTGGAACTACTGCTGGAGCAACAACACTGTGAACGGATACAGCTATGCGTCGGGCGACGGCATCATCTACCGCAGCGGGCACGAGCACAATGGGAGGATAGACAGCAGCAATGTGGCGGCGCACACCAACTTCTACAAGCCCAACCAGAACTTCGGCTCGCTTGTGGGCTGCCCTGTGAACGGCAACTGGAGCATCGAGGTTGTGGACGCCTACGGCGGAGACAACGGATACATCTTCAACTGGGAGATATCGCTGAACAGCGAGCTGCTGCCTGCGGGCGGCGTGGTGAGCCAGCGGATAGTGGAGGGCGAGTCGGTGAGTCAGGAGAATGACTCGACGTACTGGCTGCACGGCCCTGAGGGGGTGAGCGGCGACACGACGATGGGCTATGTGGTGAGGGTGATAGGCACGAACGGGGACACAATAGACAGTACCTTCACGGTGCACTGGTTCTCGGCGAAATACACCAACATTAACGACACCCTTTGCGCGGGCGACACCGCGCGGTGGGGTGAGGAGGTGTTTGTGAGCGACACGATGTTTACGGAACTTGGGACGACGACGGACGGCTGCGACAGCGTGGTGGAGGTGCGGTACACCTTCCTGCCGACATACGACACGGTGGACACCTTGATGTACTGCCGCTGGAGCGAGTTCCTGTACGAGGGCATAGACTTCGGCGGGCCGATGGACTTCGACAGTCCGCACCTGGCGGCGAACGGCTGCGACAGCATGGTGCATGTGAGCCTGAGGATGATAGACAGCGCCTTCATACCGCAGATACACCTGAGGGACGGCGACAGCGAGTGGAGCACGGACACTGTGCTGCTAGGCTGCGAGCCGTACACCTTCTGGATGCGCGACACGACGGAGCTGGCGGCATGGAGAGAGTGGAGAGTGGAGAGTGGAGAGTGGAGAGTGGACACGACGGCGGACGAGTGGAGCCTTGAGATAGACTCGGCGGGGGTGTACAGCGTGATGCTGGTGGCTGGGAGCGTGAACGGCTGCGTGGACACGGTGGTGAAGGAGGATGCGGTGTGGGTGTTCGAGAACCCGCGGCCGGCATTCGACTGGGAGATAAAGATTCCGGCGATCCACGACTCGCGCACGACCTTCAAGAACCTCAGCGAGCCCGAGGGGCTGAGCTACCTATGGACGATAGACACCTACGGCGGCGGACAGGACACGACGTCGGAGGAGAACCCCACATACAAATGGGGCGAGCCGAACGAGAACACGGCCGGCAAATACGGAGTGCAACTCGAGGCCTTCTGGCTGCACCACGGACCGGACACGCTGGTGAAGATATGCACCGACACGGCGTGGGACACGGTGACGATAGTGAACGACTTTCTGGAGTTCCCGAACCTCGTGACGCCTAACGGCGACGGGCAGAACGACCGGTGGGTGGTGGTGAACCTGGTGGAGATGGGGATATTCCCCGTGAACGAGGTGTGGATATACAACGAATGGGGCGTGAGGGTGTTCCATGCGAGGGACATCAGGAAGGAGGAAGACTTCTGGGACCCGAACGCGACGAACAGTCCCGACGGGACGTACTACTACCGCTTTGCGGCGATGAGCGAATACGGAGTGGTGAAGAGAAACGGAATGATAGAGGTGGTGAGGTAGGGAGTTAAGAATTAAGAATTAAGAATTAAGAATTAAGAGTTAAGAATTAAGAATTAAGAATTAAGAGTTAAGAGTTAAGAGTTGGGTGTTGGATGGTGAAAGCATTTAGGTTTATAATGGGATTGGTTGGGGCGATGCTGTGGGTAACGGCGTCGGGACAGAATTATGTGTCAATCAATCTGCCCAACAACCTCTGCGCGGGAGCGCAGCGCACCGTCACCTTCGGACACCAGCCGGGCAACAACGCCCAGATATACCAGCCGCACACGACGATGAGCCAGGCCGGGCGGGCATTCCTGCCCGACGGCATACCCTGCGGTTCGATGGGCTGCTCGTACCGCTCGACGGTGACCTTCACGGACTTCAACGCAGGCAGCAGCATCACGTCGGTGCAGGACATAAAGTACGTGAAGCTGAAAATAGAACACAGTTGGATAGGCGACATATACATAGGCATCACCTGTCCCAACGGGCAGACGGCCTCTCTAATGAATTACGGCGGCAGCGGGTCGGCCACGTGCCTAAGCAGCATACCGTCGAACCACCGCGGGTGGTCGACGACGTCGTCGAATGTAGCGACAAGCACCTACCTGGGCAACCCTGTAGACGGCGAGGGGTCGGACGACTGTGACTCGACGCAATACGGCAACCGTCCCGGAACTGGGTGGAACTACTGCTGGAGCAACAACACGACGAGCGGTTTCAGCTATGCGTCGGGCGACGGCATCATATACAGGAGCGGGCATGCGCACAGCGGGAGGATAGACAGCAGCAATGTGGCAGCGCATACGAACTTCTACAAGCCCCAGCAGAACTTCAGCGCGCTGGTAGGATGCCCGCTGAACGGGCAGTGGTACATAGAGGTGATGGACGGCTGGAACGGCGACAACGGATACATATTCGGATGGGAGCTGGCGCTCAGTCCCGAATTGATACCGCAACCCTGCCACCTGATATACCGCGACATCATAGGCGACGGGATGACGAAGATAAACGACTCGGTGTACCGCCTGAACGTGCCCGACAACATAGTGAACGACAGCACGATGTGGTTCACGCTGAGGATGATAAACGACTGTGGCGACACGATAGACAGCTTGATGAGCATCGCCGTCCACCCTAACATAGACACCGCACTGAACGACACTGCCTGCGACCGATATGCGTGGGGCGGCGGATACGTCACCGAGAGCCAGCCGCTCGCGGGCAACTTCAGCACACGCTATCAGTGCGACAGCATTGTCCATGTAGGCCTCACGGTGCTGCATTCCACTGCCGAATGGTTTACGGACACGGTGGTGGAGAACCAACTGCCCTACATCATCTGCGGCAGCGAGGTGGACCACGCGGTCAGCGACACGGTATTCATGCTCACCAATGCCGAAGGGTGCGACAGCCTGTACCACTTCAGCCTGCATGTGTGGCCCAACGTGGACACCGTGATAGACAGCGTGGTCTGTGC